>PADE01000142.1 GCA_002702965.1 Planctomycetaceae bacterium
CGTCGCAGGACAGGCGGTCGCCCTTCTAGCAGGTGGCTGTCCCATGCGGCAAGGCTCCACCGGTTGCTGTGCGACGCTGCATTCTACGATAAGATAACGGCGTCCCGAGGAATGCTTCGAGGCGGTTGGTTTTCAGGCTCCGGCAATCGCGTGGTCACGGTGGAAAACGAACATCTCCAACAATTTCATCAACAGGGTTATTTCACGGTCTCCGGGCTACTGACCGACGAGGAAATTCAGGCTGTTTTTGCGGAGGTCGCGCAGATCGTCGGCAGGTATCCCGAGCCACCTGGTGAGTTGGTACAGTTTGAGCCGCGCGTCATCAGCGGCGACGTGGCCACAGAATCGCTGGAGCTATCGGTCCGAAAATTGTTTCGGATGGCTGTGCACAATGCATTTTTTCAGGGATTGGGTCGGCATCCTCGTTGGTTGGAAATCGTTCACACGTTGCTGGGCCCGCGCGTCCATCTGATTCAGTCCATGTTGTTGATGAAACCACCGCGTTGCAGTACCAACAAAGTGTGGCATCAGGACAACGCGTACTTTCGTCTCGCTCCCTGTCAATTGCTCGGTCTTTGGATCGCTTGCGACAAGACGAGCATTGAAAATGGCTGTATGCATGTGGTCCCCTTTTCCCAGCACGCTGGGCTGGTCGAGCACAGAGGGTCGGGAGACGAATACGGCGCGGTGACAACGCCCACCGCATCTGAGGTTGTCGCCGTACCACTACAGGCCGGTGATGCGCTGGTTTTTCATGGAGAACTCCTGCACGCGACGCCCGCCAATCAAACGCCCGATCGCCGGCGCGCCCTGCAATACCATTATGCGGCTGCTGATTGTCGGCAGCTGAGCGACGACTACCCGTTCCAACTCCCTGATCCCGAACTGACGATCGGGGTTTGAACCAACAGTTTGTTCAATCGAGCCGAGGTCATCAGCCGTGTTAACGGGTTCTGAGAAGCCGCCGTGAGTGCAGGTTGGGGACGCCGATCGCACCTGCAGCTGCTCGATCGAAGTTTCAACACGGGCGGGAGCCGCCAACCGACGGTCTTCCCCGGTTTTCGTATTCTGCTGGTTTTCTCTTCCGAACGGGGGTCAAGATGCTGGACCTTTCCCCCCAGATAGGCGACAATACAACCTGCTCGCCTGATCCAAGGCGCGCTGGCCAACTTGTCGGGATCCGGGGAGAGACGCCATGTCGGGGCGAAAACGGGGCGGATTTACGTTGGTGGAACTACTGGTGGTGATCGCCATCATCGGCCTCTTGGTGGCGCTGACGGTACCAGCCGTGCAGATGGCCCGTGAGGCAGCCCGGAAGTCAACATGTAGCAATAACTTGCGACAATTGGCTACGGCTGTCGTCGCCTTTGAGCAATCAAAGCGTAAGTACCCAGGGTTTGCTGACGTATCTTACGATGGATTGGCCGTCTCCCGTTACACGCAAGTCAACGGTACGGCTGTGCCGCTGGCGAAACCCGCTTCCTGGTACGTTGCCATTGCTGCCGAGTATGGGCGACAGGACATCCGTGATCGCTGGAGCGATCCCAATACGTACCGAATGGTGACCCTCGCCACGACCCTAGGAGGGTCGGGCCTCGAAGTGATCAATCCGCTGCTGGCGCCGCATGTGGCCTCTTGGATTTGTCCCTCGGGCGATCTCTACAAAGGACAGGGTCCCGACATCACTGAGGGCGTGTTGTGGGCTGCACAGCCAAACAATCTCGTTACGGGGGGCCAGCAATTGTCCGATAGTGGACCGGGCGCATCGTACGTCGCCAACGCGGGCCTGTTTCCGCGACCGATCCAGTATCGGAATGACAATTCGGCGGCCCGATTCGTGGATGTCAATGGCATCCGAGGTTTGGCGGCCAATCAAGCCTGGGGAATTGCCCAGGGTGCGCCCAATGGCATCTTCAGAGATCGCAGTCCCGCCATCGACGTCGACGGAGACGGCGATGCGGATGCCCCGGCAGCGAATCTCGGCTCGATGAGCGCCACCGACATCACCGACGGGCTGAGTTCCACGGTGTTGCTGAGCGAGAACATCCAGGCGATGCGCTGGTACATGCCGGGTAAGTTCTACGAACCACGGTTGAAACGGTTCTACGACCCGACCAACCTGTTCCAGCCTTACGGACAGGTTTGGTCTCCGATTAACACGACGCTCAACGATTTCCTCCCCTCGAACGTCTTCTGCTGGTTGTATGCGCTCGATCAGGTGGATGGTTCGCTGCCACGCACTCAGACCGGTGCGATGTTTGCCCACAACGACATGAAGATCAACTCGACGTCGCTGTTTGTCAACGGCTATGACGTCGATTTTCGCGAGGAGGACATGCCTCAGATCATCGAGACGCTGCGACCCTCGAGCTATCATTCGGGGGGTGTCAACATGGCCATGTCCGATGGTAGTGTGATTTTTGTTAGCGAACTGATCGATTATGTCGTCTACCAGCAGTTGATGACTGCTCAGGGGACAAAATCCTCGATGCCGAACGGCGCATACATTCTCTCGGAAGGGGATTACCGATAAACCTCGGTTCTTCCCCACTGGTGTAGCGAGGTTGTCCGGAATGACTCGTGCCCGGTTGTCGGTGGGCGCGGTCAGGACATCGAAAAACAAGTTGTTCCCTCACGCTGGATCGACGCGGTTGACTCGATGAGACTGCCAAACACCTTTCTGACGCTGCTGCTGCTGTGCTGGATAGCGCTGCCGTCGCGGGCCGAATTGCCCTGGAAACGGAGCGTGGTCTACTCGGGTGCGTCTTGCGCGACTGCGGTCGCGGCTGACTTCACGGGTGATGGACGCGTCGACGTGATCTGTAATGCGGGTAACGTTACGCGGTTGCTAGTAGCGCCCAAGTGGACGGAAGTTGTGCTGGCAGCCGAGCCACCGCTGGGCCTGATCCACAGCGAGACGATGGACGCCGACGGCGACGGAGATCCGGATTTCATCGGCGCCCGCTACAGCCCAGGTTTGGTTTTCTGGCTGGAGCGCCCACAACACCCTCTGAAAGAGCGCTGGCCCATGCGGGTGGTCGACGAGCGGGTGAACGGGATTCACGGTCTCCTGGTCGGTGATGTGGACAGCGACGGCACTCCCGACCTGCTGGCCAACAGCGCCCAGCCGGTGGGACCGTTTAAGCATTCACTGGTCTGGTACCGCCGCCCTCGCGCAGCTGAGCAATCATGGACCAGGTCCGTTTTTGCCCGCGGTGACGCGCCCGGTCTGAGCCATTATCTGGGACTGGGGGATGTCAACGGCGATGGTCGCCCAGACGCGGCGAGTGGGGCCAAGGGGGGGCCCCAGGACACCAGCCGGATGGGGAACTGGTTTGCTTGGTGGGAGGCTCCCCGCGACCCGACGGGCGTCTGGACCAAACACCTGATTTCTGACTCTGAACCGGGCGCCACGAATATTCACCCGGCCGATGTCAATGGTGACGGCCAGACCGACTTTGTCGCCTCGCGCGGACATGGGCAGGGAGTCGTGTGGTTCGAGGCCCCGCATTGGAAGCGACACGACATTCACGCCACGCTACGTGGTCCCCATTGCCTGGTCGTCTGTGATCTGGATGGGGATGGGGATCCGGATGCGGCCACGTGCGCCAAGGATGACCGGTTGGCGGTTTGGTTTGAGAACGACGGGCGTGGACAATTTACGACGCACGTTGTCGGTCGAGACCAGGCTGCTTACGACATCCGTGCCGTTGATATCGACGGAGACGGCGACCTAGATTTGCTGGTTGCCGGACAGGCTAGTCAGAACGTTGTCTGGTACGCAAACCCGACCCGCTAGATTCCTGGCCACAAGCGGATGGGGTATAAACGCAGCTTTGACGTACCAGCGGACGCCGTACTCGATCGCCGTCCATGACACGGCGTCCGAGACGATGGGACCGTCTGGTTGCCATTTTTTTGCGCCGTTGAATCCTCCTTCCCGATCGTTTTACCCGATTTGAGGTCTCGCGCCATGCAAGGTCGATTGGCCGTACTGCCGTGGTTGTTGTGGTTTTGTTGCTGGTGTCCCGTAGGGGCGTCCGGAGAGAACCCGCAGATTCACATCGACGCTTTGATGAGCCCGCCGAGCTGGGCGCTGTTGGAACGGCAGTTGTTGGAGACGAGCGGTAAGGCTTGTGAGGAATTCTTCGAGAGATTTTTCGACGAACGTGGATATCTTCTTTGTGTTGAGCGATGGGGTGGGGACGATGGTCCGGACGACGCGATCGAGAATTGCAACGACTGGCCGACATTGCATGCGCTGGGTGCTTCGGACCGAGTGTTGAAGATGGTCACGAAAGCCTGGGAGGGACATCTCCGACAATACACGCATGCCAAGACGGTCCAAGTCCCATTTGCCCGAGACGGGATGTACTACAAAGAATTTCCCGTGATGTTTGACTGGCAGCACAACGCCGAAGGCCTGGGTGTTTTTAATTTGTTGGGTCTCAGCGATCCCCAGGGCGTGTCATTACTACAGAGGACCCGCCGCTACGCCGGTTTCTATATGAACGAGGATCCCGGGGCGCCCAACTACGATCCCGAACGCAAGATCATCCGTAGCATGATCAACGGAAGCCGAGGACCCCTGATGCGGAAAGCGACCGGACTCGACTGGACGGGTGATCCGATTGAAGTGGAGCATCGCTTCGACCTGGCACACGGTGAGCGAAGTTACGCAGAGATGCTCGCGCACTTCAAGGACTACAACGATGTGGTTGGGGATCATCCGCTCAACCTCCTGGCGACCACGCTGGCATTGAATGCCTATTTGATAACCCACGAGCCCAAGTACCGGCAGTGGCTGTTGGGCTACGTGGATGCTTGGCGTGAGCGGATGGTAGAGAATCAGAACATCATTCCCAGTAACATCGGACTCGACGGGACGATCGGCGGAGAATGCGACGGAAAGTGGTATGGCGGCACGTACGGCTGGGGTTTTTCGGTCGTGGTTCCACAGACGGGAGACCTGGCTCACCGCAATCGAACGTATTGGAGTTTCATCGGATTCATGAATGCCTATTTGCTGACTGGCGATGACAGGTATCTCGATGTCTGGCGAAAACAGACCGATGCGATCAATGCGCAAAAGAAGATCGTAGACGGAATCGCGATGTACCCCCGGATGCACGGAGACCAGGGATGGTACAACTTCGTGCCGCAACCCTATCGGTTCAACGCGCTCGAGTTGTACTACCTTTCGATGCGGCAGAGCGACCGCCTGCGCACTCCAGAGACCCCGTGGTTGTCCTATCTAGAAGGAAATAACCCGGAGTATCCAGTCACGGCGTTGCGTGCTGATCTGGCTGCGATTCGCGACAAGATTGCAGCGATGCGGATGGATTCAACAACCCCTGACACACGCCTGTCGGATGACTCGATGAAATACAATCCGGCGCAAGTCGAATCGCTAATTCAGTTGATGCTGGGCGGGATTCACATTCAGCGCCGGGCGAGTGTGCTGCACTGCCGCCTGCGATACTTCGATCCCGTCAAGCGTCGCGCCGGTCTGCCTGACGATGTGGCTGCGCTCGTCGATCATTTGTCGGGAGAGGAAGTCTCGGTGACACTCGTCAACACGAACCAGTTGCACGCCCGTGAACTCATTATTCAGGCGGGCGGATATGCCGAGCACGAGTTTGTCCAGGTTAGAGCGGGTGAGAAGACACTTCAAATCACTGCGCCACAGGCCACGGTACGACTCGCTGCGGGCGCCGGAACAAGGCTGCAGATCAAGATGCGCCGCTACGTCAATCAACCGACAATGCACTTTCCTTGGCATTGATAGCGAGTCAACCTGATCAAACGGACAGCGTCCTGATGAGCGATGTGATCCGACAAGCGACCGGTGTACCCGGTCTGGATGATCGTCTAGGTGGCGGTCTGCTACCGGGGACGTTGACCGTGGTCGTCGGTGCCACGGGTGTCGGCAAGACCCAACTTGGTTTGCAGTTTGCCAATGCGGGTGTGTTTCAGGAGGGTTGCCGGGGTGTGATCTTCGACGTTTGCGCTCGCGGCGATTCACAAAGCCATGCCGACTATGCGCAGCGCATGTTTCAGTGGAAGCTGTCGGCCGCGCGCGGAGATCTGCGGCCGGACGTGAGCCGTATCTTTGAAGCCCCATTAGCCGATGCTGATTATTTGCATGTTTTTGACTACCGCGGTCGACGGGTTACGAAACGTGATCTCGACTGGGACCAGTGGCGGAACTGGCAAGCGGAACTTAACGCCAAACTACAGACCGCGATCGCATTTCTTTACGGAAATTTTGTTCACGGCGCACGGCGCATTGTGATCGATGGCGTAGAACCGGCTGAACGACCCCACGAGTCGATTCAGTTGAACCTCTTTGAGTACGTCTATCACCAGATCATTCGAAAGCAGCCCGAATGGGTGGCGCGCGACCTATTTCGCGAGGCATTTCGGGCACATGCTGTGGAAGCCGAACGACACGTCTATCCCACCGACGCGATTGGCTGTCTGCTCCTGTACACCGCGCATGAGACCCTGTTGGACGAGCTGATCGCACGCCCGTTGGACGAAGGCGATGCGCTGTCGAACGCGAATACTCTGATCTACATGGGAAAGGTCCGAGAGGGCAGCCGGGTACGTCGGGCCATGTATATCGCCAAACACCGGGGCAGCGCCTGCAGCGACAGTCTCATCCCTTTCGAAATTGACGATCGGGGAGTCCGCGTCGTGGACGGTGACTGATGTGTCGAATAGAGTTTCCGCAGCCTTCGCGGACTCGGCGCGGATCGACTGTGGTTGGGTCGGATGTTAAGACCGGGAGCGAGCGGGACCGATTGTGATGTCTGCAAACCGTCACAACAAATGGACGCATTGGCGATGGATTGATTTCCGGTGGCTCATCTCCAGAGATCGTTCAGGTCTGCTGTGGGGCTTGGTGGTCTCCGCGTTGGTGGCGATCCCGTCGGTTGTTCTGCTGCCGGTGAAATACGATGTCAATGATGATTTTGGAATGGTCATGGCGTTGTCCGGGATCGACGGATTTCCGGCTGGCGAGCACGGTTGGTTTATTTCCAGGACTTTATCAAAGGCGCTCTGTACCTTATACGCCGTTGCACCTGCAATCCCGTGGTACGGAGTATTCTTGTACAGCGGTATGTGGCTTGCCGGTGGACTGGCGCTATCGACGTTTTGGTACGGCGTGTCGCCGCGGCGGTTGCGTATCCTCATCCTGCCGGCGTGGGGGATCGCGCTAGGTCATTGTCTGCTCGCTGTGACGTTTACGTCGGTCACTCTGTGGTTGGAGTTGGGGGTGTTTCTTTACCTGTTGCGGTGGGCCTACACCGGTCGGGGGTACCGACCACGGTGGTGTCTCGCCAGTGGTGCGTTGATGCTGGCTTATCTCTGGAGAGCACCGCTGGCTATCTACTTTTGGGTGTTTGCTTTGCCGTTAGTTCTCTACGCGAAACGTTCCGACGTGGGGCCGGTCGTTCGCTGGATCGCACCCTGTCTCTTGCTGGTCGGTGCGGATCAAACGTGGAGTTATTGGCAGGGCCGTACTGGGCTGTCTCTTCGGTACGCAACCTATTCACGACAGCGGGCCCAATTTCATGATCGTCCTAGTGGACGTGGCGGACCGCACACAGAGACCGCCATCCGTCAAGCGGGTTGGCTGCGGGACGATTACGAACTGTATCGCAACCGCTGGTTCCTGTATGACGAGGAGCGGTTCAACGAGCAGCGAATTACCCAGTTCTTGAGGCACAACCGGCCNCGTTCGCGGCTGGCGTGGACGCAAATCGGTGCTGCGCTGAATTACGTGTGGGATGCCAATCGTAATTTCCTCCCTCTCATCGGGTGCGTCTTTCTGGCGTTGATCTTGTTTCGCTGGGCGGAGTTGCTCGATGTCTGGAGGAGACGCCGGCTCCCAGTAACGGTCACNTTTGCGGTGCCTTTCGCGCTGTTGCTGTTCCTGGCCTGGTACCGAATGCCATCACGCATCAGTTTACCGTTGATGATTTTCTTGTTGGGTACGTTGTCGGTGCTCGCTGGTGAACCGAAGGTTTCCCAGAAATCGGGTCCAAACCGGCCCCGTTTCTTGCGAGAGTGTGTCGCCTGGGGCTTGTTCACGGTCGCTTGTTACTTGGGAGTACAAGCCGGACGGGCCGACCGTAGTTCTTTAACAACCGAGCGAGCGCGTTTGCAGTTTGTCCAGACCAAGATACGAGAACTCGGCCAAACCGCCGCCGAACCACCGTTGTTGATTCGTCTGGATCCAAGGAACGCCCTTAGCTTTGACGCGGTTCACCCATTGCGAGAGCGGTTGGATATCGCGCCGTTACGGCTGCTTCCAGCGGGGAGTTGGATCCGCTCGCCACGCTATTACCGAATCCTGGAGCAGCTTGGTGTCAAATCGGGCCGTGAGTTGCTCCGCTTTGCAATCGACAAACCATCGGTCCTGTTTGTTCTCTATATTCCCCAAGATGTATCTGCGCGGCACGAGGCGGCGCGCACTCTGCAACTATGGGAGTCCTATATCGGGCGTTATGTGCTCGAACAGGAGGAGTTGTCGGGGTCGGTCGAGTTTCATCGGTTCCGAGAATTTGTCGGCGACCGAGCAGAAGCTGGGAGATTGATGTTCTATCGCTTGCATCGGTCGCCGTTACGCCGTGTCAGAAACGACACTCGGTCGGTGGACTGACTGACGGNCGTTCGACCGNGGCGGGCGGTCTGGCGCCCCATTGCTCGCTATTTACATTCTCTTACGTTGCACGCTTANATGCAGCGCGCAATCGCCCGTCCCAACGCGGCAACGCCACGCTGAATCCGTTGCGGTGATTGCACCCCAAAACTGAGGCGTATCGTGTTCTTGCACGGCGAGGCACCTTCGCTGGGGAAGCAGTATTCACCGGGCACATAAAACGTTCCCTCCTCGAGTGCCGCTGCGAGTAACGGCCCACTGGGTCCGGCCGACAGACGCTCGGGAAGTTCTAACCAGACGTAGAGTCCTCCGAGCGGTCGCGCCCAGGTCACTTCAGGTAAGGTCGCAAATGCGTCTTGGAGCGCGTCGCACATCGCCTCCCGTTTCGTTCGATAACCTCGTCGAATCGCGGAAACGTGCCGGTCGTACTGATCGAGTTCGAGTACCTTGGCGACGACGCGCTGGCTGAAATAGGGCGAACCAAAGTCGAGGTTTCCTTTTTGAGATCGCACCGGTTCCAAGAGATCCGAAGGGAGGATTCCCCAGCCGACGCGCAAGCCGGGTGAAAAAGACTTTGAAAAGGTGCCAATTTCAACCACGTGGCGTTGCTCTCGATCCACGGTCAACATCGAAGGGACGTCCTCGAGGTCATAGCGAAGTTCTCGATAGGCATTATCGGCGAGAACGTACAAGGGTTGCTTGTGTGACCATCGTTGCGCGAGCGCGACGATGGCGGCGCGACGTTCGAGAGGTGTTGTCACGCCGCGTGGATTGTCGAAATAGGGGGTCAAATAGATCGCTTTGACGTGCTCGATNTCTCCCGCGGAACGCAAGTTCTGCAGCGTTTGAGCGAGTGCATCGGGAATCATACCGTCCTGATCGGACTCGACTCCGATCGGGCGCGCACCGAAATTCGCCAGCATCCCCAGGAAGACGAAGTAGGTCGGTGCCGCGCAGAGTACGATGTCTCCTGGGTCGAGAAGTGTGTCGGCAATCAGGTAGAGCAATTGGTTACTTCCGGGAGTGATCAGCACACGCTCGAGTGAGATCCCGCTTGATTGGCCCTCGAAGTCGGTTCGTTCGAGGCGGTCCAGAAGCAATTCCCGTAACTGCGGGTCACCGGTGGAAGGGCCGTACTGTAGCGCCGCGCGCGCCGCGTCGCCGTCTGCTAACAGGGCTTTCAAAGCGGCCTGGGTCGGGTCGGTAGGTAAGGACGCCTGATCGACGAACCCGGCTGCCAGTGAGATCAGGTCCGGTCTCGACAAGGCTTGGTCCATCAAGGCGGCGATCGGTTGTCCGGCAGCTTGGCGAGCTCTCTGGCTGGGCCGAAAACCTGACATGGCGGGCGCTTACAAAAGTTGTCTGAGAAGGATAGAATAGCACTAAAGAGGGGTATTGTGCCCTCTATAAATACTAGTCCATAGGTCATTTTCGAGTCGAGTCGTTGCGATGCGATTCGACCATCCGTCGGGCGGTTGCAGATTGTGACGATCCCCGCGATGCCACGCAAGGCAAAACTGATTGCCGGCGCCAAGGCTGGACTGCTGCCGATTCCGGGATGGATCGGCCGCGGGTGTCGCGGTGTGTTGCATCTACTTTTCCCGCCGCACTGTGTTTACTGCGGGGTCGGTTTGCCGGAGCATCTCGAATTACCCCTGTTGTGTTTCCGCTGCCGGCAGACATTCCATCAAGTCGATGTTCCGTTTTGTGATGGTTGTGCGATGCCGTATTCAGCATTTGTAACGGACCAGGGGCGGTGTCCACGATGTCGACGCCAGGGTCACGCTTTTGACCGGGCCACGGCTCTGGGAATTTACACCGGAGAGCTGCGACAGGCCGTGTTGCGCATGAAGCGGCTTTCCGAAGAACCCCTGGTGATGTCAATGGGGAACCTTCTAGGACGGGTGCTAAGTGACGGGTTCGGTGAGCAGCTACCCGACGTGATCGTACCCGTTCCGTCGCCCTGGAACCGCCGCATCGTGCGGGGTGCGAACAACGTCGCGTTGGTAGCTCGTTCGGTCGCGCGGATTCTCCGTCGACCGCTTAAGTTGAATTGGGTTAAGTGTCAACGCAATTGTGAAAAACAGGCAAAACTGCCAATCGCTCGACGCCAAGACAATGTCCGAGGTGTGTTTCGCGCGTTACCACGCTACGATATAAAGGAATGTCACGCACTGGTAATTGACGATGTGATGACTACCGGCGCGACGAGTGGAGAAGTTGCCAGAGTCCTGAANTCGGCTGGCGCCCGTATCGTCACGGTNGGNGTCATCGCCCGAGGAATCGGGACGTAGATAGGTATTGNCTGTTTTGACGGTCCTGTGGTCGTGTTTGTTGTTGATGCAGAACTTCCCAAGATGTTATGGGTATGACCAACGGTTGGCGTCTTTGACAGAGCGATCCCAGCGCGCTCGTCGTCTAGAGTTATAGGCGCCACGTGGCGAGTGCGCGGCGTGGAGAAACCGAGCGGACGGCGGCTGGGCGTTCCTCGGTCGGTCCATGTTTTACTTTGTGCNATTGGTTGACATTTCATGTCGGATTTGAAGTCAGCGCCGATTGGTCTCAGCCACCATCCGATTCGACGCGCTGTGTTGAGAGGATTGGGGGTTGTCCTTCCCCCCCTGCTCACGATCTTGTTATTTATTTGGGCTTGGACCACGATCGAGACTCGGGTCCTGGTACCTATCGAACGTGCCGCTCAGTGGGCGATTGCGCGATCGGTTGCCGAGATCCTCGATCCTGTGGACGTGGACGAGAACCAACGGGTGTCGTACGAGCTGACCGCGAATCAGAAGCTGGTCTCGGCGAATCACGTTTCAGAGTACAACGATCTTCGCCGGCAGCGGTCATCCGACTTGCCAGATGTTTCGGATCTTAGCGCGTCCGACTTCTACAGACATTACGTCANNTTACGGTACTTGCGTCGGGGCGTTGTGATTCCGGCGTTCTTGGCCGCGTTCATTCTCGTGCTCTATCTGTTGGGCAAATTTCTGGCGGCCGGATTTGGACGATTTTTGTGGAATATGTGTGAATCGCTGATCCAGCGCGTTCCTCTCATCCGCAACGTCTACTCCGCGGTCAAACAGGTCACGGATTTTGTTTTCAGCGAACGTGAGATCGAATTCAACCGTGTCGTAGCGGTTGAATATCCACGTCGGGGAGTCTGGTCGATTGGCTTTGTGACCGGAGAGAGTATGCGGCAAATCCGCTCGGCAGCCCAGGAGCCGGTATTGAGTATTCTCATGCCAACATCGCCGATGCCGGCAACGGGTTTTACCATCACGGCGCCAAAGAGCGACACCATCGACCTGGACATCACCATCGATCAGGCCATTCAGTACGTCGTCAGTTGTGGGGTTGTAGTACCGCCCCAGCAACAGCTTTCCGATGTGGCGACGGCGATCGCGTCAGCGGTTGCCGAACGCGAGGATCTGGAACCGGTATCGCAGCAACGGGTCGACTCGAAAACCGGTGCGACACCGCTGAACGAGCATGAGCCGAAAAGAAATTAGCGGGTCTCGACGTACGGAAAAGGACCTCCCCGTTTTCTTTGTGAACCGGAACCATGACTAGTGTTGCGCCTCTTCGTTTGGGAACTCGCGACAGTCCGCTTGCGCGGTGGCAGTCCGAATGGGTTGCCGCGCAATTGTCCGAGCGCGGGATCGACGTCGCGATGGTACCAATCACGACGCGAGGCGATACCCTGTCGGGGCCTCTCGGTGCGGTAGGTGGTCAAGGGCTGTTCACGAAGAAAATCCAGCAGGCGTTGCTGGCCGGGAAGGTCGATCTGGCTGTGCACAGTCTCAAGGACCTGCCGACCGATCACGTACCCGGTCTGACGCTGGCTGCGGTGCCTCCTCGGGCTGGCATGTTCGATGTACTCGTCAGTAATAACTGGAATTGTTTCGAGCAGTTGCCGACGGATTCTGTTGTCGGAACAGGAAGCTTGCGGCGCCGAACTCAATTGCTGAGGCTGCGCCCCGACGTGCAGGTGCGGGAAATTCGTGGCAACGTCGATACGCGTTTACGGAAACTAGATGACGGACAATTTGACGCCATTCTCCTGGCGGAAGCGGGACTCGTTCGTCTCGGTTTGGGTTCTCGAATTACGCAACGCTTGATGCCCGAGATCATGCTTCCCGCTGTCGGGCAAGGGGCGCTGGGTTTGGAGACGCGCAGCGACGACGCGACGGTGCGAGAACTACTCGACCCGCTCGACCATCGCGAAACCCGTGCGGCCGTGACAGCCGAAAGGCAGATGTTGGCGACGCTGCGCGGGGGCTGTCTGGCGCCCGTCGGCGCCTGGGGTCGGGTCGAGCAGTCGGTCTTAAGTCTGGACGGGGTGGTACTCAGTGAGGACGGCCAGCAGCGTCTGTTCGCGTCGCACGACACAGCGCTTGAGGGAGCCTCAGATCTGGGCCAACAGGTTGCCGATGATTTGATCTCTCAGGGAGCGTCTGAATTAATCGCCTCGGTACGCAGCACGCCCCAACAGCGGGAGTAGCCAGAAGTTCCGTCACCAATAGGTTGCAGAGCGCCGGTTGCGCGTGGCGCCACGTTGGAGTTTTCGGGTTCGTGAGAATCGGACTGTGGGGTCTGTAAAGTCGCTGGCGCGGGGCCTAGGCTTGGGCCGCTGCGTAACGGTCGGCGACCGCGTTCCAGTTGACGACATTCCAAAAAGCCGTGACATAGTCCGGGCGGCGGTTCTGGTAATTCAGATANTAGGCGTGTTCCCAGACGTCCAGGCCGAGAATCGGAGTGCCCGAGAGTCCGGCCACNGCATCCCCCATTAATGGGCTGTCTTGATTTGCGGTGGATCCGACGACCAGTTTGCCATTTTGGACGACCAACCATGCCCAGCCGCTGCCAAACCTGGTCGCCGCCGCGGCCGCGAAGTCTGCCTGAAATGCCTCCAGTCCACCTAGGTCGGCAGCGATCGCCGCTGCCAGGTCGCCCGTCGGCTCGCCGCCACCACCGGGCCCCATGATGGTCCAAAAGAGCGAGTGATTCGCGTGCCCACCACCATTATTGCGCACTGCACCTCGCTGCGCATCGGGTACCGCGGCGATGTCCGCAACCAATTCTTCAATGGCCTTATTTTCCAGATCGCTCCCGGCAATCGCGGCATTGACTTTGTCGATATAGGCTTGATGATGCTTGGTGTGATGGATTTCCATGGTCCGCGCATCGATGTGGGGTTCCAGCGCGTCATAGGAGNAACCGAGTTCTGGTAGTTGATAGGCCATGGAAATCCCCCCGTTTGGTGAAGCAGTATCGTGATCATTGATCCTTCCTGGGCCAGCATAGCACAGGCCTGGGCCAGCATAGCACAGGCTGTGATGAGGTTACAATTGGGGGCGCTGCTGGGGGCGCTGCGAACGGCTTCGCGGTTCTTTGCAGTTCTGTGCGGCCTCTCCTAGAATGACGGAATTGCCCTTCGTCGATTCGATGCCAAGCCAGAACATCGACACGAAACTCGTGTCTGTGGGACCCCCGACTCGGGGTGCCCCTTCAAGAGCGGAGAGACCTTGGCGCACCGATTGGATCGATCTGCAGGATCCTGTTTCGGGCAGTTGGAATCTTGTTTACGACGGACCGTGAAGCATGAACGAAAAACCATTTGTGCATCTTCATTGCCACAGCCATTACAGTTTGTTGGACGGTGCGGGTTCGATCGATCGATTGGTCGAGCGTGCCAAGTCGTACGACATGAACGCTTTGGCGTTGACCGATCACGGCAATCTCCATGGAGCACTGGAGTTTTACCGTAAGGCCACCGCAGCGGGTATCAAGCCGATCATTGGTTATGAGGCCTATATTGCGCCGGGCAGCCGATTTGACAAGAACGCGGGGAGCATGAAAGAAGCGAGTTTTCATCTCACACTTCTGGCCCAGAATCGNGTGGGATTTCGCAACTTGCTGAAAATGGCGTCGATGGCGTATTTGGAGGGCTTTTATTTCAAGCCACGGATCGACAAGGACCTGCTCGAAGCACATCAAGAAGGCGTGGTCTGTCTAAGCGGATGCGTCTCGAGTGAGGTCAGCCAGGCGTTGCTACGTGGTCACGGCAATGAGGACCAGGTGACGTCGGCGATCGAAATCAGCCAGTGGTTTCACCGTGTTTTCGGCGAACGTTACTACATCGAAATCATGAACAACGGAATCGATATTCAGGCGTTGGCGATGGAGGGAGCGGTCGATGTGGCCAATCGGATGGGGTTGCCACTGGTAGCGACGAGCGACGCGCACTACGTCGACCGCGAGGACGCCGCGGCTCAGGATGTGATGTTGTGTATCAACACCGGAAAATTTCGCACCGATCGTACGCGATTACGAATGGAAGGAGATCAGTTTTTCCTGCGATCTCCGCAACAGATGTACGACGCGTTTCCCGGGCACCACGAAGCGGTTGCGCGCAGCCAGCAGATTGCCGACACGGTGCATTTGGACTTGGATCTCGACAAGCGCCACTTTCCCACATTCCCAGTGCCTTCGGGGAAAAAGGCCGCCGACCTGTTACGCGAGCTGTGTCTGCAAGGGCTCGCGGATCGCTACGCGGAAAAGCCGCAGATGTACCGAGAAGGGGTGTTCTCCGAGGTTGTCCGGGAACGTCTCAATCGAGAATTGAAGGTAATCGAGACGCTTGGTTTCTCGAATTATTTTTTGATTGTCTGGGACTTTGTGCGCTATGCCCGCGAAATCGGTGTGCCGGCCACCGCTCGTGGTAGCGGCGTGGGAGCACTGGTTTGCTTTGCGCTGTTCTTGAGCCACGTCTGCCCGATCGAGTTCGACTTGCTCTTCGAGCGGTTTCTCGATGAAAACCGGCTAGAAGCACCCGACATCGACATCGACTTTTGTAAACAGCGTCGCAGCGACATTATTCGCTATGTCAAGGAGAAGTACGGACGCGAAAACGTTGCCCAGATTGGTACCTTTGGTACCCTGCAAGCGCGCGCTGCCATCAAGGATGTCGGTCGAGCATTGGGAGTCCCGTTGGCTCGCGTCAATCAGATTACTGGGATGGTCCCGGACCAGCTGGGTATCAATCTGGAGGGAGCACTAAAGACCAGTGAAGATTTGCGGAAAACGTATGAAAACGATGGCGAGATACGTGAATTGATCGATCTGGCTCGCGCGATCGAAGGGCTCGCACGCAACGTCGGCACGCACGCGGCGGCNGTTGTGATCGCGGACAAACCGCTTACAGAGTACGTTCCTCTGTGTCGAGTCACTGGCAAGGACGATTTGATTACCCAATGGTCGATGAACGATGTCGAAGCGGCGGGTCTCTTGAAGATGGACTTCTTGGGTTTGCGCAATCTGACCGTCCTACGCAAATCGGTTGATTTGATCGAGCAAACCACGGGTGCCCGAATCGAACCGCACGACTTCCCTCTGGATGACATCAAGACATTCGCCTTGCTGCAGCGTGGCGAGACCAAAGGGGTCTTCCAATTGGAGAGCGGTGGGATTCGTGATCTCTTACAGCGAATGAAACCGGACTCCTTTCACGATGTTATTGCCACCAACGCGCTCTATCGACCGGGTCCGTTAGAAGGCGGAATGGTTGAAGACTACGTGATGGTCAAGCACGGCCGAAAGCAAGCACAATACAACCATCCGGTACTCAAGGAAGTGCTCGAAGAAACCCACGGAGTCATGGTCTATCAAGAGCAGGTCATGCGGATCCTGAACCGCCTAGGAGGTATTCCGCTGGCTTCTGCTTATACCTGCATTAAGGCGATCAGCAAGAAGAAAGAGTCAACCATCGCGGCAAATTNTGAGCAGTTTATTTGNGGTGCGACCGAGAGTGGTCTATCTAAGAGAGAATCGNAGCATATCTGGGAATTGATCATTAAGTTTGCCGGATACGGTTTCAACAAATCGCATTCGACTGCCTACGCCCTGATTGCATATCAAACCGCGTACCTAAAAGCCAACTATCCCGTTGAGTTTATGGCGGCGCTGCTTTCGAGTGATATTCCTGGGAGAAATTTTTCTCGTAAGGATTCGCTGGTGGAGCACCTGGAAGATTGCAAACGTATGGAGATCGAGGTGGTCCCACCCGATGTCAACACGTCGGCTGCCGACTTTACGGTGAGCGAAGGCAGGATTTTCTTCGGTCTGTCTGCGATCAAGGGGTGTAGTGGTGTGGCACCCCAGGCCATCGCATCAGCACGTGGTGAGACAGAGAAGTTTCGAGATCTGTTCGAATTCTGTGAGAAAGTGGATCTCTCGATATGCAATCGCGCTTCGATCGAAGCGCTGATCAAAGCCGGAGCGATGGATTCGTTCCAGGCCCGTCGTCGTCAGCTGTATGAAGTGTTGGAACGAGCGATCCAGGCTGGGCAGTCCGCGGCGTCCGATCGCCGAAGCGGTCAGAAGAGTCTGTTCGGGAGTATCGATGAAGACGACGAAGCGAAGGTCGTTCCAATACCGGATGTTCCCGAATTCGAAGAACGTGAGCGCCTGATGATGGAGCGGGAAGTCCTCGGTTTTTACCTTCGGAGTCACCCGCTAGCCGAGTATGAAAAACAGTTGTCAGCCTACGCGTCCCATTCGACGGGCGAGCTATCAAGATTGCCCGATCGCACTGAGGTGATCTTGGGAGGTATGCTCTCATCGCTGAAATTNGCGCACACTAAGAATAACCGCCCAGATGCGCCAACCAAGTATGTCAACTTTGATCTGGAGGATATGGACGGGTCGATTCGGTGCATTCTCTGGCCGACCGGCTATGCGGAGATGGGGAGCCTGGTACAACCCGATGCGATCCTGTTTCTGCGGGGTGTAGTGGATCGCCGCGGCGGCAGTGACGAAGCAAACTTGATTGTCAACGAGTTGATTCCGCTCGATCAATTGGATGCCCGATACACTAGTGGGATTGTGATCCGTATCGAGGAAGAGAAACACAGCCCCGACATCTTGCCACAGTTGCGCGAAATCGTGCGCGGCTACCCGGGACAGCGTGACCTGCAGTTCATGCTGGTTTTAAAAGACGGAAAACGCGTCTATCTGAGCTCAGATCGTCTCCGCGTGGGCGTGACGACCGAATTGCGATCGCGCATCAACGGGTTATTGGGGCCGGGCAACTATCAGCTGATGACCTCCGGTCTCCAACCGTCCAACGGCAACGGCGGTACACGGAGGCATTTCCGTTAACAGCGAAGGTCGGGATTTTCGCGAAAATACGTGCTGCTGAGTCGGTGAAATTCGGAAAACGACTCACCGTGTCTTACAAATTCGACGCATTTCGTTGATTTTGCCCAGTTTCGCAACTATCATCAACCAGATCAGGCCCTATGTTTCTAGTACGGGTCTTTGATGGTTGTAATTGGTCACCAACACGTTCCTGCGCGTGGACGCCCAGTTCGGCTCCGCCGCGGGAACGTACCGGACAGTTTTCCACACCGTTTTTCTGTGACGTGATTCCCAGTCGCCGATGTTGAGGTATCTCATGGCTGTTAAACAACTTCGATGCTGCGTGATGCTCGTAGCGGTCACTCTCTTCGGCACTCTCGGCGCGCCCACCGCATTTGGCCAACAAGGTGGCGGCGGCGGCGGCCTTGGCGGCGGCGGCGGCGGCCAAGGTGGCGGCGGCCAAGGTGGCGGCGGCCAAGGTGGCGGGGGTGGAGCGGGGATCGTGGTCGACGCGCGCGGCGTGTTGCAGCGAATTTCACGCGACCGCGGTGGCCAACTGAAACGTAAACGGTACAAGATGGCGCAGCGCAGTTTGGGAACCGTGGCTCGCCAATGGAGTCCGCTGCGGGTTATTTCTTTGAACCGCTTGGAAGCGGCCGTCAAGGAACGCCGCAAGACGGGACTTCCGGAAACCAACATGCAGCTTTGTTTGGGTGGCTTAACTCGGCTGCAGTATGTCTTCTATTTGCCCGCATCGAATGATATTGCGATTGCCGGACCCGCCGAACCGTATTACCAGGACGGAGAAGGTGAAATTCGGGGGATGAAGAGTGACCGGCCTGTTCTGTTGCTTCAAGATCTGGCGGTTGCCTTACGGGCTTTTGCACCGGGGCAGGCGCCGACTCGCTTCGTCGGTTGTTCGATCGACCCCACGCAAGAGGGCCTGGCGTCGTACAACCAGACCCTAGCACAGATTCGCAGACAGGGAATTCGCAACGGTAATGTGATCGCCGAGTCGTTGCGGTCCAGTTTGGGACTCCAGGACGTATCGATCAATGGCGTCTCTCCGAACACGCATTTTGCCTACGTTCTCTTGTCGGCAGACTACCGAATGAAGCTAATCGGAATGGGGTTGGAGAAACCGGCGGTCGATATTCCCAGCTATATCAAGAAAGCGCGCGGTGGAGAGAGCATGGTGCGCTGGTGGTTCACCCCTAATTATGAGACGGTGCGAGCCAGCGAAGATGGCTTGGCCATGGAACTGGTTGGCGATGGCGTCAAGCTGGTTGGCGAAGGTGAACAGATTAACGCGGATGGTAGCCGTCGCCGTGTGGTGCGTATGAGTCGGGCCAGCAAAGTCTTTGTGGACGCTTTCACCCGTCGGTACGCGGAGTTGGCTGCTCGTGAGCCAGTCTACGCCCACCTCCGGAACCTGGTCGACATGACGATTGCCGCGGCGTACATCCAGCAGCAGGATTTCTATGGACAAGCCGACTGGTCGATGGATCTGTTTGGTGATGAATCCAAGTTTGAACTGGAATTCTTTAAGACCCCCGAACAAGTCGATACGGTGAGCCGCGTGGTGGCCAAGAATGGCCTGTTGTTTACTCCCACGGCCGGTGGCATCAGTATCCATCCAACCACTGCGCTGCGCAAGAGCAACCTCTTGCCGGATGAGGAAGGACGGGTCGCCAAGGCCCATTCGGGTGTGGATCTGACTTCGCTGGACCCGCTCCAGTGGTGGTGGGACGCGGCGGGAATCAAGGATAACAAATAATCTCTTGACCCGATTTGAATCTGTAAACGCAGCCCGGTTTCTTTTGTGGAAACCGGGCTGTTTGCGTTCTTGATCCCCGCCAGACGGCGCTCGATTGGGACGATGCCCAGACCGGCCACGCGATACGGGAGGCGTTGGTCCGAGTGGCACTCGACCTCGGTTACTGTGGCATAGGACCTGACGGCGGTCGGGCTGCGTTGGCACACTTGGCCGCCAAACGACCGATCGGTTCTCTCAGTTTGCCTGGCTGCGGTCGCGGAATTCATTGGCTCCAACGCGGATCCAATGCTCTGCGAGTGTGAACAGGAATCGAACCCCGGCAGCCGCGTACTTGCCGACGTTGTCGTTGGTCGTAAGCGTACCAGCTACGCGTCCCCGTTCTTGAATCCGCGCCAGCGCGGAGTCGATCGTATGCTGCACGTCGGGATGGTCGACGGCACCGAGATGTCCCATCGATGCGGCCAGATCAGAGGGCGCTACGAAAAACACATCGATTGCGTCGACCTCTAGGATCTCATCCAAGTTGCCGATCGCCACAATATCTTCTATCAGCACCATCAGGAATGTCTGCTCATTGGCCTTGTTGACGTAGTCCGAGACGCCGTAGCCTTGCCGACTCCCGTACAGGCCTCGCTTTCCCAGCGGTGCAAACTTGCCACCGTCAACGACATTTTGGGCTTCCTCCCGCGTGTTAACATGCGGAACGCAAACCCCCTGAACACCACGGTCCAAGGCACGATAGATCATCGCTTGTTCGTTTTGATTGATCCGTAAGATCGACGTCATTCCCCACAGGTCGCAGGCCCGAGTCAGGTCGGAAATATCCGCGAAGTCGACGGGGCCATGTTCGCCTTCCAGCCAGATTCCGTCGAACCCGACGGGCCCGAATTGGTCAATCCAGTCTGCGTTACTCGGTCCGGAAACCACATAAACGGTCTCGCCGGCCGCCAGTTTTTGTTTGACGCGGTTTGGTCTTACAGTCATCGGTCTATCCTAAAAAGAAGAAGAACGGATCTGAAAGTCAAATCCCGAACTGTCGTAGCACAACATCTGCGACATCGGTGTCACACGTTGCGCGTTCCATCAAGACACCACGTTGGGAGGAGAGTAGAACACCCCGCTGTGCGGCGCTCGCTGCGGGCGCGCCGTGCGAACCCCGGACGAGCCGGGCATCGAAAGGGACGATTCCGGTTTCCCGGTCGACATAGAGTTCGACCGGATCCGAAGCCGGTTGGCGGTGCACGCCGCCACGGGTACGAGCGAATGGAGGCGCGGACCCCTCCTCCATCCACCAATCATAGGCTTGCCAGCTATTGGGAGAAGAAATCAAGATGACGTCACCCGAATGGGCGTGGTCGATACACAGATCGGCGAGCTGGTTTCCGGCGAGTACCCGGTCGATTCCCGTATCGCGGGCGAACAACTGGGTCACTTCACGAGTCATCGCCGCAGTAACCTCGCTCAAGTAAACATGTGAAAACTGATGGTTTACAAATGCCCAGGCCTGGCTTCTGTGTAGGTCAAGATGCTCACCGTCCTCGAATTTCTTGACCTGCAACAACCCGGCTTGGCGTAGTCTCCGATTGGGATAGCTGACATGGTCAACTGGAGTGACCACGTACTCGCTGGCCACCAGCCATAGTAGGTTATGGCCCTCGTAGGCTGGACCAAAGCCAGCGAACAGTTTGCCGAGCACGGCATCCAGTGCGGAGAGTGCATCTAGCGCTGCCGGACTGTCGGGGCCGTTTCGCCGTGCGGCTTGGCCTAGATGAGGAAGGTACAGGTAGAAGAAGTGAGGGCGCATCGACTGCGCCACCCGGATTGCCGAGCTGGCAATCCAGGACGTAGTATCGATCAGGGGGTCCGGTCTCCAGAAGTTGTACGACGGAAAGGGGCCCAATTCATCACACAATTGCGCGTACAGGTGGGTCGGCCGTGTGTTGCAGGCGGGGCCCACTGTGTTGTTGGTTACTGGAGGCGATCCCACCGTGCACATGTAATCGGCGCCGCAGTCTCTGAGTGGCATGGGAAACCAAGCCGCCGACGTCAGCTCGGGCTGGTGCTGGTGAAGAATGTCCCAGATCGTCGGGACCGGCAGGGTGGCGGTGCCGGCGTTCCACATATTTAGCTGACGTGCATCGCGTTGGTAACAGCCATTGGCAACCACGCCGTGTTCACGAGGGGGTTGACCGGTCAACATGTTGGCTTGTACTGGGTAGGTCACACACGGAAAGCTCGGCACCAACGGTGCCCGATCTCCGTTTTCGATCAGCGCTGACAAATTCGGCATTTGTGCCACGTCCCCAGCCCGTAGAGCAGGGACGGACAACAAGACAACATGATCGGACATCGTCTCGACATTGGAGGGAAACGGAATCTCAGTTTGGCTGGGTTGGATCGGGGGCGCGTTGCCCCGTGGCGGACGCGTGCGAGCAGGCAGTGGAACTCAAGTGAGATCTTGGTAGAACCAGATTAACGATTCCAAGGAAACTGCAGGGTGGGCTGCCGCTGGTGTCGTTGCATTTTGAGGACCAGTCGTTGCCCCGCTCCGGGTTGCAGCTTGACGGTTATAACCGGGGAATTAACCGGGGTCGTCTTGGTCTGATCGGTGACCGACAGGAACTGGTGCTCCGCGTAGGCCCCCCCCTGTACGACAACTTCACGGGCTGTGACCTGACTCGTGTTGACGAGTGTAACGGCTACTTCGTTGTCGGTCATGCGGTCCACCAGTGCGGCGACATCTGGGGGAATGCCTGCGCGACGTCGCACAGGATCAAAGTAGCGCAGACGCGAAAACAGAGTTGCACCGCGATGGCCCGGGTGCAAGCCGCCCTGCATTAGGTGATTGAGTGAGGTGATGCTGGCGGGGTTGAACTTCATCGGATCATCTGACAATCGCGTGTCGGGTGTGGTGGGGTCGCTGCGCATTCCCTCGACCCGTTGGCGCAGCCGCGCGAAGTCTGCGGCCAAGGCTTGCTCCGGAAAGTCAGGGTTCTTCCCTTCGAGATAGTCCAGCCAGGCGCTCCCGGACATCCACTTGCGATCCGTTTCTTTCATCGACAAATAGTACAGTTCGAGGGCGAATGGGGCGTAAGGTTGCGGCTGGAAGTTGTACCAACCGTCGTCTCCGTGCTTATGCGGATAGACGGTCTGTCCGTCGACTTTCTTTTGATGAGAATTGACGACATCTAACATTCGGCGCCACGGCTCCAGGTACGCATCGTCACCCGTCACGGCAAAGGCGTTCATGAACCCAATGAATCCCAGTTGAAACGTGCTGCGGTGCGCGAGCCCACCTGTTTGGGGTACCACGACGGTAAACCCCCAGCCGTAAACGCCACCCCACCACTTGCCCTCGGTCGCGCCACCGATGGCCCCATCCAGTCCGATATTGGTGGGGATGATGCCCTGATTGTCGCGCATTCGCTGCCGCCAGGCGTCGACGTATTCGAGCAGCCAGTTCTTGTACTTCGCGTCGTGGTTGAGCATATAGGCGTTTAAAGCCAGCGACGTTGCCAGCAGGTTCGAGGGGTGGTCCCCGACGATGTCGTTGTAATCTTTGAAGTGAGCCAGCATCTCTGCATAGGTTCGCTCACCGTGTCCCAAGGAAAAACGATTTTCAACTTCGATTGGGTCACCCGTCCAGTCGAGCGCGGTCGCTTTGCGCAGCAGGGGGCCCCGACTCCCGTTGAACAGGCTGCGAATGATTTTGTGTTGCGGATCGTAATTGGGCGCCTGAGGATCTTCATTCATGTACAAGCCGGCAAATCGGCGCAGCCGGCGTTGCATCGCTCGATCGCTTGGCGTCGAAAGACCCTGCAAACTAAATACGGTGAGTCCTTCTCCGTTGTGCAGCCAATCCATCATGACCGGAAATTCTTTGTAGTACATGCCGTCACGAGCGAACGGAACTTCGGTTGTCTTGGCCAGCGTGAACTGCCGCAGGTGGCCCTCCCAGGCCTTCAAATACATCTCTAACACAGCATCCGATGCGCCCAGCGCGTGCAGAATTGGCCAGTCGTTACAGTTTTCCATCGCGTCGTCGGGGCCGTCGTCTCCACCCCACCGCTCCACGCACAGTAGGAACCCGCGTTCATCAAAGTACTTCCGATAGTACTCTTCACAGGCCGCTGCGTTTTCCCGTAGCAAAGCGCGTTCCATCAGCGCCCAACCGGGTGGGGACATTGGGGTGTCGATAGTGATCACCCTCTCCGCTGCTCGGAGCGACTGGAGGAGGCTTGAACAGCACAGCGCGAGACACGCCAGCGCCCGATAATTCATGATCTGCTCCCGATTCAAAGTGTTGTTCGCGGGGGATCCAACAGGTGATGGTTCCCCCCTAAGTCGACGAATGATTGGTCAATCTAATCCTGTTCCGGTGCGCGATTTTTCGGACCTGCGATCGCGCAACGCAAGTGAGTTGAACCGTTCCCGGCGGGCCGTGGTCGCGAGCTCTGACCGAGACCTGGCCGACACGGAAAAGATCCCCCCAAAACCTCATACGGGGCGCCGGACAACCCGCAGGCAAACCGCCAAAGTAACCTGCCTAGGAGGCAAATTCAACGATCCCGCACAGAGTTGGGTGACGGATTTTCGGACACGGTCGATTGAGACTGCAACCGCTGCCCCCGTGGTGAGTCGAGTTCGGTCGGTTTTAACCGCCCATCGGTGGATTGCGGCTCCTGGCCGCGTGAACCGATCGATGACCTGTCAGCGATGGGTCTTTGTGGGCTGCGTGCTGACTGGTTGAAGACGAGTCTGTGGCGGAAAGAGTTTGTTTTCCGACGTCAAAGTGGTGCAGCCACCTGCGACGGAGCGGGTTGCCAGGCAATCCGAGAGTTTCAGGTCCCCGAGTCGACTCCGCGCGTGGTCGGTGATCGCTTCACATGTTTCCCTCAGCAGGAGGTGAAGCGGGTNGCTCTGCCAACCGTCCGCGTGTGCCGCGGTGTGAATCGGTCCCTCCACCGCCTCCAGAATGTGCAACAAAGAGATTTCCGAGGGTGGTCGGGCTAATGCATAGCCCCCATCACTGCCGCGAACCGATCGGAGGACACCTCGAACGACGAGCGTTCTCAGGATCTGCAACAGGAAACGTTCAGGCATCCGTCCGGCGTGCGCCAGGCGACCGCAGGGGATGTGGTGAGACGGGTAAGCCACGGCTAANTGGAGGGTGGCTTGTAGTGCATACCAGGCCGTTTGTGAAATCTGAAGCGGTTTCATGGCGCCGTCTCCGGGAATTGTTCGCCGTCGCTGTCTCTGCCAGAGCCCTGTCGGGAAAGATCAATGCGCACGCCAAAGAGCGACGACTGNCTGCCGACCACAGGTAGGCNAAGAGATCGAGGATCGTCTGCGGTGGGAGCTCGCGGTGCCCTGTAGTCAATCTACTACCGGGCTTGCCTGCGGCCAAAGGGCGGATTGCGCCCGCTTTTGCCTCTTGCCGCAAACAGGATCCTCTGTCGGCCGAATACTTTTGGTTGGCTGCGTGCAGCGCGGATCAAGTCGATTGGTGCCGCGCCCCGCACCAGCGACGCCCTGATCGCCGGACTGCGCGCGATGCTCTCGATACCGTGTGTCAAGTCTGACCCCCGCACGAACCCGATCAGCGGTGTGCAACACGAACCACCGTACCCGTCTCGCTGCTCGCTCCCACATGAGCTGCTGGTTACTTTTTGAAGCCATCGGCAACGCTCAACTCCGTCATCACTGGATGTGCCGCCACGGTACAAGGATGTCGAGTGTCAAGTCGCCGCGATCACCTGTTCGTGTCAGTTTCTTAGCGACCTTGAGTCAGTTCTCAGGGACACTGCCCCACCAGTTCTTGTTGGGTTTGTAATTCGCGTCGAGATATCTCCGATGGCGCCGCTCGAGGTCGGCCATGGCGTTTGTCTTCAGTCTTTGCCAGCGATCCGCCCGCCGGGTCGGATCGAACTGAGGATCGGGTGTTGGAAACTTGGCGCCGGTAACNNGTAACCAGTTTTCGAGTTCGCCGCGCATCAGCTTGGTACGTTGGGCCTCGGTGCGAGAGCGGTCCCGTTGTTCGCCGGAATCGGTGGCGAGGTGATAAAGTTCGTTGCGTCCATCTTCGTGGTAGTAGATCAACTTCCAATCGCCTTGAGTGATGATCGAGGAGGGTTCGCCTCCTTGGTTGCCGTAGTGGGGATAATGCCAGAACAGTGGCCGGGTCTGGATGCGCTTGCCGCGNAGCAGCGGTACCAGGTTCACACCGTCGATCTGCTGCTCTGCGGGCACCCGTTGACCCGCCAGCGCAAGCAGCGTCGGATACCAGTCAATGCCGCTTACCGGCACATCACTGATAGACCCTGGCTGGGTAATGCCCGGCGCCTTGATGTAATAGGGCTCGCGTATGCCCCCTTCCCATTGGCGACCTTTTCCGCCGCGCAGGGGTAGATTGCTGGTCGAGAACGCGTCCCCTGAGGAGACTCCACCGTTGTCCGAGGTAAAGCAGACGATCGTGTTTTCAGTCAGCTGCAATTCGTCAAGCGTCATCAGCACGATGCCGACAGCATCGTCCATTGTCTCGATCATCCCNGCGTAGATTGGACAATCTTGTACCTGTCGTACACTCAGGCGTCGATCGAACNGAAAGCGCTCCTCGGTCNGCCCCGCGGCGACCGCCTTGTCACGGTACTTTTTCCAGAGCGCCGGGGTGGTCTGGATCGGTCCGTGGACCGAGTAGAACGAGAGGAATGCGAAAAAAGGGCTTTCCCGGTTCGCCTTGATAAACGACGCGGTTTCCTGGCCTAGGCGGATTGCCAGGGACTCCCCAGCGGGTCCCGGCTCGAGATTTGGATTCTCCCAGGGTGCGAAATAGCCACCNCGTGGGCTACCCACATCCCAGCCACCTCGGTTGGTATCAAAGCCGTGATCCGTTGGCCAGGAACCCCTGCTGCCGAGGTGCCACTTACCGGCAAAGAACGTCTTGTAGCCGGCGGCGCGCAGCGCCTCGGCAAGTGTCACCTCAGAAGCGCCGAGCCCGCGCCGGTAGGTCGGAGGCAAATGGCTGTCGTGGCGGTTCGTGTTGCGCCAGGATGTTCCTGACCGCTCTCCGATCCAGGTCGTGATGCCATGTCTCGGTGGGTATTTACCGGTCAGAATGCTGGCCCGTGATGGGCTGCATACCTGACACGTCGCATAACCGCGAGAAAATGCCATGCCCTCGTGGCGAATGCGGTCGATCGAGGGGCTTTCGTAGAACGTCGATCCGGCATTGCTCAAATCGCGCCAGCCGAGATCATCGGCCAGGATGAAAACAATGTTGGGTGTTCGCTCACCGGAATCGGCGAGTACACAAAGTGGCCAGCAGGCCATCATCCCCAGCGTCAACCACCGCACCGCGTGCATTTCGATCCCCTTGCGAATGTTCAGTAAGTCGAGGGTAGTGAATCGCCCAATCCTGGTATGCGCATCGGTCGTTCACTCAATCCAGAAAGCAAAGAGTCTGGCTTTCTGGAGGTAGAACTTGAGGCGAATCGGTTTGCCGGCCAGGGCTTCGATTGACGCGTTGTCCTGCCAGCNGACTGTGGCATCGACGCGGTCCGCGTCGATTGGCAGACAGTCGTCCCGCCGGAAGCCGGGGACCGGATCTCCACCGTGGTCGAGGACTTCGACACGTAGCGCGCCGTGTGGGGAGGCGACATTTACGCGCAGCGTGTCTCCGTCGAAAATGAACGGTTTGGATTCGATCGTCCCACCGCCGAAGTGGTCCTCGAGCGAGACGAAACCGTCGACCCGCAGCGTTGCCAGGCCGATATTGACGTCGCTCTCAACCACTTGTTTCGGGACGATCTCGGGGTTGCTGCGTGCGTAATAAGGGCGGTGCGGATAGGTGCGTCCGCTGTANTAGAAGTAGAGCTTGTCGTCCTGGCGAATCGGTTCGCCGGTCCCCATTTGGGTGTTGAACTCTTCCCAGCTACCCCGTGGCCCGTGAGNAATGAAGGCGTCGTAGCGCCCNACCCACTGCCAGTTTTCGCCATCACGGCTCATCGCCAAGTGCGGCTCAAGCGCGTACCTACCGGACTCTTCCCACATGATGGTGACGAACCCCAGATATAGCCCCTCGTAACACAGTCCCTGCATGTTATAGAAGTCCTCCCGTTTGCTTTTGTCGGCCTGGAAGATCACCTTCATTGGCGTCCATGTCTCGAAGTCTTGACTGAACGAGATCGCCCGACTGAGCTGGTTGTCGATGGGTCGCGCGAAGAACACCCAACGACGCTTGTAGATGTCGTACATGGTGCTGCCCGCATCGCCCATCTTGGTCGAGATCGGTTTGCGCGATGCGTGCCAGCGCACGCCATCCGCTGACCAGGCGGCATAGGTCCCACGATGGCCTTGCCCGTCGGCCCAATACAGGCTGCGGTAACGCTTGCTGGGATCGTTGGTGTGGAGATCTCTTGTCGGCGTAATGCACTCGTCGAAGCCCGAATGTGTAAGCGTGCTAATGATGATGTTGTTGTCCGTGCTGCCTCGTGCGTCGGCGATCAGCCCCACGCGCGGGTACTTCCAGTCGAGCCCGTTGGTCGATTCGGCCAGGCACATCACACCGACGACGGGGACCTTGTCGTTGATGCGATAATACGACTGGTACCACATTCTCAGCTTCTTGGACTCCGGGTGACGTTCCACCGCACCGTAGAGGTAAGCCCTCCCATCCAGCCATGGGTGATCGCCATGGACGATCGGATTGGCCGGATGCTTGTCGGCCGAGTGTACCTGTCGACGGATCGCGTGCATCTCGTCGATCAGGTAGTCGTCCAGGAACAACTGCCGGAAACGACTGAGTCGAATGGGTGGGGTGCTCCGCTTGGCAGTTCGGCGTCGCGTCGCCGTCATCTCCTGGCGTTTTTCGATTGCTCGGCGGGTTTGTCGGGCGACCTGTTTTGCGTCCCAGGCAAATGCCCCCGCGTGCGTCCATCGGACCGTCTCGATTTCCCATTCGAGGTGATTCGGCGGATCCCCGTTTCCGCCGTTGGACAGTCTGAACGAGTTGCTCGCCTTCACGGCGAAGCGGTGTAGCTTGGACTCTCCAGTGCGGCCTCGAGCATCTACAAACTGGACGATCGCAGGTCGATTCCCACGCGGCACCACGTAACGCAGCGTGACAAAGTCGCTGTGGAAGTCAAAACCGAGTGCGTCGTGGTCGCGGTTGAGGCACTCGATCCCATCGGTCCGGATGCGGACGAAGTAACTGGATTGCCCGGTCGAGATGTGGACTCCGCCCGCTGTGCCCGGCCCAGCGCCCACCAGCACCTTGAGGCGAATCTCAACGGTCGTGCCTGGACCGGTCGCCGCATTCCACGCCGTCGTGCCCTGGTCGCTGTCCGTCGTGCCGACGGAGTAGCGGCGGCGATTCATCTCTTCATCTCGATACAACAACGTCTTCGCGACGGTGATCCGGGCTGCCGGCGCTTGACCGCGGGTAATCACTTGGAACGAGTCGTGATACCCATCCGGACCCTGGATCGCATCCTTGGCTTCGGGCAGGACATCGCCCCGGTAGATGCGTTGCCAGGCGATGGCTGGGTCAGCCACCTGTGCGGCCGCGTAGCATGCCGGTCCCGTGAGCGCGCAAAACACGAGTAGTCGACACAGATCAATCATGTGTTTCTTTCTGCCAATCGGCGATACCGCGTACAAAATCCTCTGTCGTTGCGAGCCGCCACTGGTCTCCACCGTTGTCGGAAATCAGCATACAGGGACCGACGGCGTGGATCTGGCCCTGGTGTTCAGGCCACCGGCGGTGGTATGCGGCGAGTTCCTGGTCGGTGAGCTGGGCCGGATACTGCACATAGTTCAAAAACAAGCGGCCGAGACGGTCGGTGTTCAATTTGTGTCGCCAAGTGCAATAGCCGTAACGGAACGGATGGATCAGTATTTGATTGGCTTCCCACGGTTGCCCGGTCTTCTTGCGGTTGTAGCAGAGCCTGAAATAGTAGCCGGATCCGGCCCAGCGGCTGACCAAATGTAGAGTGTCGCGTGCGTCGATCAGCAGCGCGGTGTAGGTGTACGCAGCGGTCGGCTTCTCAGCGGGTGGCGGTCGCGGCGTGCCGAACATCCGAGGGTCCGTCCAGCCACCCGTTGAACGGTTGGGCTGTATCGATCGCGTGTACTGGAAATTATCGTGATGCGCACCGATCACGACGTGCAGGTAACCCTTCGAGTCGATCGAAATCACCGGTGCATCGTGATTGTCCCGGCGACTGAATCCGAGCAGAACAGGGGGTCCCAACTCCGCGGTGGTGTGATCGTAGGTGCGTATGTAGTGCGGCGCGAGTGCGCTTAGCTGGTCCTCGTAGCGCAGCGCATAAGGCGTGTACGGTCCCTGCATTTGGGCGGGTCGTTTGTCGAGCGCAGCGCGGTGCCACTCGTGAGGTTGAATGCTCTGCCAGACAATATGTGTCTTGTTACCACGCGAGGCCGAGACGTTACCGGCACCCGAGTGCAGGGGAGTCAGCCAATTGCGTCCCTTTGTCGAAACCGGTTTTTGCGCGTCGGCAACGACGACTCGCGTGAATTGATACGACGGTGGTTGCCGCCGTCGAGGGCTCTCGTCNGACGGATCCTCTACGCTCACTTGCTTGCCCACGGTCAACACCAACGCGCGTCCACGCGCTTCGACCATTGGTGGTGGTCCCACAAATGCGTTGTGCGTCTGCCACCGCTCGATGCGCTCCGGGCCCAAGTAGTACTTGTGAGGGGACGGGGGGCTACGGAGCGTTTCATAGAATGTCCAACTGCGGCCGTCGTCGATGGAGTGCAATACGCCGAAGGCATCCTGACGAAGGTCGGGCGGGTGGTTGTGTTTCACAAAGGTCAGTCGAGCTACCAGCCACGTCCCCTGGCGATCATCAAAACTGAGATGTGGATCGGTGGCCCCGACATTGCCGGTGAACCAGTCGTATTTGTGCTTAACGGTGCGTTCCAGGTTCAGTCCGACCCACCGGCCGTCGTCGCGGAGTGTGATCAGATCGGTCCCGTCCCAGATGTAGGGACGGTTGTCCCGATCAAACGATACCGGGCCGGCCGGGTACCGCGGATGGTAGCCAAACTGCTGGCGTTCATCGACGAACATCGGCTGGTGCTGGATCGGTGTCAAAACCGGGCCCGGCACAGCCAGCTCGGGACCACCATGATCACGGAACGGCTCGCGGGCGCTGACGCCGACAGCGAATACCGGACAGACCGCGGCGACGGCAATGACTCGCTGTAGATGACGAACAAAAACAGCGGCGAGACCAGCGGCGTTTCCGTGGTGCGACCTGTAGTCCATGTGAATCGATCCGTAGCGCGAACAAGGCAAACCGAAGGCACCTTTGCGGATGTAGCGGAGCGCCCGTAAAGACAGCTGGGCGCCTCGTGTGGCCGATCGCACACGGTGGTCGAAACGCCACCAAATTGCATATCTCCGTTCATTAACTTACCCTTCCTGAGACTGGTCTGAAACCGCGCATCACGCCCGTCGCATCGACGTCGAAGCGAGCTGAGGCCCTAGGTGACGCACTACAGAGACGGCGCCCCACCTCAGAAACTTGACAGAAAGAGAGACCTGCAATGGTGACCAACCGGGTGCTGGGCGGACTGCTGTTCGCCACGCTGGGTCTGTCTGGAGGAGCGGCCGGTTGTCTCTATGCGGAGTCACCTCCCGATCCACACAGAGCTCGCTGCGGTCCACAGCAGGATCTTCCCGATGCGGCCGTGTCGGGTGTCGATGTGCGGGGACTGGTGATGCATTTTGACTTTTCTCGCGGCAGCCTACCGGACAGACGGGGGCGCATCCGCGACTTGTCGCCCCACAAGATCGACGGCGTGATGCGACCGTTGTTGCCAATCCGACCGGTG
>PADE01000143.1 GCA_002702965.1 Planctomycetaceae bacterium
AAAAGGGATATGCCCCGTTTTTGGCGAACACCATGCAACGCCTTTCTGAAACACCTGCCATCGAACCCCGAGAAGCGATTGACTCGATCTCGATCTCGCTGGCCAAGGGTGAGTATTTCTCGATCCAGCTGGGCATTTATGGAATCGTCGGTGAGACCAGCAAGGTCCGCGTGTTGGTCGCGGATATCGATCTCGATGTCAAGATCCGCGAGGTTCAGCGGCATGCGCGTTACCCGGATCATTTCAAAGGCAAATGGGTACAGGCCGGTTATTGGGCCCCCACAGCGACGCTGCGTCTGTCGAAAGAACTCGACCGGGTTGGCGAAAAGGAGAAGCGCGCCTTCTGGATCACGTTTCACGCCACCAGCGAGGCCACCAGTGGCCTGCGGCAAGGCTCGATCTGGCTGATGCCCGAGAACCGAGTTCCTACCGAAGTGAAGCTCAAGATCAATGTCCGCCCGTTCACGCTGCCCGTGGCGCGGGCTGCCTTTGGTGTCTACTTTCCCCGCGGCTATCTACCACCACCTGCCAGCAACGATCCGCGCTGGCTGGAGTCAATCTACCGAGATATGGCGGAGCACGCACAGAATTCGGTGACGTTCTACGACCCGGGTACCCTCTCGGTGGTACCCCCCAAGAGCAATCTGTACAGCGAATCCCTGCCGATCGCGAAGAAAGTCGGGTTGATTCACCCCAACGTCCCCTGCATCACGATGGGCGGGCTCCACGGCACGTCTCCGGCTGCGACACAGGCGGCTCTCGCGTGGCGTCGCGAGCAGCGTCAGTTGAACGGCTGGCCGGAGCTGATCGAGTACGGCCGCGATGAGCCGGCGTACCCGAACCCCGAGGTCCGGAAGAGTTACACGGCATTTCGCAATGTGCCAGTGCGGCTTGTGACCGCCATGGGGATCGATCCCGGATACGGCTTGGGCGACCTGCACGATACCTGGATTGTCTATGCTGGCCAACTCACTCCCCAGGCCTGCGCCGAAGCGCGGCGGTTAGGCGCAGAGCCGTGGACGTACTCATGCCACATGCTGTCGGGACGGATTCCGCCACCACACCGCTACATGGCGGGCCTCTACACGTGGGGTTTTCAGCTCAAGGGCGCGTGGCAGTGGGCCTATCACTGGTACGTGTGGTGGGACGAAACAGATCAGGTTCCGCGCAGTTCGACCGAGTGGGAAAACTGGCGTGACGGGGCTCAGGACTACCGTTATTTGCAGCTCGTCGAAGACTGCGTGCGGGGCAACCCGCAACACCCCCTCGCCAGCGCTGCGCGAAAGTGGCTCGACGCGTTGCGACAACAGATCATGTACCGTTTCGGTGACCCACATCACGCCACTGCCGACAGCCCGGTGACGTTGGCCGATTACGAGAAGATCCGCGCGACCGCGACCGAATACATCAAGCGGCTCGGCGTCGAATCGGCTGCGAAACTGACATTTGCGGAACCGACGGGATTAAAAGATGAGGCCGCACCGTACCGCGATCAACCGCTCGCGGCGTGCATTGCCGCGATCCAGACGGGTGACGTGGTCCACCAGCGGGGCGCAGCCACCGCGATGTTCGAACGCGGGTCCGAGGCCGCACCGGCGACCGAGGCGTTGGCGGCGTTGCTCGACAATCCCGAGACGTGCATTCCCGCAGCGCGCGCGCTGGATGCGATTGGACCGGCTGCAGCCGCGTCGATTCCAGCGCTCGCGAAGATGTCGAAACATGAGGATGGTTTTGTCCGGCTGGCAGCGTTATATGCGTTGAAGTCGATCGGAAAGGTAGCGGGCGACAACGCCGCCACCACGCAGTCCGTGGTGGCGATTCTGCGGGTGACCCTGTTGGANCCATTTCATCCGGTCTGCAAGGTCTCGGGGGACGCGCTGATCAGCTTTGGTCCAGCCTCGGTGGCCGCGCTGCCCGAGGCGCAACAACTGAAAAAGCGAAAATATCATCTCACCAAATGGCCGCACGCAGGCCTGGCGGACAAGCTTATCGAGGCGATCGGCAGCGACGGTGATTAAGGCGATTGCGATTAAGGCGATTGCGATTAAGGCGATTGCGATTAAGGCGATTGCAATCGTGCTGTGCGACGGCCTACTTTCCGCGGCGGTTCAGAAAACGTTTTTTCTGTCCGCCGACCGATCGCGCTGACGTGTNGTCGTTCGCGATGCAGTGGGGCCGGTTCGGAGGGCGCTGATGTCGACACATTGAATTTGCTTGTCGGCNCGCTGGCGATCGAGATAATAACTTGACCGCAAAATGGACCTTCGATGGGCCGGACANCATGCGTCAGGTCAGCCGAGTCTATCTCCTGATCCAGCTGGTGGGCTGGTTGTGTGTGTCGGCCATCTCGGTGCACGGCGAACGTCTGTAGCGTGGGAGGCGNATAAGTCTCAATCGGCGGTGCTCAGCGGTGACGGCATTCGTGGCGGTCAGGTCGTCGCCGCAAGCGATCANCATGGCGCGTAGGTGACCGACCGCCGTGTTTCGATCGGTGGCCAGTACGCCACGGTCTATCAGGCCTGCGGGATCGACTGGACCAAAGCGTATCTGCATCCGATCGGACGACCATTAAAGATCGCGAACGCCGACGATGACGAAACGGGACCCCGCTCGCGAAGTTGGTGTAACGTCTGCGCGTCGTGTTGTGCGCGAGGCGGATCGTGGCGGATCGTGGCGGAGGATCAGACAAGGTGTGGACCGGGCACCGGCGGGACAGCGTCCCGTTGGGATAGTGTCGGTCCGCCGAGGTACGGAACGAAGGGAACGATTTTTTCAGAAAGGGTAAATCGATGCCAGAGTCCAGCAAGATGACGCGTCGGCACGTAATGGGAGCGAGTGGTGCTGCGCTAGGAGCGGCCTTCCTCTACGAAGCGATCGCCGATGACGAGAATCCGGCCGCGCAGGTTGCCGACCGGGGATCCAACTTGAAGATCACCGATATGCGAATGTTCTACGTCGCCGGAAAGCTGTACATCCGGATCCAGACCAACGCGGACATCACCGGCTGGGGCGAGACCTTTGGGCTCAACGCGAGAGCAGCCATGGCATTGGTCGATTGGATGGGTGCGGGTTTGAAGGGGGAGAATCCCACGCGGATCGAACACCTGTGGCAACGGTTGTATCGGGGTTCGCGAGATGCCCGCGGGGGGCCCTACATGACCAACGTGATTTCGGGCATCGACATGGCGCTGTGGGACATCGCCGGTAAGGCGTGGGGCGTGCCGGTGTACCGTTTGTTGGGCGGACCGACGCGGGACAGAATCCGCCTGTACCCGAGTGCCACCTCGTACAAAGNCGGCCCCGGAGGTCCTCGCGAATTCGCCGCGACACCTCAGATGGTCAAAGGCTACGTCGACCACGTGGCGCAGTTCCGCGAGCGGCTCGGTCCCAACGGTGCGATTATGCTCGACGCGCACTGCGCGATGCCGCCGGCGTTCCTGATTCAGTTGGCCAGTGCCCTCGAGCCCTACGATGTGCTGTTCATTGAAGAGCCGGCCGTGCCCGGAAATATCGAGGTCTTCAAGAGGCTCAAGGATGCCATCAAGGTGCCGCTCGCTACCGGGGAACGTGACCGCACCATTTGGGAGTTCATTCCGTATCTGCACGAAGGGTGCATCGACGTCCTCCAGCCCGACATCGGCGCCTGCGGTGGGATCAGCCAGATGAAGAAGATCGCGACCCTGGCCGAGGCCTACCACGTGCCGCTGGCGCCGCACAACGCGTGTACCGTTCTGGGTATGACCGCCAGTTTTCACGCCATCGCTTCGATCCCGTTCTTCCTCATCCACGAGGGGGGTACCGGCTACAATCCCGGCGATGTCGCACGGGTGTCGTGGACGATCGACAAGGGAGGGCACGCATCGCTGCCGCAGGGGCCCGGGCTGGGAGTCGAAATCGACCAACGAGCCGTCGACAAGATGCACGCCAAGCTCCCCAAGAATGGAAACTGGCCGAACCCCCGGCACGAGCGCGATGGAGCGATCGCCGACTATTGATCGGGCGTCTGCGCTGCGGCGCTCCCCCGTGGTCGCCAGCCGAGTGGTGCGCACGACGTGGGAGACCCGTTAGCGGGGACTCATCGGTTGCGCAGCGGTCGGAAAAAGGTGCGCAGATCGGTGGCCATCTCTGCGGCCCGTTCGTGGATCGCGAAGTGGCCGCCTGCGGGATAGTCGGTGTAATGCACGACGTTGTAGTAGCGCTCGGCGCGTTTGCGGACGATCGGAGCTAACTCGTGTGGGTATGCGGCGACGCCGGTTGGCACTTCGATGCGCTCGCCCGCCGGCAGCTCCCAGGGGTGATAGTACGATTCACTGTACAGGCGAATTGCCGACCAGAAGGAATTGGTCACCCAGTACAGCATGACGTTGGTGATGAGCATGTCGCGTGAGAACAACTTCTCGAAGTCGTTGCCCCAGCCACACCAGGCCCGCCATTTTTCGATGATCCAGGCCGCCAATCCGGCCGGGGAGTCGGTCATGCCGACGGCCAATGTCTGGGGGCGTGTCATCTGCTGGTGACAGTAGGCCCCTTCGTCGATCCAGTACTGCTCGACGTTTTTCCAGTAGCGCAGCATGTCGGGGTCCCGTGGCCGGACCGGGGCCCAGCGCATGCCGAGCCCGCGCAGGATGTCCGGATCTTTGTCTGCGGGCTCGCGTTCGTCACCCAGTCGCGGGAACAGACAGTTGAGGTGAATGCCGATCAGATTTTCAGGGTGATGATATCCAAACGGAGCGGTAATAAAACCGCCCCAGTCGCCCCCTTCGATGCCGTAGCGCGCGTACCCGAGTCCCGCGGTCATCAACTTGTCGTATTTTTCGGGGTGGTGTTGAAATCCGAACCCCGGTTCCGGCGAGGGGTCTGAGAACCCGTACCCGATGATCGATGGAATGACGACTGTGAACGCGTCTTCCGGGTCTCCGCCGTAGGCTGCCGGATCGGTCAACATTGGCAGGATCCGCAACAGCAGAATAAACGACCAGGGGTAGCCGTGCATCATGAACAGCGGCATCGGGTCGGGGCCCTGTCCCGGCTGGTGAATGAAATGAACCCCGAGCCCGTCGATGTCTGCCCGGAAATGCGCGTACTGATTGAGGGCCTCCTGTTGCGCATGCCAGTCGTATTCGTCGAGCCAGTAGGCAACCAGTTGCTTCATATAATCCAGGTCGACACCACGACTCCAGCCAGTTCCGGGAACTTGGTCGGGCCAACGCGTGCGCTCTAATCGTTCCCGCAGATCGTCCAAAACCTGTTGGGGAACGTCGATCGTCATCGGCTCAATCTGGGGCATGCTGACGTTCTCGATCGGGGAATGGAGCCGGGCGTTTCGATAGGGGGTGGTTCCCGAGGTGGGGGTCGCCGCGTCAGTATAGAACGCCGCTGCGGTTTCCGCGTGGTGGAAAGTCGCGGTACCGACGGATCACCGATCTGCCGATCGGCGACACGCGTCTGGAGCCAGCGAACCCGCACCACTCTGATCAGCGTGGCGTGAGCAGCTCAACGCAGCAAGTCGTCGACGGACGCCAAGACGAGATCGGGTTGCTGAGGGGCGTTCTNGACATCGTCGCGCGTCGCTTCGCCCGAGAGTACCAGAATTCCCATCGCCCCGGATCGTTTGGCCATTTCGACGTCGGTGTAGAGTCGGTCTCCGATCACCGCGGACTGGTTGGCAGCGACTCCCAATTCGTTCAACTTGTGGAGGACCATGCCTGCGTTGGGTTTTCCGCAGACGTGGACTGGCCGCACCCCTGTGGCTGCCTCGAGGAGCGCCAGAAACGAACCTGCGTCCGGCAGTCCCCCGTCCGGCACCGGACAGACAAGATCCGGATGGCTTGCAACCAACGGGATTCCCCGGTGGAGATGGACCGTTGCCGTCGCCAGCTTGNCGTACGTGACCTCGGTGTCGTACCCCAGCACGACGTACTCGGGCGCGCGGGAGTCGGTAACGAATCCGCGGGCGGTGAACATCGANCGCATCCCCGTGGTGCCAACCAGGAAGACCTCCCGGACCCCCTTTTTATTCAGCCACGAGAGTAAGTCATGCGTGGAGAGCAACACGTCGTCGGCGGATGCCGGAATACCGAGGCCGATCAGCTTCTCGACATACTGCTCGACCGAACGGGATGAGTTGTTGGAAAGAAAGAACGGCCGAATGCCGCGGCTGTGGCAGCGTTCTAAGAACCCTCGTGCGCCGGGGATGAGCTGGTCACCGAGGTAGAGGGTGCCATCGAGGTCACAGAAGACGACCTTGATTCCCGGGAGTGATGCATCGCCTGTCACGCCGACACCTTCGCAGCCGTCGATCCAGCATTCGGACGGCTGGACCATGAATCACGTGTTGGGGGGAATACCCGCTACTTTTGTCCATTGGCAGCGGTGTGGTGGTGGGATTTTAGTCCCCTACCCACTGGCCCGCAACGGTTTGCCCCGGCAAGCCAACCGGGCGGGCGTCGCGATCCGGTCGAGCAGCCACCGGGGCGTGGGCGTGGGGGAAACGGTGGTCGTCGGCTTGGTTTTACGGTGCCGCTGGGCGACAATNTCCGACACGGTGCAGGCGGTGGCGCGACGNCGGNGGCTGTTGCTTGCAAGTCACCTATCGGGTGGGGTCAGGACCGGCTGGGGGGTAGCAGCCAAACACGCATAGGAAGCAGAGACTACAGGGGACAATCGACATGTCAGAACGAGATCGCACGCAGCGCCGCGAGTTTTTCGGCACGGCGGCTGTGGGAGTTGGTCTGGCCGCGACGAGCCTGGCCCGGCCTCGCGCCACAGCGGCTGCATCCGCGCGTTCCGGTGCGTCCGCCGCGTTGACCGACGACCATCGCCAGGCGGTCGATCGCAAACGCCGTATCGTTGTCAATTACGATGCGCTTGCGCATCTTTTCGACTACAAGCCGCCCGACGGTCAGTCGAGTCTCGCGCGTGTCAAAAGCCACCTGCTCGGTCTGCTCGACCGGCCGGGTAGTCAGATCGACAGCGTGGGCTGGTGTTGGAGCGAGGGGAATGAGGCACCCTACCCTAGCGTGGTATTGCCGACACTGCTCGATCACCCGGTGTTTCAACGGGTGCCGGCGGGACTCGATCTTGTCCGCCTCTGCTGCGACGAGACGCGAAAACGGGGAATCGAGTCATTTTTTTCGCTGCGCATCAATGGCGGGGATCACGATCGGGGCGCGGCTCCGAAGTTGCCTCAGAAGTGGCAGCACAAGGATTGGCTGATCAACTGGAACCCAGATCCCGACGGCCCTCCCGAGTACATCTCTCCCTACCACAAGTCGGCGTTCTGGAATTTTGCTGCAGAGGGCACCCGCGAGCTCAAGTTGCGTGCTCTGCGCGAGGTGGCTACCAATTATGATTTTGATGGCATCGAAGTGGACTATGCGCGCAACAGTCCGGTGCTCCAGCCCGGCCACCAATGGGAGCATCGCGGCGCGCTGACGGATTTTATGCGGTCTTTGCGCCGCACGCTGCAGGAGGTTGCCCTGAGACGTCGTCGGCCGTTGCTGATCGGGGCGCGGGTTCCCGAGACGATCGTCGGCTGCCACTTTGACGGCATCGATATCGAAACCTGGATACGGGAGCGTCTGGTCGACGTGCTCACGCTCGGTTGCCGGACGATGGCGGTCGATCTCGCCGACTTCCGGATGCTCACCGCTGCGGCCGGAGTCAAGATCTACCCGTGTACCGATTTTGTCCACAAACCGGATGGTTACGATCCGGGCATCGCCGCGGTCAGCCGCGGTGTCTATGCCAACTGGTGGCAACAGGGTGCGGATGCCGTCAGTACCTTCAACTACACCTACGCCGGCCAGGANTGGAGTATGTACGGCGAGATCGGGAGTCCCCAGAGCCTGCGTTACCTGGACAAGATGTTCGCCATCGAACGCCGCGGCGGTGGGCACTCGCCCGTGCTCACGCCCTATCCGAACAACTGGCATACACCGCGCCTGGCGTACGCGAACACCAACATGCTGGGACAACTNCCGGTCGCGCTGGACCCCGCCGCACGGGCTGACAACTTGCTTTTTCTGCACGTCGCGGATGANGTCGCCGCCGCGGGTGGGCGGGTCGAGCGTCTCAAGCTGCGCGTCGGCCTCTCCCACCCGGCCCGAATCGAAGTGCGACTGAACGCGGGGCTGCTCACCGTGGACAAACGGGAAGACCAGTGGACGGAATTCTCACCGCCGGCCGATTTGTTTGCGGTTGGCAAGAACCTGATCAGCGTGCGCCATGAGCGGCCTCCCCAAGCCGACGCACCAACGGTTCAGATTGAGAAGGTGGAGTTGCACGTGGCCTACGCCTGATCGGCGGAGAGACCGTGGCACGGAATTGGATCGGCAACGCGGCCGCGCGTAAGCCGGTCTCGCTAAGCGATCAGCTCAGGGACCACGCTGCCGTGGACGTCGGTCAGGCGGAAATCGCGTCCCGCGTGACGGTAGGTCAATCGCTCGTGGTCGAAACCCATCAGGTGCATCATGGTGGCGTGCAAGTCGTGCACGTGGACACGATTTTCGACCGCTTGGTACCCGAACTCGTCGGTGTTTCCATAGGCAGTGCCACCCCGCACGCCGCCCCCGGCCATCCATACCGTAAATCCATGGTGATTGTGATCGCGTCCGGTGGGAGGCGCCGTTGAACCGAGCGGAATTTCGACCGCCGGCGTGCGCCCAAACTCGCCACCGCAGACGATCAGTGTTTCGTCCAGCAGCCCTCGCTGATTCAGATCTTGGATGAGAGCTGCGATCGGGCCATCCGCCTCGGCGCCCAGTTTCTTGTGGCCGCCGGCGATGTCCTGGTGGGAATCCCATGGCTGCACATCACCGTGATAACACTGCACGACNCGCACGCCCCGTTCGACGAGTCGCCGCGCCATCAACAGTTGCCGGCCGTGGATCTTGTTCACACCGTACAGATCTTGAGTTGCCTTGGTCTCTTTGGAGACGTCGAGTGCGTCGGTCGCTTCCATTTGCATTCGGAAGGCGAGTTCAAAGGACTGGATGCGGGCCTCCAGATTCGGGTCGTCGGATCGTTGCTGCTGGTGTTTACGGTTCAGCACGGAAAGTAGGTCCAATTGCTTGCGCTGGGCCGTGTGGGGGATGGTGACGTTACGGATGTTGGCGATCAACTCGTCGATTTTTGTTTTGCGGGTGTCCAGGTAGGTGCCCTGGTAGATCCCGGGAAGGAAGGCGGAACGCCAGTTCGACGAGTCGGCGACGGGGAGGCCCGGGC
>PADE01000144.1 GCA_002702965.1 Planctomycetaceae bacterium
GGTCGACGACCGACTTGAGGAATTCGCTGAACTGCCTAGTGGGGGCGATACGTCCTACCCGGGGTTTGTGGAACTAAGTCCGACGCGGGCTTTGATGTCTTGGTACTCGTCCCACGAGAAGGATGCCCGAGGCCAGACCATCACCGCGATTTACCTGGCGGATCTGGAGATCGTTAAGTGAGCTGCATGGCTGCCGGCAAATGCCGCATCAACCGCCCGCGCGGGGGACGTCGAGCGCTGCCAGGCTCGACTCGATCTGCTGGCGGCCGGCGGAGTCGATCCCACAGCGGGGTGGGCGGACCGGGCCGCCGTACAGGCCGACCAGATCTAGGCAGGCCTTGACCATCGCCGCATCGTCGCTCTGCATCCGCAGACGCTCCAGCGGGGCGCATTGCCTTTGCAGTTCGACACAGCGGTCCCAGTCCTGCCGCGAGGCGGCGACGTGCAGTTCGAGTTCGGGAGCGGGCCAGAAATTGGATTGGCCAGAAGTGAAGGCTTCGACGCCCATCTGGTAGCGCAGTTGGACCACTCCCGGATCGTGCTGCTTGTTTCCAATCCACACGAAACGATCCCCCAGCCTTTGGATCGCTTTGTAGAGTTCATGGGGGTGAAAGCAGGGATCCTTGACCGCGATGATGCCGTCGATTTCAGCGAATCGACAGAACATTTCCGCGGGCCAGCCCTGCGTGTTGTAGGGCATCACGGCCAGCGGCGCGGCGTCGCACAGCAGGCGGAAGTAGGCCACCACGCCGTCTGTGTCGCGGGGAATTTGCCCACGGATCAAAGGGGGCATGCCCAGCACGGCTTGGACCCCCAGTGCGTGGTAGGCGGCGAGCAATTCGCTGGCCACCGGCAGATTTCCAGGCACCGTCGCCACCACCAGGGCCTGTTGCCCCACGGTTTCCTGCGCGACGCGTGTGACCTCCAGAAACTCAGCCGGACTGAGTGCCTCGAATTCCCCCGTGCCGCCGCACATGGCAACCACGCGGACACCCGCGTCGACCAGGAATCGGAGGTTCCCGCGGAGGGCTTCCAGATCGACCTGAAGGGGATCCGACCGGTCGAACGGCGTGACCACGTAGGTGTGTACGTTCTTCAGTTGACTGCGCAAGCTCTCGGGAAACCGATTCACGGCTCTATCCTGTAAAGTGGGTCTCGGTGGTGGCGCCGAGCGCCTTGGCCTGGCCGCTGCGGTCGCGGTATTTCTCGAGCTGCTCGTCGTCCAGTTCGACGCCCAGCCCTGGCCCGTCTGGTACGCGGGCCACTTCCGGGCCGAGTGCCAGAGGTGTCACCAGCATGTCGGCCTGGTGGTATAGCGGACCGATAAAGTCGCCCGGGAACGAATCGCTGTCGATCGCCCCGACCGCGGCGCCCAGATGTAACATCGCGGCGGTGCCGATTCCCAGTTCCAGGTTGCTCCCCATCGAGCACGCGATTCCGGCGGCCTGCGCCACGTGGGCGATTTCGCGGGTTGCCAGAAGACCTCCCTGTTTGCCGGGGTAGACGCTCAGCAGGTCGACCGCCCGGTGGGTGGTCAGGTGCCAGGCATCTTCACGTGTAAAGACACTTTCGTCCGCCATGATCGGAACGTCGGTCGCCCGGCGCAGCGCGGCCAGTTCGGCCGGGTCGCCGACGGGCAGAGGCTGTTCCGCGAACAGTAGCTGACAGTCGGCGAGCTGGTTGAGCATGCGCCGCGCTTGGGGGGCGCTCCAACCACAGTTGGCGTCGATGCCGATCGGGATGTTCGGGCCGGCCAGCTCGCGCACGGCGCGCACCCGTTGCAGGTCCTGCTCGGGGTCGAGTCCGACTTTGACTTTCAGACACCGCGCACCCCACTCGAGGAATCGCTGCGCCAGCTCGACGGCCCGAGGTACCTCGAAAGCGCCCACCACGAGCTTGATCGGCAGCCGGTCGCGCAACTTGCCCCCCAGCAGTTGGTAGACCGGCACCCCTAGGGCCTTGCCCGCCAGATCCCACAGCGCCATCTCGATGGCCGCTTTGGTGAACGGATTCAGGCGGATTGCGCCGTCGATCTTGCGCCGCAAACGGTTGATCTCTGTCGGGTCCTCGCCGCACAGCAGCGGAGCGAGTAGCCCCTCGATCACGGCGATCGCACCCGGACTCGTTTCGCCGCTCCAGCGGGGCGAGAGGGTGGCCTCGCCCAGCCCGACGTGCTGGCTATCGGTGTGGACGCGGACGATGACGTAGGGGGAGTGGTGGTGTTCACCGTGGGCGGTTTTGGTCGTCAATCCCGCTTTGAGAGGAACGTTGACGGGGATGGCTTCCAATGCGGTGATTTTCATGGTCGGTGGGATCGCGAGTCGTCGAGGCTGGCAGGCTGAGCCCTTACATGGTGCGGAACACGGTGTCGGTTTCCGCGTCGATGCGTTGGGCGATCTGCGTGGGTTCTAGTCGATTTTCCGGCCACTGGTCAGCCGGTAACTGGGCCAGTCGCAGCAGGAGGCGGGCCAGCAGACCGGCGTACTCCTTCAGCTCGCGGAGGCGGATTTTGTCGAGCGTATCCGAGCTGCTGTGCCCGAACCGGACCTCGGCGTGGCGTCCCACGAACCGCCACCGCCACAGAAACGAGGCGGGAATCCCGCGCCGTGCAAAGGGGAACATGTCTCCTGAGGCGTCCAGTTGCGAGAGCACATGGCACCGCAGGCCCTCGTCGATCGTGTCCAGCTGGCGCTGCACCAATGGCCGCAGTTCCGGGAATTGCAGCACCACGCCCTTCATCGGGCCGGTGGCGAGTTCATCCAGATTGACCATCAGCTGGGGCAGCGGGTCGGGGCCGTAATGCTGATCGACGAATGCGCTGGAACCTTGCAGTCCCTGTTCCTCGGCGCCAAAGCTGACCAGTTGAATGCTGCGCTGCGGCCGGACCCCGAGCGCTGGGCCGACACCGGTCAGCAACCGGGCGGTCTCCAGCAGGACGGCGACGCCGGCCGCGTTGTCGTTGGCGCCGGGAGAATCGGGTGTCGTATCGTGATGGGCGCTCAGCAACAGGCACTCCGAGGACATCCGCTCCCCCGTGATTCCGCCGGCGACATTCCAGGAATTTGTCTGGAAGCGGCGTGTTTGCACATCGATCGCAATCCGCGCGTCGGAACCGGCGCACCGCCGGAGTCGGGCCCCGTCTTCCCGGGACGTCTGCAGCAGCGGCAGCGCGGCGTTGGTCAGATCGCCCTCCCGCCAGTCGGCGCCCGAGGTGTGCTGCAGCAGGCGGCCCGGCTGCGGCGCCGTGGTGACGACCGCCCGAGCACCCGCCTCGGACAGATCGCGCAGCCGGCGCGAGATCGGGAGTGGATCGCTGAACGGTTCCAGCCCGGCATCGAGCAGGGCCACCGCACCGGCCAGTGCGGCACCCCGGTCTTTGATTTCGTGCGGCATGCCGTAACCGGCGTCGCACAACGGCGCCGTGCACTGGATCGATTCGCAGAACAGACCGGGCCGGACATCGATCACCCAGTCCGGTTCACCGACCAGCTGCAGCGTGGCGCTCTGGCAGGTGCTGGTGTCGAGGGAAAACGGTTCCAGCCGCGGCGGGTCCNTTCGATCCCCAACGAGTTGGCTGGCGATGTAGTCGGCGGCCCGNCGCTCGTTCTCCGATCCGGCCCAACGCACACCCAGTTCGTCGCACAAGAACGACAGGTGGTCGGCGATTTGCGAACCGACCCAGGCCTCGCCCATCAGCCAGCTGTCGATCCGCGACCACGTCTCTGGCATCGCGTGCTCCTGCGTCCGAGGTGAGATCGCTTCCGAAGAGAGATCCTGACAGCAAGCGGGGTCCCTTATTTCATTTTCGGGAAAAGATTTTCGGCGCGATGTCGGGGAGCGTCTTGCCGGTTTGCCGCACATCGACGTGCTGAGAACGCATCGTGCCGTCCTCCAGCAGTTGATCGGTCAGGGTGTACCGTGTGAAGGTNCCGTTGATGGTCAGTTCCTGGGTATGGAACCGCAGTTCGCGCGGCAGGACATCGACCAGACTGGTCCCCGTCCAGTAGACGTCGCCATCGTAGCCCCAATGGAAGCCCTTCAAGCTCTGTGTTGCCGGGTCGAGCACGACCAGCGCCGAACCGTATGCAACGCGTTTCCCGTCGGTTGTCGAGTGCAACTCCCACTGTGTCAACATTCCGGTCTGCTGCTGCACGAATCGACGTTTCACGGTGATCCGTTGTCGACCTTTGGTCGGCAGACCCTCGAAGGTGCCAATCGCAGTTCCCTCGTGTTCCCAGGTGCCCAGAAACGGTTGCAGCGGCTGGAGTGCCTCGGCGGCGACTCCCTCAACCGGTCGGGTCCCCGCGCGGTGCAAGCTGGCGCGAGCCGTCATGGTTTGGCCGGTGTCGGTCTGCGTTTCGACGGTGAACACCAGGGTGTCTTTCGTGCGGGTATCCAACACGGCCTGGCTGCTGACCGGCCCCTGTGGACCGGTTGCGGTTCGCTTCCAGGTGCTGCGACCAGGTTCCAGCCGGGTCAGGGTGTCGGCGAAATGGACTCCGACACTGTTGTAGCCGTGGATCACCACCTGGCGGTCGGTCTCCCGCCAGGCGGTCTGTCCCACCCAGACCACCTCTGTCGCGTTCTCTCCGCGGGGAGTTTCGGTCCATTTCCAACGGATCACTCGCTTCGGAATCACCCAGGCGATTTGGGATCGCACGTTGTAGGTCACCGCCGGCGCGTCATCGGTGGCAGGTACCGTCATTGTGCCGACCCAATTCCCGACCGTCTCAGACTGCGAGGCGACGAACTGTTCTTGAGTGTACTCGGCGCTAAACGCTGCGTGCGTGCTGCCGAGCAGGATCAACAGACTGGCGAGACGGTTGAGGTGACGCATGGATTACAGTCTCCACAGGGTTGGCGAAGGGCATAGGGGTGATGGTCGTGCCGCGGGAGTGAACGGAGGGGATGGTGAGGATACGTGGTTAACGCGTGGACGGAGTGTCGACGGCCAAAGCCCACCACGAGACGGGTCCCGATTCGTAGGTCGCCAGGGGTGCCAGTTGGCCGTCGGCGCCGATCCGATAGGCGGCCAGTCGGCCGCTGCTCTCGCCCGCGGCGTAGAGGAATTTTCCCCGCGGTTCGATCGTGAACGAACGGGGTGTTTTTTCGGTCGGTGTCTGACCCAGCGAGCGTACTTTTCCGGTCTGTGGATCGACCGCGAAACCGGCCAGACTGTCGTGTCCGCGGTTGGCGATATAAACAAATTTGCCATCGGGCGTGATTTCACAGCGGGCGGTNGCGTTGGTGCTGCCGTCGAAATCGNNAGGCAAGGTGCTCATTGTCTGGATCCGGNGCAGTGTCCCGCGCTTGCGATCGACCGCGAACACGCCCACGCTGTCCCCCGCTTCGTTGCTGACATAAGCCCAGCGGTCCGACGGGTGCAGTGCGATATGGCGGGGGTGGTCTTCCTCGGGAGTGCTGGTGAAAGCCGGTTGACTGGCGCTCAACCGACCGCTCTGGGCATCGAACCGGAACTGGTAGATCCGATTGCCACCGGTATGGGGGACAAAGGCGATCCGGTTGGCGGAGTCGATCGCAAAACCGTGCGCCTTTTCGGCGGTGGCGATCGTCTGCAGGGCTTCCGCTGAGATCGATCCGTCGGGTCCCAAGCGGTGGACAGTGACCTTGTTCGCCAGATAGTAGGCGCTCAACAGAAAACGGCCCGTGCGGTCAGCCAGCACGTAAGCTGGATCCTCGCCCCCCGCGACGACGCTCAGCGGTTCCAGCTTGCCGTTGGCAGGGTCGATCCGGAAACTGGCCAGCTGNCCCGTTGAACGGTAGGAGGCAAACAGTGTCTTGCGATCGGGTGAGACGCTCAGGAAGGCCGGTTCGGCGGGACAGGTCGTTTCGCCGCGCCGCTGTAGGGCACCGGTCTCGGCGTCCCGCTGGAAGGTGACAATGGTCTTGGCGCGGAGCAGGGAAACAAACAGCCAGCTATGGGATTCGGCCTGTGCCGTTGTGTTCACCGCAAGCAGACAGATCGCGACCGCGAAACGTCGTGAAGGCATGGGTATTTTCTTTCTGCTGTCAAAGGGGCGAATCGAGTGGTCGGGAGCCGATACCAACTAAGGTCGGCGAATTTCCACATCGGTCAAGTGAATGCCGCGGATGTCCGGCTTGCCTCCCTGTTTCCCGGTGCGCGGTCCGGAATCGGTACTGAAGACGATGAACAGACCGCCGCTTTTGGTTGGCAGCGAGGCGCTGTNCCCNCCGCCACCGCGCCAGCCGTAGCGATTGAGGATCACCGGACGCCCCCAACTGAGCCCCTCGTCGGGGGAGAAGTACACCACCGCCGCTCCGGCCGAGGCATTCCAGTTGGCCTGATCGCGTTGCTTTTCCCCGGTTCCCGGGGTGGCGACGCCGTGCGCGACAAGGACGTCCCCGGTGTAAGCCAGGTCGGGGTTTTTGTACGTGCCCAGATTCTTCAAGACCCGCACCGGGCTCCAACTGCGGCCCTCGTCTCGGCTGATCCGCTGAAAATTGTTCCCGTAGTGGACACACTGCGCGAGCAACGAACCGTCGCTGCGGAACGCCAACGATCCATAACTGACAAAAACCGGTGAGGGCAGCAAGTTGTGGGGGAAAATCCAGCCCCCGAATTGCCAGCCTTTGACCGGATCTTCGGTGCTGTACAGACAGATTCCCCGCGGCGGCGCATTGTTGCTGACGGCGGCCATCCACAACCGTCCCTGGTGCCGGACGATGGCGCTGGTGGTTCCCTGATGACGCAGCGGGACCTCCGTGTCGACCACCCCCCGGTACTGATAGGTGTGGCCGTTGTCTTTACTGATCAGGTAGGCGCTGGGTTGGATCGCCACCGACTGACCGAGCACGAATTCCTCTCCTTCGGGGAGGGGGCGCCAGCGCTGGACGACCATCACAATCCTCCCGTCGGCGGTGACCCCGTAGGCGGGATTTCGAGAGAAGAACCGGTCGGCGCGCTGGTCGTGCATGACGCCGTCGACCTGCCAGCTGCGGCCTTCGTCACGGCTGCGGACCTGGCTGATCACCCCGTCGGTCCCACCGTGGTCGGCGCTGTCCTGGAAACAGACCAGCCAGTCCCCATTGGGGGCCACCACGGCGGCCGGCCCGTGGTAGAGCCGGTCGGGATTGATGGCCACATCGATCTTGGCGCTCAGTTCGTAGGTCGCCATCCAGGGCCCGAACTCGGCAGCCGGATTTCGCTCCGAGAGCACNAATGCGGTGACGAGCCAGCAACTCGCGGCCAAGGTTTGGGCGCGTCGAGGGGACATGCGATCACTCCTTTTGGATGCGCCGGCGCGATCGTTCTTCAAACGACCCGCACTGGCCGACACCTTGATTGGAACAACTCTCTTATCATGCGCAGCACGAGCGATCGTCGATGCCGGCGATCCGCCGGTTAGGGTTCCGCAATCGCGTACAGATGTTCCTGGCCGCGCAGCAGTAGCTGTTTGCCCACGATCACCGGTGACGCGTCGATTCCCTCGTCCAGCTTGTTGGTTGCCAATACTTCAAATTGGGGTCCGTGCTTGAGCACTAGCGCGGTGCCGTTACGGCTCACGATATAGATTTTTCCAGCCGCTGCGGAGAGCGATGCGTACAAGCCTTCAAAGCCCGGCAGCCGCTGGTCTTGGAACAGGAACTCACCGGTGTCGGCGCGGACGCAGGACAGGATCCCGCGGCGCTCCTTGGTGAAATACAAGAGATTCTCGTAGAGCACGGGCGAGGCCACGTAAGGTCCGTTGTCATTGTGCTTCCAGATNATCTGCTCGCTGTCGGTAATGTCACCGCGGGCAGCCAGCGGCAACGCGTACACCGCATAGCCGCGAAATCCGGTCATGCAATACACGATTCCCTGGTTGGCAACGGGAGTGGGAATCGGATTACCCGCTTGCCCGCCGCACTCCCACAGTAGGTCGCCGTTGGCTAGGTCGTAGCTGCGGGTGCGGTTGGAGGCGTTGGTGACCACTTGGACGGTACCCTCGTGTTCGACAATCAGCGGAGTCGCCCAGGTGGTCTGTTCGTCACGCGGTGTGCGCCAGACTTCCTCGCCGCTGGCGGCGTTCAAGCAGACGATGAAGGACTCCCCTTCATGGTCCCAATTGACAACTACCGATTCGCCGTGCAGCGCCGGTGAGGTCCCTTCGCCAAATCCGGCACGGGTTTGCATGTCACCCAGATCCTGCTGCCACAGCAGCTCGCCCTCCAGGTCGTAGCAGTAGGTCCCGTACGAGCCGAAGGACGCGTACAGTCGGTTCCCATCGGTGACGGCTGACGAGGATGCGAAGCCGTGGGAAGGATGGTGTCCCGAAAAGGGGACCTGGGCGCGCGCCACACGCTGCCAGACGGTCTTACCGGTCTGCCGATCGAGGCACAACAGTGTGAACTCAAAGGTGGTTTTCGGCGTGGGAGTCGACATGCGAAAACCCCCGCGACGCCTGCGGCGCTGTTTTCCGGCGGGAGCGGAGTCACCACTGTCGGCTTTGGCAGCAGGTGCTGCGGGCACCTTACCGGTGTCAACCGCGGNCAGCAGAAAGACTTTGTCCTGCCACACGATGGGCGTTCCCGAGCCGTAGCCAGGTAGTTTGACTTTCCACTGGATGTTGGTCGATTCGTCCCATTGCAGGGGCGGATCTCCCTTTGGCGCGACGCCGTTGGCGGTTGGACCGCGCCAGCGGTGCCAGGAGTTGTGCGCTCCCTGAGGGGTGTCACCCGAAACCGAGTTTGCATCGACAGCGGGACCTTGTGGTGTAGGAGGTGGTGTAGGAGGTGGNGTAGGAGGTGGCGTAGGAGCATCCGTTTGCGGGGCCGCCGGTTGTGGGTCCGCCGGGGCGTCGGCCACAGCGCTGGTGGNGGCTGGCTTCAAAACGGTCGATTGGCCGCCAGTCCCGCAACCGCACGTCGCACCGAGTGCCACGACCGACAGCATTCCAAAGCAAGTGAGTCGCATGGTGAACTCCTGTTTCCCGATTATCCGGTGACATAGTACCGGTGACCTACGACGGATTGATCTACCGCGGNCGTGTTAGTTGGTAGGCAGGCCATTCTAGCGAACTGGGGACCCCCTCGTCGACAGACCGTCTGCCGNCGCNGTTGGGGTAGCACCGCGGACGTCGGTTACAATAGCAGCCTGCTCGATGGAGGCTACGCAAAGCAGTTTGTGATCCGGTGAACAGGTACCGAGCGGGTGGCGGTCGCGTGCGCCGTCGCGCATTCCCGGACGGGCGACAGCTTGCGGACGAGGGCGCAGCGTGATGACGACTCGGATCGGACTGGTGCATGCGCTGTACGAATCGATGGCGCCTCTAGAGCAGGTTTTCGCACAACGGTGGCCACAGGCCGAGATCGTCCATCTCTATGACGGGTCGCTGTACGCGGACTACCGCCGCCATGGTGAGGTTACACCTCAGATAGACCAGCGGGTGGCATCACTGATTCACCACAGCGCACAGACCGGCGCGGAAGGCATTCTGTTCAGCGGGTCGCTGTTCGGTCCGGCGGTCGAAACGGCGCGTCGCGATCTGGACATTCCCGTCCTCACCGCTTACGAGGCGATGATCGAAGCGGCCTGCCGCTGCGGCACTCACCTGGTGGCGCTGGCAACCGTAGCCGACACGCTCGTGGCGCTGCAAACCGATTTGATGCGCTATGCGGAGGTCGCTGGCGTTTCCTGTTCGGTGCGGTTACAGCACGTGCCGGGGGCGCTGGAGGCGCTTCAGTCGGGTGACCGGCAAGAGCACGACCGGCGGATTGCAAACTGCGCCGCACAGTTCGTCGACTGCGATGCCCTGCTGCTGGCCCAGCATTCGATGGGTCCGGCTTGCCGGTCGATTCCGGCGGTGCCGGGGCGATCGGTTCTGACCAGTCCCGAGACGGCGATTGCGAAGTTGAAACACCAGCTCCGCCCNCTACCTTTTNCCCAGCAGGGGCCTTAACGTAACGAAGTTGCGCCGCGCGCCGGTGCGGAGTTGCCGGGGTCCAGGCGCGGGAGGCTTCCGTAACGGAGAGTGCGATGAAATCGGAAACGCCACGCGAGAGATCGAGCGATCGGGGGGACTGGAACCGCAGGCAAGTCCTTAGGCAGAGTGCTTTGGGTCTGGGCGCTGCGAGTACCGGCTGGTCGACGGCCGCCGCTGCCGAGGACAAACCGCCCACCCTCCGTCAGGTCGCGGCGGCGGCGGATGCGCCGAGCGCTGGTGGACCGGTCAGCGTGGAGATGCCGGGCCGCGTCGGCGCACAGCGGAGCTTGGGGGGGTGGCCCGATCTGGGCCAGATCGCCAACCTGGCGCTCGGGCACTTCAATCAGATTTGCGATCCGGAACATCATTACTTGCCGTACATCGGCGGTTCGCTCGGCTGGCAGCCGCCCGCCTTCAGCCACCACCGCTACGACTGGATCGAAGTGCTCCCCTACCCCTTGATCGGGCGGATCGTGGCCCGGCGTCTGACNGGTAACCTAGAGGGCCAGCAGATCGAGGTGCGCCAGCGACAACTGCTGCTCTCGTCGTTCCACAATCTCGATGGATTTGCGCACCCCCAATTCGTCAAGTCCTGGGGTGGGGGAACCGAACTGGACCTCTGGGAGCAGGGGCGTGTGATGTACGCGCTGTTGGCCTGGTTTGTGGACAGCGGTGACGATCGGCTGCTGGGTTACCTCCGGGGAATGGTCAAGGCACTGCGGCAACTCAGCCACCGCGCTGGGCGCTGGCGAACGATTCCGTTGGACCACCCTGCGCAGGGTGCCTTCGGACCCCTCTCGGCGGTGTCGATGGTCGAGTGCCTGACCAAGTACCACGAACTCACGGGCGACGGGGACGCGTTGCAACTGGCCGGCGGTCTAGTCCAGGGAGTCCTCGATCCCCAGGTCCAGTTTAGCGACAACCAGGGGCGTTTGAGCGGTTTCCTGCGGGGCAACGNGTCGACCATTGCCTGTATCGCGCGGTACGCGGCGCATACCGACGACGCGCGTCTGCTGGATGTGGCGGAACGGTGGTTCCGGTCGGCCCACAGTCTGATTTCACGATCGGGGGCGACGCCCGAGGAGGAGCCCTGTTGTACGTTGATGGAGATGACCACGGCGGCTTTGGCGCTGACCGCAGCCGGTCGCGGATCGTGGTGGGATACGATCGATCGTTACTTTCGTAATCAGACGGTCGCCTGCCAGTTCCGGGACCCCGGGTCGGTCGAGGTCGGTTCGATTCCCGCCCAGTCACGACCCGAAGACGACACCCGGGATGTTCTTCGCCGTTCGGTGGGGGGATTCAGTTGGGCTTCGCCCTATGAATTCCTGCACTGGGACCGGCGCCTGATGCTCTGCTGTGGCGGGCACGCGATCTGGACCCTGGGCAAGATCGTGGAACACGCGATCAGTGCCGATAGCAGGGGCCTGGCGGTCCATTTGCACTTTAACCTCGATACGCCGCTGGCGTCGGTCACCAGCCGAGAACCCTTTGAGGGTCGACTGCAGATCGTGCCGCGGCGCACCGGAGAGGTTCGCGTCCGCAAGCCGAGTTACGCGACCAAGATTGCCTCGACGGTTGCCGGAGTGCCCACGGAACCTACGGCTCAGGGGGACTATCTGGTGTTTCGCGATGTTCCGGCCGGCGCGGAGATTGCTCTGACGTTTCCGTTATCGACCGTCACCAGCGAGGAGGTCGTCCAGTTACCGCAGGCCGCCGACGGTGGTGTGGGAGAATGGTTGGGCCCCAAGGCGGATCCGGTCGTCGGGTATCGCATTCCGACCAGNTGGCGTGGCAATACCGTGCTGGGGATCGAGCGGCCGGCGGCGTCCAAACTCAGCGCGCGGCGGATTCCCGGCTGGCGGCCGCAGCCCGGCCATGGCTTGTATCTGGCCCGTGGGGCGGCGTACGAGCGTGGGATGGAGCCGCGCCAGACGGCGTTCTTCCAGCCCGAGCGCGCGTTCAACTGGTAGGCGTGCGGCGCCCTCGATCGAGGGCCAGCTGTCGCGGCGGCGTTTACTTTTGGATCGATGACGGTCGCATCCCGCCAATCGTGAGAGTCGCATTATGTCGACCAGAATCCACGAACAACCGAGATTCCGTAACCGAGGAGCGCTTGAATAACATTCGTCACGATGAAGACGAGCACCACGGTCGCATGCTCCCAGTCGTACCAATCCATCAGCAGTCTGTACGACAGGACAAACACGGCTAACACGCCAATGCCAACCACCCAGGCACCCAGCGATGGTGCGATGAACGCAGTCAGGATCCCAAGTAGCAGAGATGCCCCGAAGAGACCCCACAGGATCGCATAGTAGAGCAGGCCTGATTTGAAATGGGTGAGAAAGTCACCGAAGGTGCTCCTCGANGCGTTCAGTAGGCACAGTGCCAGCGNCAACGAGAATCCGCCTGTGAGGGTCGAGAATCCGCTCACGACCACGAAAAAGGTGATTCCTACGACGGTCAGTCCTCTGATAAACATACTGGAACCTCCCGGGGCGGTTTCACTGCCTGTCCCCAGGAGCATGTAGCCGCCGATTGCCAGCAGGCAGACCAGGATGCCGCCGCCCGCGATCGCAGGGGCGAGCCAGGCGGGTCGTTGGCCTGCTTTTNTCTTGGGTTTAGGCCCGCCTGTTTGCTTGCGCTTGGGCCTGGCTTTTTTCTTNCGCTGGGGTCCGCCTGACGTCGGCATCGAGGGTACCGCAGCGGACAGCAAGCTGGCGGCTGCCAGTGGGTCACCGAGAGGATCAGCCAGCGGATCGGGGGCCGGCAGGTGCCGTGCCAGCAGGGTGACCTTGTCGACCNCGTGCCAGGGGCCGTCGGGCGTGGTGGAGATTTGATCGCTGGGCCGCAGTTTGCCGTCTGAGGCGTACTTTTGCAGGAGTTCGGCTGTGGCGGGGCCGGAGATTTTTCCGTCCCGTTATACGTAATACTGGTTGCTCATATCGCAGGCATTCCCGGGACGCAGATGGTGCGGCGAGGCGGTTCGCGGAGGAGAAATCGCCGTGCAAACCGATCAGTGTGGGCCAACACAATACGCATGCGCGACTGGCGATGCCATGCGCACAC
>PADE01000145.1 GCA_002702965.1 Planctomycetaceae bacterium
GGCCAGGTCGTGCTCCGTTTGTCGGTACACGTGCCGTTCGTCAAAAACAAAAAATAGGCACCCCACCNACCCACTCACCAGNNCCGATCCCCGAGAACCACCGAGGTTATCCCTTTCCCGACACCTACAGGTCCTGGCGATCGTCAGTGAGTCCTCCGATGAGAACGTCCTATTGNCCCGCCGACCNAGGNTGCGGGATCCCTTTGATGGTGGCGCTTCTGCTGGCTGCGCCGGCGGTCGCCGTCGAGCCCGNGAACANTCGGATGNGCCCCGCTCCGCGGCAGGTCAACGACCTGNTACCGCACGGCTTTGANGTCTTCAGCCGAATCAATGTCCATGCCGACGGAGTCACCGGCTACCTCCACCAGGGCGGTTTCTGTGAAACCTCCNCGGGGCAGTTGATCTGNGGTTTTCCCGCCACCAAGAGACCGCATGATTACGGGGGCGATGGACTCTCGCCCGCCTCCTATGCCTGGATCTCCCGTGACCGCGGGAAAACTTGGTTCGAGTTGGAGACCCCCTTCGCAGACAATCGGATCAGCGGCTACGGACAGGGCAGCAACCCGATCTGCCTGCCGAGCGGGCGGCTNCTCTATTTCGGCCACTTCCAGCCGGTCGAGAAGTCGTACGAACAGCGATACGGAACGGCCAAGTTCGGGCACACCCGGGTAATGACTTCCCTCGACGGTGGAAAAACCTGGGGTAGTTTCAAATCCCGGGGAACCGACTGGAAGGCGACCGAGGTCATCGGCATGACCGAGGATCAGGAGAACCTCGCGCGCAAGGACCTGGTNCCCAGCACCGGTGACCGGGGTTTCAACCGGGTCGGACCCCTCAGCAATTGGGACTTGCAACTGCTGCGTAGTGGTAGGCTGATCACCGGCATTCCTCCCAGCTGGAACGAGGACGTTCCCACCACAACCAAGAACACCATCTGGTGGTACTATTCCGACGACGAGGGTTATCACTGGCACCTACTGGGTGCGATCCGGCGACCCCCGACGGGCGAGGCGCTCGCCGAGCCCAGTGTCGTAGAACTTCCCGGCGGAAGACTCCTCTGCCTGCTGCGTTGTTACAACCACCGCCTACCCGAGAAACGGCCCGACGGGTGGCCCGTCAACCGTGGCAGTTCGTACTATTATTTGGCGACTTCCGACGACGGCGGCCAGACGTGGAGTGATCCGTGGCCGTGTTACATCGGCTCCGAGATGAGTCAGGGCGCCATGGCCGAATGGTGTCTGCAGGGCGACTCGGTCTACTTGGTGGGTACCTTCGACCAGTTCCGACCGCCCTACGTGCCGGGCATCGTGGACGGCAGCTATCTCGGCAAACACCACAAGGCCTTGTGGGACTCGCAGCACTACATGCAGCGGACTCCGCTGCAGTTGCTGCGTATTCCCGTCTCACAGTTTCTCGACCGGCGAGAGGGAGCATTCACCGTGCAGCCCGACGCGGTGCGAAACCTGGCGGTTTCGATCCATCAAGATACGGCACTCGAATCGACCTATTCGACCCCGCAGATTCAGGTCCTGCAAAACGGGAATCTCGGTATTCTGTGCGACACCCATACGCGTGGAGACGATCGCAGCCACATCCTTTACTGGGAAGTCCGTCCCGACTGGTTCGATCGAGGACCTGCCCTGAATCTGTGCCGCGGGCCGCTCCCACTCGTCACGCCGGGGGCTGAGATACGCGTCCTACACACGCAGACCACGATCCGCCCCGTGCGATTTCCAGTCGGGCGNCTACCGCTGACGATCGCGTTCACCATGACGCCCCGATTTCTCGAGCGACGCCAGGTGCACATGAACCGNAACGCGAGCGGTCACTGGGAAAAAGTGCAGCCGCTGTTCACGGTTTCCAACACCGCCTCGCTGGCGCTCGATACCACTCCTTATCCTCACTCGATCTTTCTCGGGATCGATGCGATCGGGACTCTGACCAAAGACGGACCGTGCCGTCTCGCGGTAAACACGGGTTCGGGAAGACAGCGACTCGACTTTCAATTGTGGGAGCAACGCGACTACCAAGTAGAGATCACGATCGCGTCCCGGCTGCAGTGGAAACTCTCGGTGGACGGCCAACATCTGGGCACCTTTAGCCCTGTCTGTCCAGGGATCCCCGCCAGCTACGCGCTCGCCCACGAGTCCTTTCCTGGGCACTCGATCGACGTCGGTTTTCGGAACATCCACGTCGAAACTGCCGCGGCGCGNAGCGCGAAAACCGAGCATCCCTTCCTGCTCGAACGCTTCACCAAGGGCAAGCGGACCGCCGAGCGATGGCCTGGTGATCTGGGACACCTCACACTCGCGAAATCGACTACGGGCTGGGCTCTGCGCCTCGCCGGCGAACCGTGGCGGCGCTGGTTAAAATACGGAGGTNTCGCGGTGACGACCGACCGGCGCNCTGGATCNNCCGACCGGCCGGTNCTCGCCNTCTCGGTCGGNCGCGATCCGGTGGTGGAACTCTGGGACCTGGGTGCGGAGGTGTTGTCTCGAGAAANACGACCCTCCGGTGATTGGCAAGAGCGGCGTTTGCCATGGGGNAGNGACCGTCGAGCTGCGTTGGCCGCCTCGGCGGTTCACAANCGCGTCTATCTGTGCGCCGGCGGCGACGTGCACAATTGGNCCGCNTGGCGGGAGCGGGGAGGTGGCCTGAACGCTGCCCGCGGAAAGGTGGGGCCTCTGCTCCCGCAAACGGACNCCGGAGAGCTCGGGCTGCAAGTGTCCGATGCCGTCGAAGAACTNCGNCTGATCGCGTGGGATTTCCATCCCGGGGCTGCGCTGCGGGTGCTGCGAATGCCGACCGATTAGGGACCCACCCCAACACTCCGCGCCATCCCCGACAGCGCAGGAAATCGAGACGGCTCCCAGNGCCACGGGTGGCGCGCCGCCAGCAGCCCGCGATCGGTCTGATTTTTTTGCCCGGGGTGTGGCTGACCATCGATTCGGGGGGTTAGAATCGCCCACACCTGTCCGCCGGAACCAACTCGCGGTCCCGCCCCGTCGACCACGCCAGTCCCGGTTCCCTCGCTTTCCCTGAACTGAGAGTTGGCCCATGCTGTGGAGCAAACCCGCATTCTTCGAAATCTCGCTCGCTGGCGAAGTGACGGCCTACGTGAACACGACTTCCACGCTGCCGCCGACCGCCGCTGATCCCCAATCGGCCCCCACACACCAACGNCCAGAGTGATCCNCTCTCAACGGGATGGCCTNGATCCCGAGACAGTACATCGCGGAGGTGATCGCCTGGTCNCGNGGTACACCGCACCAGCNGGCAGCGGCGAGGGGNAAACCGAGCGCCCGCTCCCGTGGGTCCGGCCAACGCGAGAGACCATGACCGACAAGACGACCTTAAAGCGACCGATCCTTTCGCCGCATGTGCGGTACCGTTGGGATTCTTTGCGGCGGCAACACCAGCTGATCTTTCCCGAGGGGATGCTAATATTGAACCCCCCCAGTGCGGCCATTCTCACGCGTTGTGACGGCCGCCCGCTGGACGCCTTGATGGAAGATCTGGTGACCGAATTTCCCAGTGCTAAGCCACACGATGATGTGCGGGATTTCTTGGAGGAGATGACACGCCGTGGATTCGTCCATGAAGCCGACCCAGACGATTGACGCACCCTACTGTCTGATCGCCGAATTGACGTACCGCTGTCCGCTGCGATGCCCGTACTGCAGCAATCCGCTCGATCTGCACGCCCTGAAAACCGAATTGAGCACCGAGGTCTGGCAGCAACTGCTTGAAGAAGCGAGCCGGATTGGAATCGTGCAAGTCCATTTTACCGGTGGTGAACCGTTGGTCCGCAACGATATCCCGGAGTTGGTTGCCACCGCCCGGGAGGCAGGGCTCTACTCGCACCTGATTACCGCGGGAGTCAATGTGACGGCCGCGCGGCTCTCCGAACTCCGCCGCGCCGGCCTCGACGCGATCCAGGTGAGCCTCCAAGACACCCAACCAGAGAGCAACGACTGGTTGGCCGGAATCCCCTCGTTTGACAAGAAGAGGGAGACNTTCCTGGCCGCCAAACAGATCGGGTTTCCCGTCACCCTGAATGTGGTGGTCCATCGCCACAACATCGAACGCGTGCCCGACATGTTGACTCTGGCCGAGGCCTGGGGGGCCGACCGGCTGGAAATCGCCCACGTCCAGTACGTCGGCTGGGCTCAGCTCAACCATCGGGCACTGCTCCCCACCCGTGAACAGGTTCGCCAAGCAGAAGCGATTGTGGCAGCCGCCCGCCAGCACGCCTCGCNGAAGATGCAAATCCTGCACGTCATGCCGGATCGCTACCAAGACCTTCCCAAACCTTGCATGAGCGGTTGGGGTCGGGTCTACATGACGGTCAACCCAGACGGAACGATTCTCCCCTGTCAGGCGGCGCGCTGCATCCCCGACATCGACTTCCCCAATGCCGCACAGATGTCGTTGTCGGAGGCCTGGCAGTCACCCGCCTTTCGACGTTTCCGGGGAACCGATTGGATGCCCGAACCGTGCCGTAGCTGTGACCACCGGCACGTCGATTTCGGTGGCTGTCGCTGCCAGGCCTATCTGGTCACCGGCGACGCGTCCGCCACCGACCCAGTCTGCCATCTGTCACCCGATCGCCCGGCCATCGACGCCGCGATCGNCACCGCGGCAACCCCCACCACCGATCTGACGTTCCGCCATTACTAGCGACGCGCGCGGCGCGACACCGGCCGGGAAGCGCCCATCGGTTCCCTGCCGGCCGGCAGCACCACGCAATCGGAGTTGCGATGATTGCTTCACGCTACCAGATGCGGTTCAATAGAACGCGGCGCGGAGTCGCTGGCAGCCGGTCGCGGCCACCGGACAACCGGATCGGAAGCGGCAGGCGTGGTTTCCGCACACCATACCCCCAGGATCGACCGGCCACAGGGAGGGCAATCATGCCTCGACGTTTTTCGTTGGTGTTGGCTTTGACGGTGATCACGGCGGTCGGTTGGGCCGGCTCACTTCCCGCTCAGGNTACCGCCACGCAAGCGAAGTCCGATGCCGCNACCGGTGCNAAGAATCCCTACACCAGTCCCTCCGACGTGAACCAGGGCCGCAACTTCTTCAATATCCTGTGCGCTCGGTGCCACGGCCGCAATGCGCGNGGCGCCAAGGGGCCCGATCTGACCGATGGAGTTTTTCGGTACGCGCGCAACGACGAACAGATCCAGCGGGTCATCTCCAACGGTGTCTCGGGGACCGACATGGCGGGATTCGCCGACGGCACCGATGTGTGGGAAGTACTGGCCTGGCAAATGGTGGCTTACATTCGATCGGAAGAGACGAAACGCGGCGCAACGAAAGGCAAACCCCCCGCCGGAGACACGGCCCGTGGTCTGACGCTTTTCAAGCAGCACAAGTGCGCGACCTGCCACTGGACGGGCTCGCAGGGGGGCCGACGCGGTTCCGATCTGTCTCGGCTGTCCGCCAGCCCTGACTACATCCGCAAGTCGTTGACCGATCCCGATTCGCAGATTGCAGTCGACTTCCAGTTGGTGCAAATCGTGACGGAAGACGGACAGGTATTCAGCGGCCGACGGCTTTTCGAAAACACCTATTTCCTTCTCTTCATGGATGAGAAGGAAAACCTGCGAACGATCCGCAAAAGTCGGATCGAACAACTCAACAGGCCGCACAAGTCCCTCATGCCGAGCTTCAGGAAATTCCTGAACTCGTCCGAAGTTGAGGACCTGACAACGTACATTTTCTCGCTCCGAAAGGGCCCCTCGAAATGAGACACCCGCGTCGCAGCTGCTATTGTTTGGCGCTACTCCTGTCGGCCACTGTCGCATCGGCGCAAGATCCGCAAGGCAAGACGACCAGCGCGCGCAACGTCGACCATGTGGGCGTCAGCTACGAACAGATTCTCGGGGCGTCGGAAAATGCCCGAAATTGGCTGACCTATTCGGGCCAGTACAACGGCCAACGTTTCAGCCGTCTCGACCAGATCAATGACGCCAACGGGGGCCAGCTGCGCCTCAAATGGGTGCGACAATTTCAGACACGTACAGCGTTCGAAACCACCCCGCTGGTGGTCGACGGCGTGATGTTCTTGACGTTGCCGGAGAACAAGATTTGGGCAGTGGATGCCGCGACCGGCCTGCGCTACTGGAAGTACGACCACGGGCTCCCCCCACAGCTGGCTACCTGCTGCGGCAAAGTCAATCGCGGTCTGGCCATTCTCGGTGACACGCTCTATATGGGCACGCTCGACGCGAAACTCGTCGCGCTGGACTCCAGGAGCGGCAACGTGCGGTGGATCCAAACCGTGGCCCATCCGAAGAAAGGTTACAGCATCACGGGCGCTCCCCTGATCGTCANANNTNTGNNGATCACAGGTGTCGCGGGCGGTGAATACGGCATCCGTGGCTTCCTGGATGCATACGACGCCAAAACCGGAAAGCGATTGTGGCGACGNCACACGATTCCCGGGCCGGGTGAACCGGGNAACGAAACCTGGGAGGGCGACTCCTGGAAGATTGGCGGGNCACCCACGTGGATGACCGGGGCGTACGACCCCAAATTGAACCTTCTCTACTGGGGTGTGGGTAACCCGGGCCCAGACTGGAATGGGGAAGTACGCAAGGGGGACAATCTCTACTCGGATTGTGTCCTGGCCATCGACGCAGACACCGGTGACATCAAATGGCATTTCCAGTTCACCCCCCACGATGTCCACGATTGGGATGCCTGCCAGATTCCGATCCTGGTCGACCGCGAGTACCGAGGCAAACAACGCAAATTGATGCTGTGGGCCAACCGAAACGCGTTCTATTACGTACTCGATCGCGAGACGGGTGAGTTTCTTCAGGCCACCCAATTTGCCAAGCAGACGTGGGCGGCAAAAATCGACCAAACGGGTCGCCCGATCCGTGTCCCCGGCAAACTCCCCACCAAAGAGGGCGTGCTGGTCTTCCCAGATGTCAGCGGTGCGGCCAATTGGCACTCGCCCAGCTACAGTCCCCAAACCGGACTCTACTATCAGATGGCGTTCGATGGCGGTGCGACTTACTACCTCGACGAGGATCCCGTGTACCTGGAAGGGAAACCTTTCCTGGGCGGATCGGTCTGCCCAACGAATGGGAAGAGTTCCCCGATTCCGATTACGTGAGCGCGGTGCGGGCGCTCGATGCGCTGACCGGGAAACGGATTTGGCAATACAAAGTTCAGGCCAAGTCGATGTCGGGACTCCTTTCCACCGCTGGCAATCTGGTATTCGGCGGCGCGCCACACGGCAGCTTCTTCGCGCTCAATGCGAAAACGGGCGAAGAGGTGTGGCACATCGACCTGGGAGGCCGCGTCCACGCCGCTCCGATCACCTTCATGGCGAATGGGAGACAGTACGTCACGATCGCGGCGGGCGCCGCGTTGTTTACCTTCGGACTTTGAGACTGTCGGTGGCGTGCGGATCTCGGCAATCCCCGGAGACCATGAGCGCGATCCTCAACGACCAAGTGCCCGAGATCACCTGGGATGTCCTGCCGACCGGTGATCCGCTGTTAAATGTCACCCACAAGTGTCTGAAAAAGTCGTCCGCCGATCGGTACCAGAATTTCGTCGAGGTGATGACCGCGCTGAACACCTCGGAACCGACACCGGCCGGGGCGCAGAACGTCACCAAATGGGTAGCCGTCGCCGGGGGAATCGCGATGCTGATCGCGCTGGCTATCGCTTTCACCCGTTCCGCGAACGTCCTGGCCGACTCCACGGGCAGGCCGGGCCCGTGGACCGGGCGTTTCCCTCGAGACGAAGAGGATCATGCCGTCCAGGTCGCGAGCTGGTACGAATCCCGCGCCTATGCGGGTTTCGTGGACAAGAGGATACCCACGCGGTACTACGAGTCCCGCACCTTTTCGGCGCCGAGGGGATGAACCGAATGATCTCCCTCAGCAACATCAACTCGGGCCAATACTCCGCGGTCGGAAGTGACCGCGGAGTCTCCCCTTTTGTTATCCACGACCTGTGCGGAAGCGTGTCGGCGTGGATCTTCAACACCGTCGGAGCTCAGCGACTCGCGCTGGGTGGCTAGGTCATTCGCGAATCACTCGACTGGCCCGGCCGGTACTTCGGACGGCCCCGCCAATAACCACAAACCTGCAAGCCCAACTACCGTGCTGTTCAACTCGACCGTCTTTATCGTGTTCTTCGCCGTCGTCGTGACGTTGCACTATCTACCGCTGGCATGGCGGATCAAGAAGATCAACCTGCTGCTGGCGAGTTACCTGTTCTACGCCGCCTGGAATCCGTTCTTCATCGTACTGCTGTGGATCTCGACCGTGGTCGACTGGTTCGCCGCCGGCGCGATGGCCCGTGAACAGCGGCCGGGACGCCGCCGAGCGCTGCTCGGCGTGAGCCTGGCGGCCAACCTGGGAATGCTTGGGTATTTCAAGTACGGCGGGCTGTTGACCGAGACGTTCATCGCGATCGTCGAGCAATTCGGATTCACGTACACCGCGCCGCCGCTCGACATCACCCTGCCGGTAGGGATCTCGTTCTACACCTTCCAGACGCTCTCCTACACGATCGACGTCTATCTCAAGCGGAGCGAGCCCGAACGCTCATTTCTGGATTTCGCGCTGTTCGTAACATTCTTTCCGCAACTCGTGGCGGGCCCTATTGTCAGGCCTTACCAGTTGATTCCCCAGTTCAAACAGCCCCGTACCGCGACCGGTACGCAATTTGCCTGGGGCCTGCTGCTGTTCACCTGGGGTCTGTTCCAGAAAACTGTGCTGGCCGACTCTATTTTGTCGCTGGTCGCCAACGATACCTTCAACGCCCCGGCACCCGTGGCAGCGCTCGACGCCTGGGTGGGTGTGTTCGCGTTTTCGGGCCAGATCTTCTTCGATTTTGCCGGCTACTCGTTGTGCGCGATCGGGATCGCACTCTGCTTGGGCTTCTCGATTCCGAATAACTTCAAGTCACCCTACGCGGCGATCGGATTCTCTAATTTCTGGCAGCGCTGGCACATTTCTCTTTCCGGGTGGCTACGGGATTATCTCTATATTCCTCTGGGCGGTAACCAGAAGGGGGCCCGCCGGACTTACATCCATTTGATGCTGACGATGTTGTTGGGAGGACTGTGGCACGGCTCTGACTGGCGATTTGTACTGTGGGGGGGCCTGCACGGCCTGTACCTGGTTATCGAACGCCTGCTTCGCAAGTGGTGTGACACCACTGCGCTGTTGTCCAGGCCCCTGGTTTCGATCCTGGCGGCCCTGGCAACATTTCTATGCGTGTCGCTGACCTGGGTGTTCTTCGCCGCCCAATCCTGGGACAAGTGCCTGAGGATGTTTGTTTCGCTCCTGGGGATGCAGCCCGACCCGATCCTCGTGGTGTCCACCTACTACATGCTGCTCACGCTGATGGTCGTTGTCGGAATGCTGCTGGCGCACTGGTGGACGCGGGACCGCGAGCTTGAGGACATCTTCTCGGGCGTGCCGTGGTGGCTGATCACCATCGTATGGACCACGCTGCTGTACCTGATCGTCATGACCGGTGGGAGCTCCAGTGCGTTCCTCTACTTCCAATTCTGATCCGCTGGTGTGCCACGGTGGGTTTTCGACCACGGTCAACCTGCTGCGCGCGCTGATTCTGACCGCCGGCCTATTTTCCGGTGGTGCGGCGCGGATCCAGTCCGCGATCCACCTGGACGCCTGGCAAGCAAGAACCGGTAAGTGTCCGCTATTGCTGGCCTGGCCCGCTGCGCCCTGCGGACCGGCCTTGCGCAACCTGATTCACACCCATGCGTTGCGCGGAACCGTCGCATGCAGCGTGGCGAGGAGCGTCGCGTTTGCGACAACGACCCCTCGCTGGGCCGCCACGGCCCAGATGGTGGTCAACCGGGCCAATTCGGCCAGTGTCTGTCGCTCGTATCACGTCGGCTATCGGAGGCGGGTCTTCCTGCAAGAACACCTCTGTCCGCTCAACCGGCCCGCGTTCTGCCCGATTGAACCAGTACGCCACGGGCTACGGCCCCCCGGTCGTGTCGGCACGCTGGAGCCGAACGCCTTTATGCATAGCTGGTACACCGATCGCGCGCTGCAGGTGTGGGTCGCTGAGCCAATCTACCACAGCGAAGATTTACGAAATCAGTTCATCGGTCTCTACAGAAACATCACCCCTTACCAGAGTCTGATCGGGTTTCGAGATTTCGAACACTGGTTGCTACAAAACAGGGGGGTTATCCGTATTTCTGAGGGACGAAACGGCCGCCTGATCAGGGTGCAGCCCCCCTCCTCAGTCGCAGTTATTGAGTTCGAACGCCGAGAGTACCCTCGTGGGCAATCGTGGGGCCGTCTCCGGCAGGAGACGGGTTGCCGGGGCATCCATTTCGAAGATAACGGCGTCTTGAAGCACTACACCTGGCCGCAAGATTACACTTCTCGCGTTCCTACTCGATCGACTTCACCCGGCGTTTCCTGGACGCGAGACCCTGACGTGGCCGAACAGGCCACCCTGTGACGCGACGCCACCAACGACACCTAGCGGGACACCACCTCATGCACCCCAACCCAACCCCTTTCCAGCGGGCCCTCCCGTCAGGTGGCAACTGGCCCCGAAGCCTGCTGGTCTCGGCCGGTCTATTTCTGCTGATCGCGCTGGTGTCCGAACTCCGGGCCCGCCGGGCGGGCTACCAGACGCAATTTCCATATGTCGACGACATCTGGGTGTCTCAATGGTACCGACTCGATCGGCTCCCCGAGGATCAGACCGTGTTGCTCGGGGCATCGCGGATGAATTTCGGAATCGACCTCGACACCTGGGAGAAACGTACCGGTGAACNCCCGTTGATGCTGGCCTGGCCCGGTTGTCCGTTCCTCCCGGCGCTTCACGCCTTAGCCCAACGGCGATCCTTTCGCGGGACCGTGTACTGCAACGTGTCCCCCAGCTTTGTCTTTTCAGGCGAGACCCACCCCTGGGTCGTCAATATGAACCGGATCGTCGGCAGCCNCGACATNAAACGCATTTCACTGAACTTCATTGCCGGGGAACGCCTCAGGACGGCCCTCTACGGCCAGCTACGGATCTTGAATGCCGGCGCATTTTCGCCCCTTGAGAACGCGCGGCAGGCATTCCGGTTGCCCGATCGGGAAAACACCCACGTTCCGCTCGTCTTTCCGTTTCACTGTTACTTGAGGGGCGATCTACAACTTCAGTTTATCGCGGAAGCGGCGAGCGATCGGGATCTCCAACGGCAACTCCACGGCATCTTCCTCGGTGCCATGGCATCCCAACGCGCCCATGGTCCCTGTGATATGGATCAGGTTATTAACCAAATCGTCGCAGACGTGCACGCCATCAAAGCGCGGGGTGGCAATGTCGTGTTTGTCCGTCTTCCATCGGATGGTGGATATCGGACATTTGAATCAAAATACTACCCGCGAGAGTCGTACTGGGACCGCCTGCCCCAAGCAACNGGATGCCTGAGTATCCACTTCCAGGATTATCCCGAATTGCGAGACTACCGCTGTGTCGAATGGTCCCATCTCGATGTCCCGGACGCCATTCGTTTCACCCATGACTTTTTGGACATCGTCAATCGGCAGCGGGTAGACTGACGCGACCCGCATGACGGCGTATCGCCGACTCAGAATCCGCACCCGACTTCTCCACACGCCCCCGACATGCAATCCCGGCAGTCCCCCTTGGAGCGAGCCCTCCCCTCAGGTGGCGACTGGCCGCGTTGCCTGCTGGTCTCGCTCGGTCTGTTTCTGGCGATCGCGCTGGTCTCCGAACTGCGGGCCCGCCGNGCCGGCTACCAGGTGCAATTTCCGTATGTCGATGATCTCTGGNCNCGTCAGTGGCTTCGGCTCGAGTCACTCCCCTCCGAACAGACCGTGTTGATCGGCGCCTCGCGTATGCAATACGGAATGCACCTCGATGCGTGGGAGAACCGCACCGGAGAGCGCCCACTGATGCTCGCCTGGCCCGGGGCNCCCTTCAGCCCCGTGCTCAGCGCACTGGCCCGGCGGGAATCCTTCCGCGGTAACGTCTACTGCAGCGTCGCTCCGAGTTTCAGTTTTGCAGGAGCGAAAAATGTATGGGTGACTCAGATGAGCGGCTTGCTCCATGGCGTTGCCCAGAAACGCCTCTCGCTCAACTATCATCTGGGCCGCCATCTCAGGACACGTCTCCACAACAACCTGCGGATCTTGAATGCGTCGGCGTTTTCGCCCCTGGTCAACGCTCACCAGGCATTACGGTTACCGGACCGCCACGCCACCTTGCCCCCGCTGATTCCTCTGTTCGTACGCTACATCGATCAGGATCTGCAAATGCGGCACACCCACGAGTTGGAGACCAATGTCGANCTACAGCAGCAAGTCAAAGACATCTTCGTCACCGTGATGGCCGCCCAGCAGTTCTACGGACCCTGCGACATGGATCTGCTGATGCCACAGACCGTCGCCGACGTGCGGGCGATCAAAGCCCGCGGCGGAAACGTGGTCTTTGTCCGGTTTCCGTCGGACGGAGGCTTCCTGAGTTTCGAGTCCAAGTACTACCCGCGCGAGGCATTCTGGGACCGGCTGGTGCGTGAAACCGGATGCCTGGGCATCCACTTCCAAGACCATCCGGAATTGAAAGACTTCTTGTGCCCCGAAGGTTCGCACCTGATCGAGTCGGACGCCATCCGATTTACCCAGCGGTTTCTGGACATCGTCGACGGCCCGCGGAAGCCCCGCCTCACCCCGCGGGCGAACATGCCGGGCAGGCCCGCCGACGCTCAATCGCCAAAGCGAAACGAATAGAGTCGCGCATCGCGCAGATCGAGTCGCAGTCGTACCGGTGTGCCGGCCACCGCCTGCAGGCTCGGACCGCCGCGCCACTCGACCCGATGGTCGATCCGATCTCCCGCCAGCGGCTTGCAGACGCCGCTGGAAAATTGTTCGATCGGCCGCCCGTCGGCGGTCAGCAGGGACCCTTTGATGGACCCCTGGGCCCCGATGTCGGCGTTGATGAACAGCCGCTGAGCGCGGAACCGCAGCGGTCGGGTCACCAGGAATCCCGGGGTGACACCCGCGTCGCGTGAGACAAACCCGTCGACCCGTAACTTCGCCAGACCGACCGATCCGAGGATCCCACGGGGGTCGAATCCGGGTTTTCCGGAAGGGATCAGAAACCCCGCCTTGTCGGGGATGTTCTTTCCCTGGCTGCGCCCGGAAAAATAGATCCACAGTCGGTCGCCACGACGAATGACGCCGCCATTGTGGATGTTGCGTCGCCAGGAATCGAACGTTCCACGAATCGGGTTCCACGGCATCCACGGCTGGCGCTGCGGATCGATGCGCCACTTGACCCCGTTATAACTCCAGGCGAGATAGCTGACCCAGCGATTGCGCTCCAGCGAATAAAGCTCGGGCAGCGCCAACTGGAGGCCCGCATAGTTGAGCACCGGACAGCTGTACATCCGGCAATCGGGAAACCGCTCGCGATCCTGCGGTTCGAGTACCAGCGACGTGCGAATCGTGTCTTGATTCGGGTGGCCAAACCGCTCCAACGGGTAAAACGAACCGGACGGTCGGGAGACCACAATCCATTTCCGGATGAACGGATCCCAGTGAAACGTGTTTCGATCACCCGTATTCGCCACGATCCGCGGAATGTGCGTCCAGTGAATGCCGTCGGGCGAATGGGCCTGGTAGATGCCGGTCCCTGTCGGCAGCCGATGCCAGTACGTCATCTTGTACCGAAACTGGGGATCGGGGTCGTCCAAATCCTTGACGACGGTCGGCGAATCCATCCCGAGTGGACTCTCCTGCAGGTTGAACACGATGTTGTTCACCGGGCATGTAACGATCTGACCGTCGTTGCCCAGGTCACGGTACCGAAATGGGTACAGATCGAGTTTTGGACGATCCCACTTCAGCCCGTCTCGCGAGGTGGCGTAACAGACGGGCGTCCGCCACCCCGGCAGGGCGCCNCCCGCATCGTTGCCCCAGGTCATGTACCACATTTTGAACAGGCGGTCTTGGGCATCGTAAAGAACCGTGCCCCACAACAGGATGGCGCCGTATTCCCACGGTTNACGGGGTGACAACACTGGNTTTNGNGTGTGCATTTCNGGCTGGTGCATCGTTCGCACCAGNCCGCCGCTCTGCGCGATCAGATGGTCGTCCAGAAGCAATTGCGCCTGCCCGCTCACCACAATCGGCCGCGCCGCCAGGGGCTCCCCGCCGCGGTGAAGCTTCCAGCGGACGAAATCGACACGGTGCGTACCCGACCGAAACTCGAACGCCAGGCTCGGCGCCCGGTTGTCCGTCAACGGTTCTCCCGGCAAGGTGCCGATCGAATGTCCGTTGACACGCACCGCAAATCCATAGGTGTCGTCGTCATTCGTCACCCAGCGGATCTCAAACGTGTTGAGCCGCGACGCTTCGAATGACGGCACCGTGCGCAGATCGACCACCGCGTTGCGGATGTCCGGACGCATGCCCCGCGGCGTTCCCGTGAGCAGCAGGTCCTCGCCATCGGCGCGATCCAGCGGGTGCAAACGCAACACCCGTCCCTGCGTGACAATCCGGAAACCATCGGCGCTGAAATTGTTGGAAGCCCCCGAGACGCTCCAACTCAGAGTGACTTCGTTGCGCTGGCCAGTCGCCGGAGCGACTGCCTGAAACCCGACGTGACGACAGAAATTCTCCGGGGATGCGACCACCCACCGCCCCGCATCTTGCGTCTCGACCGCCTGGCCTGACAGGAGACGCCAGGCGGGAGTCGCGGACGGCGGGGCGACATTCCCCTCGTAACGCCCCTGGTCGACGGCCTCCGCAACACCTATCGAGAGCCCGATCTGGAACAGGGAGACGGCGATTAGGCAACGCGTACGATTCACGATCGCAACTCTCTCGCGAGGGAAGGGCCAACACCGCTGCGACGCCNGCAGACAATCGGCTGCATTGCCGCGCNGGNCGCGACCACCACAGCGCCAACCGGCTTCGGCGGTCCGCCGATCAAACCACGTCGGGCGCCCCGTGACAACCGCACAACCGGATGGCGATGGCCATCCTACCGGGTCGCCGCGCGTTTTGGATATCGGTCACGACCCACAGCCGTTCTCGAGCCGCTAGAATGACGACTCCAGGGAAACCGGCAGACGGTCTACTCCGCGTACCCTGGCAGCTGAGACCGGGGACCTGCCACAAACGCTCGGCCGCGATGCGCGGCGAAGGGAAGAGAACGGATGTTGAAACGTTCGCGGCGCGCACGGCTCCGTACTCGGGGGCCGGTCGGCTTCGTTTTGCTGTGGATGCTGTTTCCCGGGGCGCAGTCCCGGGCCCAACCGCAGCCGCCAGCGATCGAGATTCAACCCTCGGCGAACGACTCCGGGGTTTTTCTGAAATGGGCAGCCTACCCGCAAAATGACATCTACTACCGCACTCCACAGCAGGTGCAAATCGCCGTTCCCAAAAACAAACCACTGGCTGACTGGATGGATTTGCGTGACTCGGCGGTGTTCGTGCGCATTGCCGAGGCCCGCAAATCGGTGAGATGGACGCGCGGCGATCGCGGCAGCTGGCGGATGGTGATGGAACAACCGGATGTGCTGCGGATCGAGATGGCCTTCCAGCCGGGAACCGACGATGTGGCCCTCGAGATGGCGCTGACCAACCTGAGTGACCGGGACTGGCAGGGGGCGTACGTCAATCACTGCTGTCGGTTACTGGCCTGCCCGGGCTTCTTTGACGACCGCGGCGACCGCACCGTGGTCTGCTTCTCGGACCGACCGCGGCGGACCACCGAAACACATCGCCTGCTCCCCTCCGACCCGAGTGCCCGGGGCCAGTACTATCGTCTGCCCGATCGATTCCTGGGCGTGCGCGATGGCTTTCACCGCGTCGACGGCGCGGGGGTCTGTCCCCAGGAAGTCGTCAACGGACTGGTCGTACGATTGGGCAACGACAACCGTTCGCTGATCGCCAGCTGCTGGGACGACGTCCATCACATCTGGTGCGGCACGGCCGACATACGCGAGAACTGCATCCACAGCGATCCGTTCTGTGGGGATCTGTCCCCGGGGCAAACCGTGCGGCNNAACGGCCACATCTACCTGATGCAAGCGACGCTGCCCGAGGTGGTCCAGCGGGCCGGCCGAGATCATCCCATCAAGCTGCCCAAGGTGCACCACCTGCTGGGCTCCACCGCCACACCCGAGCCAACCACCGAAGCGTGGCCCTCTTCGGTGCGGGAAAACCCCTATGTCAAGATCGTCGGCCGGACGCTGATCTGTAACACCCCGGGCCGGCGGCACCGGGCGTTCCCCACCGCCTGCCGGCTCCCCAACGGCGAAATCCTGGTCGGTTTTCGGGTCGGGACCGACCATCACCAGACGCTCGACGGCGCCTTCTATATCACCCGTTCGCAGGACAATGGAATCAGCTGGTCGACCCCGGCCTGCCTGGCATCCGAACCGGGCTGGGATATCTGCTCCAACATCGGCCAGTACCCCAACGGTGTGATGCCGGGCGACGAGCCGTACCTGCACGCCATTATCCGCAAATACCGCTGGGTGCCGTTTCCCAAACCGGGTCGCAATTGGCGCGAGGCGGTCAGTTATGTGGCGATCAGCCGCGATCTGGGACACAGCTGGCAGCCGCAAGCGCCTCTGTTTGCCGAGTCGATCGTGGAGGTCGAAACCGAGCGGGGAAAAATGAAGCTTCACAGCTTCAGTCCCCACAGCTACAACTCGACACTCCATCGCCTGCCCGACGGCACCGTCATGGGCCTGTTTTGGGGCCGCAGCAACCTCTACCCGTACCACAGCTACCGCTGGAGCAATCGCTCGACGCAGTCGATCGAGCAAGCGCGCGAGACGATCAAGGGCCTCGAGGTCGGTGAGTCCGGCGACTGGGCGCTGGCCGGATTCAGCGCTGACTCGATGCGGACCTGGAAATTCCGTGTCGTCTCGGCTCCGGAAAACGGAATCGGCCTGTCGGAGAGCGATTCGGTGCGACTGTCGACCGGTCGGTACGTTGCCATCTACGGCAATAACGCGGGGACCCGCTACTTCTATGAGACGCACAGCGATGATCGTGGCCAGACCTGGTCACCGCGCCGTAAACTCAACTTCCGCGGTGACTCACCGAGCATGATCACGCTCAAGAACGATGTCCTGCTGGCGGCTACACGGTCCGGAGACCGCCACGGCACGGGGCTGGTTCTGTCACCCGACGGCGGTCAGACCTGGGAGTACCTGGGAAACCTCGACGACACACCGGGGGAGAATGGCTACCCCGATCTGGTGCGACTCGTCGACGGGCGGATCCTCTGTGTCTACTACACTGGCAATTCCCACATTCGCGGCGTGTTTCTGCAACCGCTGGCCCGTTGACCTGTTCCGGCGGGGCCACCGACCGGCCCGCGGGCGGTGTCATTCCCACCCCTGGATGGAAAGAGAACCGATGAAGGCACGGACACTCGCGATTCTGGCACTGCTCGCCCTGGTGACGAGCCCCGCCTCGGCGACGGTACTGTTGTTCGAAAACCTCGGGTTGCCGATGGCGCAGGAGCTGTCGGGACTGCAGGCGGTCCGCGGTTACGGGGATCATGTGACCGCTGTCAGTACGGGCGGGTACGCCAACTCATTTGCCAAAGGGAATGGCTGGACCCCGAATATCACCCTCGACTTTTCGGCCGGTAACGATCTAAAAACGGTCAGCTCCTGGCGCGACGGCTGGGATGGGGGAGATGGCGCCAATTACCTGCTCGATGGCGACAGTTCCCAACCCTATTACTACTGGTATCGCTTCACGCCGNCNGGCGGNGTCGGCGTGATCGTCAATGCGATCGATCTGGATGGCACGGCCGACCACAGCAATCAGATCGACTGGAAGATCTACGCCGGCTCGAAAACCGGCGCGGTGTTGGCCAGTGGCTCGACCGGACCCTTTACGGGTGACAAGACAAACATCGACCTAGGAATGAGGCAGCCGTATTTCGGTGTCGTCGTGCTCGAGTTGTCCCACACCGGCACCCGCACGTCACTGGCCGTGGATAACCTCGCTTTCGATCAGACAACGGAAAAACGCGTTCCGATCGACCTCGTCGACGTAGGGCACCGCAAGCAACTGCTGGTCGACGACCACGTGATCGCCGAGAGCTCCCACCTGACCCGCGAACTCGGACGCGTCAGCAAGTTGAACGGCGGCNAACCGATCCTGGTGCGCGACCANCCCTGGGAGCGGTCTTGCACGTTCTACGGCACCGCGCTGCATGATGGCGAGAAGTTCCAGATGTGGTACCGCGCGAGCCTGGAACCGTTCGCGCTCGGTTACGCCGAATCGACCGACGGGCGGCATTGGGTCAAGCCCAAACTGGGACTCGTCGAGTTNGGTGGAACCAAACAAAACAATATCATCGATGTCGAACTGGGGCTGGCGTACGCCTTCAGTTGCTTTATCGATCCGCACGAAACCGATCCGGCGCACAAATACAAATGTTGCTGGGGACACCCCCGCAAGATCCGCGCCTGCCTCGGANACTCCCCTGATGGAATCCACTGGACGCCCTACAACAACGGAGAACCGGTTACAGGCCGAGCTGCCGACACGCACAGCCAATTGCTGTGGGACGAAGACGCCCAGCTCTATCGCCTCTTTACGCGGACCGACTATCACCGCCATCTNCGGGCGAACATGGAGGTCCGGGGGAGCCGTGACATGACCAATCCCGACATCAAGCGGAATCCCACCGGCTGGAAACTGGGCCAGCACTGGTACTTCAACCGCGAACCTCAGGAATATCGCCGTCGCCAGGTGTACAGCATGACCGATTGGATCTACCAGGGGGTCCACTTCGGCCTGATCACCGGTTTCGATTTCCCGCAGGACCACAGCGAAGGACCACGCGATTTACAGCTGCGCCACGAGCGGGACGTGGTGAACTTCTACATCGCCACCAGCCGCGACGCGCAAGACTGGAACTTCCAATGGGTCTACGGCGGCCAACCCCTGGTACCACGCGGACCGGGCGGGAGTTTCGATAAGGACATGGTGATTCCCCCCTCGAACATCATCACTTTTCAGGATCGGCACTGGATCTACTACTCCGGGTCGAACGAACGTCACGGCGTCGCCCGCACCGATGAGGCGATCGGCGCGGCTACGCTCCGATTGGACGGGTTCGTCTGCCTCGCGGCAAACGACGAGCAGGGGTCGCTCGTGACCAGGCCCTTCCGACTGCAGGGCCCGCGACTTCAAATCAATGTCGCCGCGCCCGACGGCGCGTTGCGTGTCGAGCTGCTCGACCGCAGCGGCCAGCCGATCCCCGGTTTTTCTGGTGACGACGCCCCCGCGTTCAAGGCGGACGGACTGCGTTTTCAGCCTACCTGGAAGCGACACCGGGACCTCTCGACCATCGCGGGCCAGATCGTACGCCTGCGGATCAGTCTGAAGCGCGCCAAACTGTACGCCTTCCAGATCGGGAAGTAGGTNCCCAGCCTAAACCNACCGCNCGCGGCCGTACGCCTCTGCCAGCAGCGGCGCCTTTCGAAGCGACCACCGGCGCAGCTTCCGGCTGGGAGAAAGGATCGNACAGGTTTGATCGCACCCGACCGCGTTANCTGATTTTCGGGAGTTCGAATCCCCGACGATGTTCGCGGCCGACGAACTGATTGGCCTGTTCGTCATCGAACGTCTCGGTGATCGCGTCGAACCGCAGTTTCTTGCCCGTCCGCCATGAAATATTGCCGGCGTGGCACATCACGCTACTGACGTGTCCCGAGTAGATCTCCTGGTTGAGCGACTCGCGCTTGCGGCTGCGCACCGCGTCGAGGAAGTTTCGGATGTGGGCCTGCTGGCCTACGTCACTGCTCCCCTCGGCGACCCGCTTGCCCGCGGCGTCGTAGGCCTTCCACGAGGTATTGGTCAGCGCCACCCAGCCGTTTTCACCGTACACCACGGCCCCCTCGGTGGCCCCCATCAGTTTCGGTTTGGACCACAGACGCATCTCGTACTGCAGCACGTGCCGCGGGTACTCGTAGTTGATCAGCATTGTGTCGGGCCACTGTTGGTCATCGTCGAAAAAGAACTTGCCGCCCGAACAGCAAATCGACTGCGGCATGTCTTCCAGCCCCATCAGAGAGCGGCAGTAGTCGATGCGGTGGACACCGTCGTTGCCCAGATCTCCGGTGCCGTAGTCGAACAGCCATCGCCAGGCGCCCCCGACAATCGAACGATTGTACGGGCGTTCAGGAGTCGGGCCCTGCCAGATCTCGTAGTCCAGACCGGTCGGCGGGTCGCTGTCGGCCGCCAGATGGACGGCGCCGTTGCGGTTGGTCTCCCAGGCTTTGCCATAAATGACTTTGCCCAGCGCGCCACTCTTCACGTAATCGCGCGCCTCACGCAGAAACGGTGCGCTGCGAATCTGAGTCCCCATCTGCACCATCCGACCTTTCTTGCGGGCCGCGGCAACTGCGGTTTTCCCTTCCAAGATATTGTGACTGGCCGGCTTCTCGACGTAGACATCCTTGTCGGCCAGACAGCCGTCGATCGTGAGCATCGCGTGCCAGTGGTCGGGAGTGGCGACCATGAACACGTCGATCGTTTTGTCGTTTAGCAGGCTGCGGTAGTCATTGACCAGCTTGGGCATGTACCCAGTCTTTTGTTTGAGCTCCGCGCCCCGCTGACGGCGCACGCCCTCGCGGACATCGCAAATGTGGGTGACCTGGCAGTCCGGCTCGGCCACAAAACTATTCATCACCGAGTTTCCGCGACCGCGGACGCCGATACAGGCGACGCTGATTTTATCGTTGGCGGCCCAGGCTGTGCTGTTCAGCCCGGCGCTCAATCCCAGTCCGAGAGCAGCCGACTGTTGCAGAAAGTGACGGCGGGGAGAAGACGACATCGGCAATCCTCCTGAGTGATAGGCCAGATTCTCTTTGAGCAACATATCCTCAACTCGCCAGAGGTCAATCGCGGCAATCGATCGTCGGACGCCGCTGACAGGTTCGGCAGACCGATTACAATGCGTCCGTCGCCGCCACCCCTCCATCCAGGAGTCCCGCAGATGTCCCACTCCCCCCGACGCGCGTTCCTCCAGCAGACAGGCATGCTCGGCGCGGCTGCACTGCTGGACACCCCCGGTCAAGCCGCCGACAAAACGTCGCCCAATCCGATCGATGAATACGATCCGGCGAATATCAAGCTCGCCCGTCGGGTACCCGGATCACTCCAGGACGACGACATGCGGTTTCTGCAACAACTCGGACTGCGGTGGGTCCGTGTCGACCTGAGTCGGGAGCAGGCGAACCTCGGTTTCATGACCGAGCTACAGCAGCGGCTGACCCGTTTCGGCATCGGTATCTACTCGGCCGTTCATCCGGTTCAGTCGTCGGTCAAGATCGGTCTGGGGCTCGCCGGACGCGATGCGGAAATCACCGAATACCAACAATTCCTACAGGTCCTGGGGCGACTGAATATCCCGGTCGCCGGCTATGCCTTTCACCCGGGAAACACGTACAGCACAGGCCGGACCGTCCACCGCGGTTACTCGGTCCGCCTATTTGATTTGGCCGTGTTCCGCAAGAGCGTCGAGAAACCACGGTTCGATCGGTCGTACAGCGCCGCGGAGATGTGGGACAACTACGAGTACTTCATGCGGCGGGTGTTACCGGTCGCAGAGGATTCCGACGTCCGCATGGCGCTCCATCCGGACGACCCGCCGGTGGCGATGATGAATGGTGTGGCTAAGTTGTTTACGCATTACGACGGGTACCGCCGCGCGGACGAGATCGCCAACCACAGCCCCTACTGGGGGGCACTGCTGTGCGTCGGCACCTGGTCCGAGGGGGGGGGCAAGATGGGTAAGGATGTGTTTGAAATGATCCGCCATTTCGGATCGCAGGAAAAGCTGTTTGCGATCCATTTTCGCAACGTAAGCGGGACGTTACCGAGATTCCATGAGACCTTCCCCGACGACGGGTATCAGGACATGCCACGGGTGATGCGAACTCTGCGGGAAGTCGGATTTCATGGATCGGTGATCGCCGACCACATCCCACAGATGATCAACGACACCGGGCTGCAACAATCGGGGGCCGCCTATTGTGTCGCCTACATGCGGGCCCTGCTGCGGCAGGCCAATCGAGAAGTGGGATAGCCGATCGGCCGCCGCCGGTTCGGGTACTCCACGTAGTGAGCGGGCAATCAGTAATCCTGCTTAATGATTTCGCATTTCGGCAACGCCTTCTGCAATGCCGCCAGCCCGACGGCGCTGACCGTGATGTCGGGCAAAACGATGTACTCCAGGTGCGTCATCTGTCGCAGGTGGTCCAAGCTGTCATCGGTAACCTGGGTCTGATAGAGCAAAAGTTCCTTGAGGGCGGTCATTGCTTTGAGATGCTTTAGACCCGCGCCCTTGATCTGCATGCAAAGACTCAGATCGAGCGTCTCCAGACCGGTCAAATCGGCCAGCTCAGACAACCCTTTGTCGGTGATCTTAGTGCGGGCCAAACTGAGTTCGTTCAGATGGGTCAGGCCTTTCAGATGGGCCAGCGCCGCGTCGCCGATCGACGTGTTGAAAAGGTACAGTTGCTCGAGCTGGGAGAGTCGCGAGACGTGCGCCAGATCGGCATCGGTGATTTGGCTATTGCTCAAATTGACCGATACCACCACCAGGCCCTTCCGCGTGAACTTCGCGCCCAGCTTCTCCAGCGAGCCAACCGGGTCCGCGTCGGCAGACGGTTCAGAGGGGCTTTGCGGAGCGTCCGCAGCCCGCTCCGCAGAGGCCGTGGCCAACACCGAAACCTGCTCGGGACGCGCGGCGAATTCGCGATCTCCCTGCGCCGCCGGCAGATCACCTGGATCGGCCGCCGGCTCCGATCGGTTGCTCGTTCCGCATCCCGACAGCAGTAGCACCAACAGGGCTCCAAACGATCGTCTCATGTGTTCCTTTGATCAAAATCTATCTTTTAGTTGTGTTTTTTTTAGCGCGCCAGTGCACGACATTTTTTGGCCCTATGATTGCTGTGCCCGTTCCATAGGCCCCATGACTGACCAGAATACGAGACGACCCTTCCAACCTCCCTCTAGATCACTACTCAATACAAGAATGAAAACGAGGGTTGTAATGACCACTCGTGTGGAAAGCTTTATCGCCTTCGGCCGCATGGCCGAGTGTCCCTCTATTTCAACTTTGAAAATGAGAAACCGATATTTCCAAAGTCAACCGATATTTCCAAAGTCTAAGAAGAGTCCTGGCTCTTAATGCTTTTGCGAGTTCCTGGTTGCGTGGGTGCAGTAGCCACCAATATAGGCCCGTCGAGCGGTTAGGGAAACGCGGCCGGCCGGTTTGGGGAGGGGCAGGGGAGAGGGTCCAAGCCCCGCGGGGCATACGTAGAGGGGGCTACTGCGTGATCTTGCACTCGGGCAGATCCCGCTGTATTGCGGCCACTCCGGGATTCGTGACCCGAACACATTGAAACAATCCCAGATACCGCAGATCCTGGAGGCCCTTGAGGTGCAATAATCCGCTGTCGGTAATTCCCGTCATTCCCAGATTGAGTGATTGCAACTCGCTCAGTCCCGCAACGTGCACCAGCCCCGCATCACTGATCTGCGTGTTGGACAAGTCAACCCTTTTCAGATGAACATGTGCGGCAACCTGCGCCAGTCCGGCATCGGTAATCCGTCGCGGAAGACGCAGTCTGTCGAGTTCCACCAGCCCTTCCAGGTGCCGCAGCCCCCCATCGGTGACCTGCGGGGTCTCCAGGTAGAGTCCTTGCAGGCCCGTTAAGTGTTTCACATGCAGCAGCCCCGCGTCGCTGATCTGCGCGCCGACCAGGTGAAGCTCGCGAAGCTCGGCGAGTGGTCTGAGATGCGCCAATCCAGCGTCGCTGATGCCATCGGGCAACCGCAACTCTTTGAGACCGACTAACTCCTCGATCGCTACCAGTCCGGCGTCCGTAATCTGAGTTCCCGAGAGGTCGAGATCCTCAAGGTTCGCCAACCCGCGCAGGTGCGCCAGTCCCGCGTCACCGATCTTCGCGACCTCGAAGTAGACCGATGTGATCTGGCCCTGATCATTTTCGTCGAACTCGGCTCCGAGTTTCTCCAGCGCACTCATCGGATCTTCGCTGAGGTACTGATCGGGAGACGGGCCCGCGTCCGCCGTGACCGGCTCAACCGCTGCCGCCTCCGTCGCGGTCGACTGGGGTGCCGGCGCCGGCCGCGGCGCCGCGCTCGACCCACAGCCGATCGCGCCGAGCAACATCAGCGTTACAAGGAGACGTTTCATGGGCCGCTCTCCCGGTCTACCTGGCACCGGTCACCAATATAGAGATCCTCTCTCGACGGCAACATGCGGGAGACCCGCTGGACGGCGTCGACGGACCGACCGACAAGCCGTGTTGTTCCCTGCACCCCCCCACCAGCGACGACCGATCTGGACGCGAGCCACTCGCTCGGTCCCGCCGCAGGGCTCACGCTTCTGGAACATTGTCTGTGTGGCCGTCGTAACCTTCAACGACGACCGAAGAGATCGTCGTTGAGGCGCTCTTTCGAATCGCCGCGACCGGTTGATACTCGGTAGATGTACCGAACTGCTCTAATTTCTCTGCGGACGGGAACTCGATCACGACCAGTCGGTTGGGCTTCCAGTCACCCGCCGTGACCGTGATCTCGCCCCCTCGAATATGGTAGTGGCCTCCGTAACTTTCGATGATCGGGCGGGTCTGACGAACGTATTCCCGGTATCGGTCCCAATCGTGGACTTCGATATCGCTGATGATGTAAACAGACATAGCTGCACCCCTCATGAAAACGAACGTTGTTGGTTGTGGACGGTGCGTCCGGTTTGGTGTCTAATTCCCGCCCATCAAGTGGACCCACACCGGCCAGCGCCGGCGGCGCCACAACCCCTGTTTTTAACATGAATCCCCTCCCCCTGCAGGAGCGATGACGTGCCGTTAATCCACCTCGTTCGTCACGGCAAAGCGGCGGCTGGATTCGACAGTCACCTCGACCCCGGGCTCGATGCGGTGGGACAACGTCAAGCAGTTGCCACGGCCGAGCGTTTGGCGCCGCTGGGTCTCCGATCCATCTTCTCGAGCCCCTTGGCACGTGCGCAGCAAACCGCTGCTCCTCTCGCCGCGCGGTGGGGTGTCACGCCCGTCATCGAACCTCGGGTTGCCGAAATCCCCTCACCGTCCGACGATCTGACGCAACGCGCACAGTGGCTTCGCGGTGTCCTCGCCGATCGCTGGACCAATCTGGATGCCACGCTCTGCGACTGGCGCACCGCGATGGTCGACTGCGTTAACCATTACACCGAAGACGGCGTCGTGTTCTGCCACTTCGTGGCGATCAACGTAATCGTGGGGGCTGCCACGGGTGCCGACGAGGTCATCACGTTCGCCCCTGACAACGGCTCGGTGACCACGATTCAAGCGGAGAACGGCTCGCTCCAGGTAATCGAACTGGGCCGCGCGGCCGATACGCGGATCAATTGACCGCCCACAGAGCGAACCCGGGATGTGGCGGCGCCAACGGCCACGTTGGCGGCTCGCGGCGCACCGCGCTGATGCGCCCGATTTGCACGCGGCGGGAGGTGCTCGCGTTTTACGGGCGGCCGCCGCTGACGAGTCCAAAGGCCCGTCGCATCGCCTTGGCGGTTGCCGCCACCGCCGGATCGTCGTCGCGCTCGTCGAGCGCCCGGTTGAATGGCTCGGCGCGAATCGGACCGTCGTAACCGAGCTCCACCAGGACACCCAGAAACCCCTTGATGTCGATCACACCCGTCGTTGCCGGAAGTTCGTGACGACTGTCGATTTGCTGGTCCACGCGAATGCCCTCGGGGGCATCGTTCAGGTCACAGGCAACGATCTGTCGGTTTTGCAGCGTCCGAAGATCGGCAACCGTTTCGTGCGCCGTGTACCAGTGCCAACTGTCGAGCACAAAGCCGACATTATCGTGGCCGATTGCGCAATCAGTCCCTTCGTCTCCGCCATCGTATGGATGAAGCTGTGGCGACTCGACGCACACAACGTCTTGGTCGCGATGTATTCGAGCCCCAGCCGCAGACCCTGGTCGCCGAGAATCACAGCGCAGGCCCGCACCCGGGTCGTGTAGCGGCGGAAGTTGGCGCGGTAGGTGAGCCTGGGATGGGCCGGCATGATGGCCGTCCCGACGCGGGTGACTCCAGCTCGCTGCAGTCCGCTAGCGAGGCGCGGCAGCCGTTTGATGCCCTCTGCAAAGGAGTTTTCGTCACCACTCAACCGTACCGGAAAACCGGCCGCACCCCAGGTGAGATGCTTGGCCTGCAGTTCTTGGATCAGCTGCGCCATCGATTCGCCTGACAATCCCGCCAGAAATCCACGATCCGGCGTGACCGACTGAAATCCATGTTTGTGGGCTAAATCGATGCGCGTTTTCTGGTCGGTGCGGACACCGATCGAGCTACAACGCAAGTCCATCGTGAACTTGATTCGCCCGTCAGCACCTCCCCGCGCCGAACCGCGCACCTCGCTGGCGCCCGATGCGCTGGCAAGCACAACTGCACCCCGCTGCAACAGGGCGCGACGGGTGATGTCTATCATCGTGTTCGCCCCCGAGCGTCGTGCGGTGGCCGCCCCGATACGTGGCCGCAATGTAACACGGGTGCCCCGGCCGACTGTTGACAACCGCCAGATGCAGGCCCTACCTCGCGTCGCTCCAACGACTCGGATCGCTCGCCCTGCGTGTTCGGATCTAAGCGACGCGACGGGGGTCAGTGATTTGTGCTGCTG
>PADE01000146.1 GCA_002702965.1 Planctomycetaceae bacterium
TGCTTGAGACGCTCTAAAATCACATCGTACGCGTAGGCCCCCAACGTCCGATCACCCCGTTTCAGATTGACGTACTGGGGACCACACCAGAGCCCCAGATCTGCATCATCCGTCTCACCAGGACCGTTCACTCGACAACCCATGACTGCAATCGTAATGGCATGCTGTTGCGCGTACTGGGTGATATCTTTTACGCTTTGCGCCAAATCGATAAACGCCTCATTCTCGACCCGCGAACAACTCGGACAGGAAATGATGTTCAACGAGTCTAAACCGTAGTCGACAACCGACCGCACCCGGCCGGATGCAATGTCGGCGAGGATCTGGCGACCGGCCTCGATTTCGTCGACCTTCCGCGCATTGGAAACCGTGAGCGACACCCGAATCGTGTCCCCGATCCCGCGGCTAACCAGCTGTTCGAAAGCGATCCGGGTCTTCACGATTCCCTCGGGAGGTAACCCGGCCTCGGTGACACCGAGATGCAGCGGGACATCTGCTCGTTGTTCCGCAAATCGCTGATTGACTTCGATGACTTTGCTTGGATCAGAATCTTTCAGCGAAACGCAGTATCTGGTAAATCCCATCTCGTCCAGCAATTGACAATGCTCCCAGGCGCTTACCAACATCGGGGTAAGCGAATCGGTCGGATCGAATTGACTTTTCTTTTCTGGGTCGACGCTTCCACAATTCACACCGACGCGAATCGCGCAATCATGGTCGCGCGCGACGGCGGCGATCCAAGCGACTTTTTCCGACCACGGTTTGTCACGCTCGTGGTGATACAGGTGTCCGGGGTTATAACGGATCTTGTCGACGTGCGGACCAACCGTTTCCGCCAGGCGATAGTTCTCTTGCAGATCGACCGCCAGATTCGCCCGCGTCTGCTGGCGAATCTCGACCAGTGCCGCGGCGTCGTTTTGACTATCGATGGCGACCCGTACCACGTCGGCTCCGACCGCCTCCAAAGCATTGATCTGTTCGACCGTCGCGTCGATGTCTTGTGTCGAGGTCGCCGTCATACTCTGCACGGCTAGNGGATGACCGCCGCCGATCGAAATCGAGCCGATCCGAACTGCGCGCGTCGGGTTACGTTGGATTTCCATCGATGACACCAGAGACCCAGTGGACGGCGAACCCTTCCCGGCGCATTCCCCGGGAAGCTCCTCTCTCTATCCTCGGTCAGTGAGTGCCTTCGTCAACGCCTCGACCAAGAAAAATTCGCCCCACATGACCGATTCGTCAACACCCAGCTCCTTCGTCGTATGGTAGACACCGTGTTTGAGAATTCCCTCCCAACCGGTCGTGTCGATCGCCAGATACTCCGGGTCAACCAACGCGTCGAGCATCTGCAATGCTGTTTCGCGGTAGACGGCAGCCGATTCAGGCGACTCCGTCTGGTTCGCCAGGTCGAGCAAACCGCTGGCAGCGATCGCCCCGGCAGACGACTCTTTTTGTGCCCCCCGTGGGGGCGGCTGCGACAAGTCCGCGGCAAAGTCCCAATACGGTACTTTGTCGTCGGGCAAATGCGCGATCCAATACCCGGCGTTGCGCTCGGCAACCGTGCGAAACTCAACCTGATTGGTAATCGCAAAACACTGGCTGTAGCCGTACAGCGACCAGCCCAAGCCGCGCGCCCAACAGCTNTCGTTATTCAATCCCTGATGGGTCGACTGGTGCTGAAACACACCGGTTTCTGTGTCGAACACCCCCTCGTGCGCGGTGGATCCGTCTTCGCGCACCAATCGATCGCGGGTCGTGCGACAGTGGGCTGTCGCTACGCGTCCCAGTTGCTGATCGAGCGTCTCATTAGCCGCGTAAAAAATGAGAGGCACGTTCATCATGATGTCGATAAACAGGGACTCCGGCCCAACAAAACTACACAGGTATCTCCCCTGGTGGCGAAACCGCTTGGCCAATGTCTGTCCCGCCTCGATGACAATGTCGTTGTATTTTCGCTCTCGGGTCAGACGGTACCACGGCAAGTAACTATTCAAGAAAATGAAACCCAAGTCGTGAACGCCCTCATCCTGCTTTCGGTATTCGAGCAGCTGTGAGTAATGTTCGGCGCGCTGGCGCCACTCGGTATCACCGGTGCGTTGGTGAAACTGCCACATCATGCCCGTCAAGAACCCGCCGGTCCAATCGGTCCACAGTTCTCCGTCGTGGCGCCACTTCCCATCGACCGTATAGATGGGGAAATAATCCGGATGTCGTTCGACTAGATCGGCCACCTGTTGTTCGGCAAACTCTAGCGCTCGGGTGTAACAGGATCGCCGTTGTTCATCGNTCATAATCTGATCTCACCCCCGTTGCCCACGGCGCCTTACCGGAACTCGTTCGAGTCCGAATCGTAATGGGCTCACGGATCACGAACAACCACTCCCAGCCTCTTCAGCGATCACCGCGCCCCATCGATCTCGGGACTTGCCGGATCGTCCCGCCGCGGTACAGAATGGAGTCACTCGTACATCGCAGCCACTGCGGAACCGGTTGCGCCACACGAGCGGCCGTGAAGTTGCCTGCGTGGCGACAGCGTTCGCGTGCGTCTCCGGGCCGCCCATCCCTCGCAGAGGAATCTAAATCCTGATGCGCGTTGTAGCGATCCTGGCGATTGGTCTGCCGCTCGGACTGACTCCCGCGGCCTGCGGTAGCGAACAGGTCGCACCGGAAAGATGGGCGTTTTTTGAGCAGCGTATTCGACCACTGTTCGTCCGACACTGCTACGCCTGTCATTCTGCTCAGGCCAATCCTCCCAAAGGGGGCCTGCGACTGGATCGCCAACGGGGGCTCCAAGACGGCGGCGATCGCGGCCCGGCAATCGTGGTCGGAAAACCGGCGCAGAGTCTCTTGATCGCAGCACTCTCACACGAACACGAATTGAAGATGCCTCCCGCGGGAAAGCTCTCAGCACGCGATCTCAAATTGTTGAATCGTTGGGTTGCGATGGGGGCGTCCATGCCACCCGATCGACCGTCCTCTTTACAACGGTCAGGCGATCGATCTGGTCGCACGCTCTGGTCATTGCGGCCGCCCCGGTCTCACACCCTCCCCACATCGATTCCACATCCACAAGCGCTCGAACCGCTCGACGCATTTGTCCTGGCTCACCAGGCCACGCGCGGCCTGCAAGCGATGTCGGCNGCCGATCGAGAAACGCTGATTCGCCGTCTCAGTTTCGATCTATTGGGCCTGCCTCCTGTACCGGCCGAGGTAGATCGCTTCAAAATCGACCGGTCCGCGGATGCGTATGAACGCCTCGTTGACCGTCTGTTGGCCTCCCCCCACTACGGCGAACGCTGGGGCCGATTCTGGTTGGACCTGGCCCGTTATACCGACACCACGGCCAGTTGGCTGAAGTCTACTGCCCAGGCCTACCTCTACCGTGATTGGATCGTCGATGCTTTGAACCGTGATTTACCGTACGACATGCTGGTCCGCCAACAATTGGCTGCCGACCAAATTCCCGATCGGGATCCGGACGACCTGGCAGCGCTCGGTTTTCTGGGCCTCAGCCCGACCTACTGGAAAGAACTGCAACTGGCACCAAACGTGATTCGCACGGTCATTGCGGAAGAATGGGAAGAACGCGTCAATACCGTCACGCGGACTTTTCTCGGGTTAACCGTTGCCTGCGCGCGTTGCCATGACCACAAATTCGATCCGATCGACACCGCCGACTACTACGCCTTAGCGGGTGTGTTTGCCAGCGCTCAACTGTCCGACCTGCCACTGCTGCCGCCGGCAGAAACCAAAGTGGTGGTGGATGCCCACGATCGGGTCGCTAAACTACAACGCCAAATCGATGCCCTGCAAGGCTCGCAAAACAAGCCCGCCAAACCGGCTTCCCGTCAACGGCAAATCGCGGCGCTGGAAGCCCGCATCAAACAGATCACGCAAGGGACACCCCACTACGACACGCGCTGGGTGCATGCGGTCGAAGAGGCATCGGTGTTCGTACTCCCGGACGGTCCCCACCGTTCGCGTCTCGAACTTCGCCCCGGTCGGCCGCGCGATCTAGCGATTCAACACCGCGGAAATCCGGGCCAAACCGGACGGACCGTGCCTCGCCGGTTTCTGGCCATTCTCTCGGAAGTCAGTCCACCCCGACCTTTTACCCACGGGAGTGGCAGACTGGAACTCGCCGACGCGATCCTGAACGAAGGCCGTCCGCTCAGTTCGAGAGTGATCGTCAACCGGTATTGGAAGTGGCATTTCGGTCGCGGGCTGGTGACCACCCCGAGTAATCTGGGATTTCAGGGGAGTCGTCCTTCCCACCCGCATTTACTGGATCATCTGTCGCTTCGACTGGTTGAAAACGGCTGGTCGCTGAAGTGGCTACAGCGTCGCATCCTCGGCTCTGGAACCTACCGGCGCAGCAGCAGCCAGCATTCCCGCCAGTACGAGATCGATCCAGAGAATCGTTGGTTGTGGCGTGCCTCTCGGCGGCGTCTGGATATCGAAGCGTGCCGCGATGCCATGTTGGCGGTGGCCGGGAACGGCGACTTCCAAATCGGCGGTGATTCCCGAGACTTGAGCGCCACTGACCACCGGCGGCGAACGCTCTACGGGACAATTAATCGCCGCGATGTTCATACGTTGTTAAGTCTCTTTGACTTTCCCGATCCGACAGCGCACAGTCCCGGACGCGAAACCACCACCACTCCTCTGCAACAGTTGTTTGTCCTCAATAGCGATTTTCTAGTCCGACAATCGGATGCATTGGCACGACGGATGGAAGCGCTCGCCGACGCGTCGCGCGCGAATCGGATTGACGCGATCCACCTGCTACTGTTCTCTCGGTTGCCTTCACCGTTGGAAAGCACCTCGGCCGCCTCTTTTCTGGCAGAAGAAGCGGCGGCAAGTTCTCAACACCAGGCCTGGCAGCGCTATGCGCAAGTTCTCTTGGGAAGCAACGCATTTCAATTTGTCGACTGAACGATTTGCAGCGCGACCTCGAAACCGAGCGGACCGCCGCCGCGGCCGGCAGCTCACCTCTGGACGGCCACTTCAACGAACACCGGGAGATGATCCGACCCGACGTCCGCCCCCAGGCTCCTCTGTAACACCGCGATCTTCGGGGAAACCAGGCAATGGTCAATGGGAATTTGGAACAGTGGAAAGCCACAGGGCCAACTGGGCTGCACCCCCCAACCCCGCCGGCTATCCCGCAACCCGGTGCTGGACAACAAGTCCGAAAACACAGGTGACCAAGAAGTGATGTTCAAATCTCCCATGATCATCACGGGATCCGATTCTCGCTTCACCAGATCGGCTAAGCAGCTCAGCTGATGATTGCGTGACACCACGCGTTGCGCCGAACTCGGGGAAGCGGTGTGGACAACGAACAAGGTCCACTTCCGCCCGGCGACTCGGGTCCGCACCCGCAGACAGTAGTCCGCCTCGTCTCCCAGTGGGATCGTACGCGCTTCGGACCACCGGTAACGGCTGTAAAGCGCCATACCAAATCCACCGCGACGAGGGATCTTTACGCAGAACGGATAGCTCTCGTCGAGCGGCTGCAACGTCCTGGCCCACGATGGGGTGATCTCCATTAACGCCAACCAGTCCGGATCTACCTGTCGAACGTAGTGTAATAATCGGCCGCGATGGCGATTGGAAAATTTGACGTTTGCCGCTACCGCGGTCATCGAAACACCCGTACTGTTCGCCGTCGGGGCAACAAAATAGAAAGGCAGGACCACCGCCAGATTGACCGCTGCGACTCCTGTCGTGACGAGTGCCCGACGCCACCTGGCGGCCAGCCAAAACAGGGTGCCACAAACCAGCAGCAGGACCAGATACTGAACGCGGAAGTGTCCCATCGTCTCCAGATACCAGTGCCACCTTCCGCCGAACCCCAACAGGGTCAACAGAGTCAGTAGGTGGGCGATCCATATCAGGACACGCCCGCCGATCACCGCACCGCGGTTGGCATCATCTGCCAAAGAGGTCTGGGACAACAACAGGTACTCCGCTCTCTGCAAAAACGCCCCTCACTGCAAAACGGGGCGGTAGCCATCATAATAGTAATCGCCGGGGTAACTGGTTTCGACGGAAAACGCAACGAGACCTGGCGCGTCTCGCGGCGTCGTCAAAATCCCCGGTGGGTATATCTGCCCCCACCTTGTTCTCTCTGGAGCCCTGTACAAACTATGGCGGATGCGATGACTCAACCCACTAACTTACAGCAACTTCGCGACTGTGGCTGGCAGAGCAAGACGGTCAAGCGCGAAATCCACGATAACTTTCTCTCCGCACTGGAGCGCGGCGACGAGTTATTTCCTGGCATCATTGGATACGACAGTACGGTCCTGCCCGAAATCAGTCTGGCGTTGATCGCGCAACACGACATGTTGTTCCTGGGAGAAAAAGGGCAGGCAAAAAGTCGCTTAATGCGATCGCTGGTCGCTTTGCTCGATGACGCGATTCCCTACCTAGACGTCCCGCACATTCCCCTACACGACGATCCCTTTGATCCGATCACTACGGCCGGGAAGCGCTTCATCGCTGAGCACGACGATGAAGCGACACCGATCGCCTGGTGGTCCCGTGAGGACCGCTATACGGAACGCCTGGCACCCGGCACAAAGTTCGCCGATATCATCGGTGAAATCGACCCCGCCATGCTGGCGAGTGGCACCAGCATGGCAGCAGAAGAGTCACTACACTTCGGCCTGATTCCGCGCATGCACCGCGGGATTTTCGCGATGAATGAACTGCCCGAATTAGACGAACTTGTACAAGTCGGGATGTTCAATATTCTGGAAGAGCGCGATGTGCAGATTCGTGGGTTTCCGGTCCGCTTTGACATCGATGTGTTGATCCTATTTTCGGCAAATCCATCGACGTACAATCGCAGCGGCAAGGTCATTCCCCAGTTGAAAGATCGCATTGGTTCGCTGATTCAAACCCACTACCCGCGCAGCCGTGAACTGGGAATCGAAATCCTAGATCAAGAAGCGGGCATCGAGACAGAGGGAACGTACCCGGTGGCGGTTCCCTACTTCATGCGTGAGATCATCGAACAGATCACCATTCAGGCGCGGCAGTCCAAATATATCGACCAGCAATCCGGCGTGAGTGCCCGCTTCAGCTTGGCCAATTACCGCACCATGGTGGCGAGCGCTCGGCTACGCTCAGTCGTGCTTGGAGAGCGCCCCGCGGTACCCCGTATAAGCGACCTGGGCCACCTGTACTCGTCTTCTCTGGGCAAACTAGAGCTCGACCTGATGGGCAGCCACCAAATGTCCGAGCGGCAGGTGGTCGACGCGGTACTGGCGGAAGCAATCGCTATCGTCTTTCAAGAGTACGTCGACAAGCATGGCCTGGATGCGATCAGTGAGATTTTCAGCAAGGGTGTCAAGATCGAAGTCGGTGACACACTACCGTCGTCCCAATACGCGGACCGGCTCAAGCGCGTGCCGCCCATTTGGGACAAAGCGTTTGAAGTCAATGCCTCCAGCGAAGACACGATGCGTGCCTCGTGCGTTGAATTCGTACTGGCCGGATTGCATTCACTCGACCACGTATCGCGCGCTCAGGCGCACGGACGCGTGACGTACACAATCCGCTGAGATCGGTACCCGGCGTTTGGCCCACCGCATAGTCCCAACTCCTAACAGTGATCCGAGCCATGCCCAAACGCGTCGTGCCGACCGCCGCGATGGGTGCCCTATGCTTCGAGATCGGTATCCTAACGGTGCTGCCGTCGATGACCGGCTGCGAAGTGGATCACCACACCACACCCGCGGCACCGAAAACCTCTGCGGCCCACGCGCCGCGAAGTCGGTCGACACGACTCTCCCGGGCGCTGCTCGACGAATCGCTGGGATTGGGCCGCCGATTCCTGTTGTCGCGACAAACGCAGCGCGGCGACTTTCGGTATCAGGTTAATTTCCTGACCGGGGAAGAATCGCAGGATCCGGCACAAGTCCGTAAAGCCGGCGCGCTATGGGGAGTGGCCATGATCCATCAGGATCGTCCCTCGGACCAAACCAGAGCGGCCCTGTTAAGGGGGTTTGCGTTTTACCGCGCCTGTTCTCGCCCAGCCGAACAAGGGGGCAGGCTAATCGCCTACCCGGGCGCCCTCCGCGGTGAGACCGGTACGCTGGCACTGGTTTCGCTGGCGCTGATCGACTTTTTGCGCGCCGAATCGGATGCCGAATGCCGCCGCCAGTTGGACGACTATCTGCGATTCCTACTCACGCTGCGTACCGCGAACGGGCAATTCCACCAGGATTACGAGTTGGACAGCGGTTTTTCGTTCTCTGAACCGATGCCTTACTTCGACGGCGAATGCCTCCTGGCACTGGCCAAGGCCGCGCGGTACTTGCAACGTGAGGACCTGCGTGCGCCAGCCATTGAGTCGGCGCACGCGATGTACGAAGTCTATGGTAAAACGGCGCGGCGGACCGAAACCGACAGCCCGTTGACCAAGGGTTTTTATCAGTGGGGATCGATGGCTTTCTTTGAACTCCATCAGAGTGGATGGTCCAACACGGAGTGCCTCGCGGAATGGACAATCGATCTGGCGCATTGGATGATCGATGTTCATCGCACCGAAGAACGCACCCTTAACACAGCCTACGCGCTGGAAGGTCTGAGCTGTGCTTACGAGCTGGCTCGGCAGACCCAACAGCCGGATACCCAACTCAAGATCGGCGGCGTCATCGAGCGACAACTCTACAAACTGACGAGCTGGCAACTGTCCAGCTCGATCGCGTGTGACTATTTGAAACAACACGCGTCGCGCGACACTGATCTAGCGGGCGGCATCATGAACGCGCGCGACGACCCGGAACTCCGCATCGATGTCACCCAGCATCAAATGCACGCGGTGATCCTGGCGCGGCGTTACCTCTGGCCGCGTTGAGACACTCTCCGCGAGTGATCCGCGGACTCCAAGCCATCGGCAGGTAACCGCTCATCGCGCGGTGCGAACTCAAACCAGTTCCTTGATGATCCGGCCGCCGTTAACCAGTGGGACTGGTCGGCCAAGGGGCGTGTTGTAGATCTTTCGACTGTCGATCCCCATCAGATAGAGAACCGTCCGCAGCAAATCCTGGATGCCGATCGGAGTCGTCGTCGGCAGCGCGGCCTGCTTGTCGGTCGCTCCAATCACGCCGGGTTTGGTACCACCGCCAGCGATCAACACACTCTGCGCCTGCGACCAATGATCACGCCCTGCGTTATTGTTAATGCGCGGTGTGCGTCCCATCTCACCCATCATGATTACGATTGTGTCGTCGAGCAGCCCGCGTTCCTCTAAATCGGACACGAGCGCCGAAAACGCCTTGTCGGCATGGGGAGCCAAAGCCGTATCTAAGCTCGTAAAATTATCGACGTGTGTGTCCCAACTACCGTGCTCAATACCGACAAAACGGCACCCCGATGCGACCAGGCGACGGGCGAGTAGCGAACACTGCCCGAGCGAGGTGAGTCCATAGCGCTCGCGAACTTCTGGTTTCTCCGCATTCATGTCGAAAGCGCTACGCGCGGCGGGCGAGGTGATCAGGGAAAAAGCCTTTTCGTAATAGGTCGCCATCGCCTTGGCGCGACCGGTCGTCGCGGCCTCGGAACCGAGTCGCTCCGCTTGCTCCAGCAGCATCCGCCGCAGAGCAAATCGACGGCGGCTGATGTCTCGATCCAGCATCAAGTCACGAACCTGAAAATCGGGCTGGACGGGGTCGGTCTCCACGACAAACGGGGAATAGAGTGGTCCATAAAAACCGGGGCCGCCGGGCCCCAGTGGATTGGGGACATTGACGTAGGGAGGTACGTCGCCACCCGGGCCGAGTTCGCGCGCGATCATCGAACCGATCGATGGGTAGAGTTCGTTGTAAGGCATCCCTTTTTGCTGTCCGTCACCAAAATTGGGCGGGTAGCCGGTCATCACCCAGTGGTTGCCGGTCGCGTGACCGTTGTCTCGGTGGCTGTGGCTGCGGATGATCGTGTATTTGTCGGCGATTTTTGCGCAGTGCGGCATCAACTCACCGATCTGCAATCCAGCCACGTTCGTTGGAATCGGTTGGTAGGGGCCGCGAATCTCACGGGGGGCGTCGGGCTTCAAATCCCACATGTCAATGTGACTCGGCCCGCCCTCGAGATAGATCATGATACAGGACTTGGCCCGGGTCGCTTTGTCGTTGGCCGCCCGGGCTTCCCACTCGAGCAGCCGCGGAAGGGTCAGTCCAGAGAGCATCCCGGACCCGCCAATCCGCAACGCCCGGCGACGCGTCATTCCGTCACAGAAGCCGGCCTGCGTCTGCCCAAAATCGACTTTCATGTTCGCTTCTCCGAATTCGCATCGCCGAGCCACAGATCAGCCGACGAGCGTTGATTTCGTGCCGCAATTATCTCTCGCGATCCGAGACAACGCAAGCCAGAAGCGAATCGCGAACACCCACACCCACCTAAATGTTTCTATCGACTACAGGAGTTCTCGATCCCCAGTCCGATCGGACTAACGACAAAGGTGACCGCTTGGTAGAATCGTCCTGGGAGGAGAACCATTCCGCGATGCACATCATTCTGGCAGCACCCCGCGGGTTTTGTGCGGGGGTCAACATGGCAATCGAGAGCCTCGAATTGGCGCTCGCCACCGTCGGACCACCGGTCTACGTGTATCACGAAATCGTCCACAACCAGTACGTCGTGGAACGATTTCGCGACCAGGGGGCGGTGTTCGTCGACGACTTACGCGAGGTACCGTGCAAAGCCACTTTGCTCTATTCGGCGCATGGAGTTGCACCCGCCATTCGGAATCTGGCTCGCGAGCGCCAACTGCAAACGATCGATGCAACCTGCCCGCTGGTCACCAAAGTCCACCTGGAAGCCATTCGCTATGCGCGCGAGGGTTACACGATCCTACTGATCGGACACAAGGGACACGATGAGGTGACGGGGACACTCGGTGAGGCCCCCGATGTGATGCGGTTGGTTGAAAATCCTAGAGATGTAGCAAAGCTCGACCTGGCCGGCGATGCCAAGGTCGCCTACCTGACTCAGACAACCCTGTCGGTCGACGACGCCAATCGGATTATTGACGCTTTGAAAGACCGCTTTCCTCAGATTATCGCGCCTCCCAAGGAAGATATTTGCTACGCCACCCAAAATCGCCAGGTGGCNGTCAAATCCCTCTCTGCCGAGGCTGACGTTGTACTCGTCCTGGGAAGTCAGAACAGCTCCAACAGTCAACGCCTGCGGGAACTGGCGGCGGAAAACGGGATCGATAGCTACCTCATCGACGGAGCTGCCGATATCGACGACGCGTGGTTTGCCGCGGAACACACGGTGGTGATTACCGCCGGTGCCAGCGCTCCGGAATCGGTGGTACAAGAATGTGTGGAGTATCTTCAGAACCGTTTTCAGACCACCCTCGAGGAACGATCGATTCGTGAAGAAAACGTCATTTTTCCTCTNCCCCGCGAGCTGCGAGCCAGCGGCTCCCGCTAATCCGCAACAACCAGGCGCCGGCGCTCAACGCCACCTGTCTCGGCCGGTAAACTTCACGGCTCCGCTCTCGAGGCCCCCTCCAACCGTACCCAACCGACTAGGTAGGGCCGTATGCGGGCCACCTTCCCGGGCCCGATACCCCTGACGCGCACCAGCTCCTCGGCGTTGTGAAAGGGACCCTCGGTCTGGCGGGAGCGGACCATTCGGCGCGCCAAAGTCGCCCCGATTCCCGGCAACACCGTCAACTCGGGCCAGTTCGCGCGATTGACGTCAATCTGAAAATCGACGTGCAAACGATCGGCCCGATCGATATCGATTCCGGTGCCGCGAAAATCCGACTTCGACAGCGTGCTAACGCTCAGATACGCCAGCGCCAGACCGCTCAACAAGGCAATCGTTAGCTGATCGTTCCGACCGATCAACGGTTTGTGACCGCGCCAATAGCGGAGTCGATCCAACCCACCCATGGAAATACTCCCACCGGAGCGACCCGATCTCGGTCACCCCCTCTGGTTNCGCCTCGACCGACNCCTGGCGGGCCTCCCTGTCCGCGTATGCCACAACCGTTATTATGGGGAATCTGGTGAACCGATGCGAATCCTGACCTCGCGGCGCCAACATGCCTGATTTTACGCAAGTCCAGTGGGACCGCGACTTAATCGACGACTGCCACCATCTCATTCGCCTGGCGATTCGCGAAGATCTGGGACGTGCTTTCGATTGCACAACGTTGGCCCTCGTCCCGCCGGAATCGATGGGTCGGGCCGTCGTGACTACCCGCCAGGAGGGAGTCATCGCGGGTCTCGCCGCAGCGCACCAGGTACTCCNGGAGATGGAGATCNCTGACATCTGGCAACCGCTGGCCGAAGACGGCCAGGCGGTGGACGCCGGAACCGAACTGGCCGCGCTGTCTGGATCGGCCCGAGACCTATTGACCTCGGAACGACTGTTGCTGAACTTCATCGGGCGACTGTCCGGAATCGCCACGCTGACCCGGCGATTTGTCGATACCATTGCGGGCACCGGTGCGAAAGTCTACGACACCCGCAAAACGACTCCAGGTTGGCGGCGCCTGGAGAAGTTTGCTGTCCGCTGTGGAGGCGGGCACAATCACCGCACCGGACTGTACGACGCGATACTGATCAAGGACAACCATCTGGCATTGCGCAATGATCAACCTCACTCCGATCCATCACCCGCCGGCGCGGTCAAAGCAGCGCGTCAATTCGTGACCGAATCGCAAACCTCATCGACAACCTCGACCCCGATGATTGTTGAAATCGAAGTTGATACGCTCCAACAGTTAGAGTCTGTACTTCAGAGCGGCCCCGATCTCATCCTGCTGGACAACATGTCTCCACACGAACTGGGCGCTGCCGTNGCGCAGCGCGATCGAATGGGNTGCGCGACAGAGNTAGAGGCGTCGGGTGGGGTAACGCTGCAAACGGTTCGCGCCATCGCTGAGAGCGGCGTCGACCGCATCAGCGTGGGCGGATTGACTCATTCGGCGATGGCGCTCGACGTGGGACTCGATTGGCGCCCCGCGCCCCGCCCGATCTAGCAAATCGGGCGGCCTTGCCCGCCGCCAAAGTGGCAACTAGAATCTCACGTATCACCGGCTTGCACCGATTTCGCAGCAGTTCGTGTTTACCGCCAGGGAGCTTTCTACCATGCGTCAGGCCTTTTTCGTCGCCGTTCTCTTGGCGGCCTGTTTTCTGCCCCTCGTCGGTTGTAGTGGTCCGGACTCTGGTGGATCGGATAGTGGCGGCGATCCGGCGACGACGAGCGGTAGCAATACGACGTCTCCCTAACGGCTCGGACCGCCGGGGAATAGAGTGCCGTATCTCTGAGGTCGGTATTGGGTCCGTCTGCTCAGACGCTCCAACGGTCCTGGTCCCCGCAAACCCTTGTTCGGTCACCAGAGACGATCTAGAATCGGTCGAACGCCAGGGATTCGGTTTGTGGCCGGGCGCGCTCGGGGATCTGTTGCGCTCGCTCCTCGGCCGGTGTCTGAAAGGGAGACCCGTGGCGAGCGGTTCCACCGCCTGGCTTCCCGGCGATCGGCGCGTGACAACCGACCGCGCCGCCTGTAGGAAATCCGCCGTTTCGGTCACGCAATAATGTTTTGGTCACGCAATTTGGTCACGCAATTTGGTCACGCAATGCTGCTCACGGCCAACCTGGACCACGTCAACCCGCGAACCCGACAAGGAAAGAAGATGCCTCGACACAAAGCAACGCCCCTGGTGTGGACCATCTCAACCGTGGCTCTGTGGGTGGCAGTAGTCGGTTGCGGCGATGGCAGTTCGAGTGCGCCATCGGCAGGAACCGCACCGCAAGACGCGCCGACAGCGACTCAAGCAGACCGCACAGCCGTCGCTTTCGTGACAAACCAAATTGCCGATTTCTGGAATATTGCGAAAGCCGGCTGTGAGGATGCACAAAAGGATTTCGACATCGATGTCGATGTTCGAATGCCGTCCGAGGCGACCGCCGTGGAACAAAAGCGGATTGTCGAAGATCTCCTCACCAGCGGCGTGAAGGGAATCGCCATCAGCCCTGTCGATGCGGACAACCAGGTGGATTTCATCAACGACACCGCGACCAAGGTTGCGTTGATTACCCACGACTCCGACGCCCCCCGAACAGAGCGTTTGATGTACATCGGAATGGACAACTACCGAGCGGGTCGGATGTGCGGACGGCTGGCAAAAATGGCGCTGCCCGAGGGAGGAAACGTGATGCTCTTTATCGGCCGCCTGGAGCAAGATAATTCGAAATACCGACGCCAGGGAGTGATCGATGAGTTACTCGACCGCGAAGCCGAATCGGGGCGTTTCGACGACGATCCGGAGCAGGTCATCAAGGGAGATAAATACACCATCCTGGGGACCTATACCGATCAGGGTAAGGAAGATGTCGCGCAACGGAAAGCGGCCGATGCAATCAACGCGTTTCCTGAACTCAACGCCATGGTGGGGTTGTTTGAATACAACCCCAAGGCCATTTATCAGGCGCTTAAGCAAGCTGGTAAGCTGGGTCAGATCAAGCTCATCGGATTTGATGAAAACGATGTCACGCTGCAGGCGATCAAAGATGGTGACTGCATCGGAACGGTCGTGCAAAATCCTTACCAATATGGTTACAAATCGGTGGAAGTCCTCTCCAAGTTGTTGTCCGGTGATCAATCGGTGATCCCTGAAAGTAAGGAGATCGACATTCCAGCGCGGATGGTAGTGACCCAGGAAACGCTCGACACCCTTTCTGCTGAGGATCAAGAATCGGCTGAGGAGGTGGACGCATTNTGGGCCGACCTGAAAGCCAAAAAAGGTGGCTAACGCCGAGGCGCCGGGCGGACGAATCAGCCCGGACGCGAGTCCGAAATGAACACCGATGCGCCACCGTTGCTCGAAATCGACCAAATCAGTAAGCAGTTTCCCGGTGTACGGGCGCTGCATCGCGTGAGCTTGACGCTCAGGCGCGGTGAGATCCTGGCTGTTATCGGCGAAAACGGCGCCGGCAAGAGCACGCTGATGAAAATCCTGGCCGGCGTACAGGAACCCAATCAGGGCAAAATCCGGGTCGACGCTCAGGCCGTACAGATTACCTCGGTGCACCAGGCACTTGATCTGGGTATCTCTCTGATCCACCAAGAACTCAATTTGGCCGACAATCTGGATGTGGGCGCCAATATCTTTCTGGGTCGGGAACCGCTTCGGCGAGGCCTCATTGATCGACAGAAAATCCACACCGAGGCGCAGCAGTATCTCGACATGATCGGGCTGAATGTCAGTCCCGAAACGCGGGTCAGCAGCTTGACGATCGGGCATCAACAGATGATCGAAATCGCCAAAGCTCTGTCGGTCAATGCGCGTGTCCTAATACTGGATGAGCCGACATCCAGCCTTTCGGCACGTGAATCAGAAAGGTTGTTTCGGACGCTCCGCGACCTCCGCACGCAAGGCGTCAGTATGATCTACATCTCGCACCGACTGGGCGAAGTGGAGGCGCTCGCTGACCGCGTGACCGTGCTTCGCGACGGGGAGAATGCAGGCGATCTGGAGCGGAACGAAATCAACCACAATGCGATGGTGCGGTTGATGGTCGGCCGCGATCTCGCTCANTTCTATGCCAGACAGACCCGGGCGCCAGGTGCGGTTCTATTGGAGGTCGATCAATTGGTCACGCCGGCTTGGCCAAGCCACTCCCTCTCTTTTCATGTGCGGGCGGGTGAAATCGTCGGCGTGGCGGGCCTTGTCGGCGCCGGTCGAACGGAAATGCTTCGCACGCTGTTTGGAATCGACCAGGCGCTCTCGGGAACGATCCGTATCGATGACCGCATCGTCGAGTTTCATACCCCTCGGGCGGCGATCCAAGAGGACATCGCGCTGGTCCCCGAAGACCGTAAGCAACACGGACTGGTCGTCGAGGGTACGGTGCGGCGCAATATTGGATTGCCCGGATTGCGCCGCCACCAGTACATCGCCGGCTTTCTGAATTCGGTGGCCGAAACGCGAGCTGCGAAGACGATGGTCGATCGGTTGAACATCCGCACCCCGGGTCTTGAACAAATCGCCCAGTTTCTTTCGGGCGGTAATCAACAGAAACTCGTGCTGGCGAAGTGGTTGGCACTTCATCCGCGCATTCTGCTGCTCGATGAACCGACACGCGGAATCGATGTCGGCGCCAAACAAGAAATCTATCGACTGATGGAAGAACTCGCGAGCGAAGGCGTTGCGATCCTGTTTGTGTCGAGCGAATTGGAAGAGATCCTGGGCATGAGTGACCGGGTACTGGTGATGCACGAAGGACGCCTCGCCGGTGAACTGCATCACGATCAGATTAGCGAAGAAGCGGTCATGCAATTGGCCACCGGTGGCCAGGTAGCAGCCTGAACCGGATCGACGGCAAAATCCGGGATCAGCAGCCGGGCCCCGGCTGCTCGTTGCGGCTTCGTTTCGCGGCGACCCACCCAACCTCCAACTGACGCTGCGGAACCGAGTCGTTTGACAACAACCGATACCGCGACGAGACGCCCGCAGGACCCTGCGGGATACGAGACCGATGAGCGCCACCCAGCTTCTTGCATCCCTCTTGCAAATCCTCGCGCCAGTGGCAAACATCGCGGTTGCGGATTCTATAAAACTCCCTGGGGCGTCGGTTGACCAGGTCACGAAACGACGTTCGCCCCCTGCGGCTCGGTGGTTCCTAAAGATTCCCTGTTTGCCAGAGGTTTCCTGTCATGGCCAGTCCCGATATCCAGACACTCTTTGATCTTTCCGGAAAAGTAGCGCTCATCAGTGGCGCCAGCGGTTATTTAGGAAACGCCATGTCTGCAGCGCTGGCAGAAGCCGGCGCCGCGGTAATCGTTACCAGCCGTGATGCGGACCGCGCAGCGGCGGCGGCGGCGGCGCTTCCCCGGCCGGGCGAGGCGACCCATCACGCGTTGGTCATGGACCAGCACGATCCGCAGTCGATCGAGCGAGCCGTCGCGCAGTCGATCGAATTGGCTGGCGGGATTGACGTCTTGGTGAACAACGGACAATTCGGCCCCGGGAACGACTGGACCGACATCACTACCGAACAGTTTAACACCCAGCTGCACAACGCCAGTGGCTACTTTGAACTGGCGCGTTTGGTGAGAAACCAAGCCGTCGACCGCGACCAAAACGCCAGCATCGTGATGATCGGATCGATGTACGGTCAGGTCGCCTCCTACCCAGCAGCGTACGATGGCGTCTGCAACGCGAGCCCCGTTTCCTACCATGCGCTCAAAGGCGGGATCATTCACATGACGCGACATCTGGCCGTGTATTGGGCGACCGACGGCGTTCGCGTGAACTGCCTCAGTCCGGGCGCCTTTCCCAACCCGCAGTCCGTGCCCGAGGGACTCGTCGAACGTCTCATTCCGCGGTGTCCCATGCAACGCATGGGCCTGCCCCATGAATTGAAAGGGGCGATTGTCTTCTTGGCCAGTGACGCCAGTAGCTACATGACCGGACAAAACCTAACGATCGATGGCGGCTGGACAGCCTGGTAACCCAACCCGGAGTTGGAACCGTGCGCGGTGGCGCAATCGACTCAACGCCAACGACTCGGGGCTCGCTGCGGCAACGACTCGGTTTACCGCGACGACAGACTTGCGCAGCAGACCGGCCGGTCACCTTCGGGTTCTCGGCCAAACGAACCGTGGGGCCCATCCGCGGTTATCGATCCTTTCGGCACCACACGAACCGAATCGGCTCGCTAATAACCCGAAGGGGACGCCGATTCCCGCACTCGCAGGGACTGACCACGTCGCACCCCACGTCGCACCCCACGTCGCACCCCACGTCGCACCCCACGTCGCACCATGGTTGGCCACCGGCCGTACTTTGTCCTACCGCTGTCGGTCGGCTATCCTGTAGGGTGTCCGATACGCTGTCACATACCGCGGTGGTCCGACAGCGGTCGCTTCTTGTTTCGTTCGGGAACCAGAACGATACGCTCACAGCGACTGAATTTGAAGGATGGGATCGACGACGTGATTAGGCCTGGAAATAGCACCTGCCGCTTGAATCGGATCCTCTGTTCGCTGTTCTCGGCGCTGGTGTTTGCAGCTGCCGCTCGCGGAGAACTCCCCGAGATTGAGTTTGATCGTCAAATCAAACCGATTCTGGTGGCTCACTGCGTCAAGTGCCACGGACCTAAGAAACGCGAGGGCGGTTTACGATTAGATGCCGCGACCATGCTGTTGGATGGTGGCGATCGGGGACCCGCGGTCGTTGGCGGCGAAGCGGGAACAAGCCTGCTTTTCAAAGCGGTCACCGGCAGTGATGAAGAGATTGACAAAATGCCACCCGAAGGACCCGAACTCGGTCCGGCCCAGTTGGCGCTATTGAAAGCTTGGATCAATCAAGGTGCCAAGCCTCCTGAAAACGAAGTGATCGAACGGCCCTCTCTGGACCACTGGGCCTTTCGCAAACCCCAACGGCCGGAATTGCCAAACCTGACGGGAGAGGAAGAGATCCGGCAGGCGATCGATTCGTTCATCTTGTCGGAACTCGCTCGTCACGATGCGACCGCGTCCCCCGCCGCAGAGCGAGCGACTCTCATTCGCCGACTGCGTTTGGATTTGCTCGGTATACCACCCACCTACCAGCAAGTAACAGAGTTCGTAGAAGACGTGCGGCCCGATGCGTACGAGCGTCTGGCCGACCAATTCCTGGCTTCACCACGCTACGGCGAACGCTGGGGACGGCATTGGCTGGATAACGCGAGGTATGCCGATTCGAACGGTTTCACACGCGACTTCGCCCGCGAGATGTACCGCTATCGCGAGTGGGTCATTGATGCCTTCAATCGCGATTTACCATTTGACCGATTCGTCGTCGAACAAATCGCCGGTGATCTGCTGAAAGATGCCACGCCGAGTCAGTTGATCGCGACGGGATTCCATCGCAACACGCTGATCAATGAAGAGGGTGGAACCGACGACGAGCAGTTTCGTGTGGATGCCGTAGCAGACCGCGTCGCGACCACCGGCTCGGTCTTTCTGGGACTGACGATCGGCTGTGCTCGGTGCCATAACCACAAATTCGACCCTCTGTCCCAACGCGAGTATTACGAGTTTTTTGCATTCCTGGACAACTGCGACGAACCGACGATTGAAGTTCCCTACCGGTGGCAAATCAGCGCCGGTTGGATCAAGGATCGGGATACCATTCGCGAGCAGATCGCGCAACGGGAAAAACAACTCACCGAGAAAGCCGATTCATTCGCCCAGGCGCAACGTACCTGGGAGCAAGCGCTACCCCCCGAGGAGAGGGCAAAACTCCCCGGACCAACCCAAGAAGCGCTGTTGACTGACTTAGCCAAGCGAACCGACGAACAGAAGAATCTGGTAACCGAAGTGTTCAAGACAAGCACGGAGGCTCGACAGGCCTTTCCCGAAGTCGACCAGATCAACCAACTGAGGCGTCGTGAGCCGGTGATCCCCACCACGATGGTCATGAAAAGGCGCGAGCAGCCGCGTCAGACCTACATCCACCGCCGCGGCAATTTCCTCGACCGAGGCAGACTCGTACGGCCCGGGGTCCCCGCGGTGTTGCACACGCTCGAAACGTCATCCCAAAACCCCAACCGAATGGATCTCGCCCGTTGGCTCGCCTCGCCCGAGAATCCGTTGACACCACGAGTCATAATGAATCGCTTCTGGCAGCGCTATTTTGGGCGAGGCATCGTGGAAACCGAAAATGACTTCGGATTGCAAGGCAGCCCACCGACGCATCAGAAACTACTCGACTGGCTGGCCACGGAGTGGATCCACCGTCGCTGGAGTATGAAACAGATGCACCGGGTGATCGTGACATCCGCAACCTACCGTCAGTCCTCGAAAGCGCGTCCAGAGTTGAGTGAAATCGATGCCTCCAACAAGTTAGTTGCGCGACAATCGCGCGTGCGAATCGAAGCGGAAATCGTTCGCGACAATGCGCTTTCGGTCGCCGGCTTGCTCTCGGGAAAGATCGGCGGACCGAGTGTCTACCCACCTCAACCAGACGGCGTATTCAAATTCACTCAGGACCCCAAACCCTGGAATACCCAGATGGGAGAGGATCGCTTTCGGCGTGGCATGTATACCTTTTTCTGGCGATCGAGTCCCTACCCATCACTCATGGTGTTCGATTTTCCTAACTCGAATGTCACCTGTACACGGCGCGTACGTTCCAATACGCCGCTGCAGTCGTTGACGCTCGCCAACGATATCCAGTTCGTGGAATGCGCTCGCAGTGTGGCTCGAAGAGTACGACAGGAGAGTTCTACAGACTTCGATGCCCGAACCGATTTTCTGTTTCGCGCTACGCTTGCCCGGCGTCCCTCGAACGCCGAACGAGACGCCGTGTCGAAACTGTTCAAGCAACAATTCGCTGGCTACTCCGCGGACCCCGTAGCCACGCGACGGCTACTGGGAATCCCTGCAGATTCGTTGGACGATGCCGACACCGATTACAGCGAACTGGCGGCCTGGACTGCGGTCGCCCGTGTCATCCTGAACCTGGACGAGTTTATCACGCGAGAGTGATCCAAAAAAATCATGAATCCACTTGATCGAACACCACTAGAACAGACGCGTCGCCATTTCTTTCAAGATTGTCGTGTCGGTCTGGGCGCGATGGCGCTGGGAACGCTTTTGGACGGAGAACGTGGTCAGGCCGCCTCCAAAGCGGAAACCAGAGATCATCCTTTGGCTCCGCGCCCCACCCATTTCAAACCCCAAATCAAGAACGTCATTTTTCTGTTCATGGCAGGGGGCCCCAGCCAGCTTGAGTTATTCGATCACAAACCCAAGCTGCAGAGTATGGAGGGGCAGGTCATCCCCGACTCGTATGTGGAAAACAAGCGATTCGCTTTTCTGAAAAAAGACGCCAAGCTGCTGGGGACGCGGCGGAAATTTCAACAGCATGGCGCTGCCGGGGTTGAGATCTCGGAGTGCCTACCCCACCTCGCGTCGATCGGTGATGAATTGGCTGTGATTCGCTCAATGTCGACCGACGTGTTCAATCACGGTCCTGCCAAGTTCTTTATGAACACGGGGTACAATCGATTTGGCCGTCCCAGCATGGGTGCTTGGGTGACCTATGGAATCGGCAGTGAATCACGGAATCTGCCCGGATTTGTCGTCCTCCAATCGGGACCGCGTGGACCGCGTGGAGGAGCGCCCAACTGGGGTAGTGGATTCCTGCCGACGACCTTCCAAGGGGTACCTTTTCGTAACCAGGGGCAACCGATTCTCAACCTGGCCAACCCCCAGGGCATCAACCGAAATCGCCAACGGCAGTTCATTGAGGCGGTCAATGATTTCAACCGTATTCGCTTAGAGGAAATTGGCGATCCCGAAATTGCGACCCGTATCGCCTCGTACGAAATGGCCTTCCGGATGCAAACCAGCGCGCCGGAATTGATGACGATCTCTCGGGAAACCCCCGAGACGCTCGCGCTGTACGGAGCTGAGCCGGGCGTTCCCAGTTTCGCCAACAACTGTCTGCTTGCACGGCGGCTGGTACAACGGGGCGTTCGGTTCGTCCAGTTGTATCACACCGATTGGGATCACCATGGAAATAAGGGAACCGAGTTGGGTGAGTCGTTGGACAAAATCACCCGCGAAGTCGATCGACCGGCGGCGGCGCTGATCATGGACCTGAAACGTCTGGGAATGCTCGATGAAACCCTGGTGATCTGGGGTGGCGAATTCGGTCGCACTCCGCAAGGCGAACCACGTCAATACCTAGGCCGCGATCATCACATCGAAGCGTTCACAATGTGGTTAGCCGGAGGCGGTATCCAGCGTGGGATCACTCTCGGTAAGACCGATGAGCTGGGCTACTATCCAGTCGAAGACCAAGTGCACGTTCACGATTTACAGGCGACCGTCCTGCACCTTTTAGGGCTGGATCACCTCAAACTGACGTTCCGCTTTCAAGGCCGTGATTTCCGGTTGACCGACGTGGCCGGAAAAGTGGTTTCCAAGTTACTCGCTTGATAGATCGGTGGTCTCCCGCGGCGCCGCGTGTGCGAACCAGACGCCGTGCCGGACGAGCGCCGAGAGTAACGACCCGCATCCGGCGGTGACAGCTCCCTTCGGGAACGCCGGTTCTCATCCCACCACCGCCACCGCTTCAATTTCCACCTGTAATCCGGGGATCGCAAGCGCCGAGACGCCGACAACCGTGGCAGCCGGATACGGAGGCTGCAGGAATTCCTGACGCACTTCTCGAAACACGGCGAGATGACGCTCTAGTTGAAGAAAATAGGCTCGGATCATGACCACGTCCTGAAACGTCGCGCCCGCCGCCCCAAGAAGCGCGTGAATCTGCTCAAACGTCTGTCGGATTTGCGTTCGGATATCCGCCTCCAGGTCTGTGGGTACCTGGCCGGATAGAAACAACCAGCGCTGGCCGTCGGCCAAGACCGCTGGAGAATATCCACCGGCTGCAGCAACAACACCCGCCGCTTCGATTACACGGTTCGGCATCTTCTGGCCTCCTCGGATCACACAAAGCCGACAACAAGTTGAGACAGCGGTCGGCCTAGCGTTCCTCGATTCTACGTAAACCCGGATCGTCTTTGTCCCACTCGGTCATCAGCCTGCCTGTGCCGAGCTTGCCATTCTCCGAATGACTCTCCGGCCCTCTTTGCGGAACCGCTACACGTCGTCACCGGCACAAAACGCCATGGCCGTTACCGCGTAGACACGCGCCACGCGCAGTAACTCCGCGATCGGAACCACTTCCTCGATCGTGTGCGCCCCGAGCGCGTTGGGGCCGTGCGTGATCGCCGGAATTCCTGCGCGCTCGACAAAACAATTTCCATCGTCGACAAACGGCTTGGCGCCGAGAGGTAACACCGCCTCGGTGACGTGCCGATGCGCCGCTTGAAAAGTCGTCACCAGCGGATCTTGTGGCGAAATCTCAAATGCATCTCTGGCCAGTTTCACACCCCCCTCGATGCGAACGCCCTCGCCGTGGGCGGTCTCATATAAGATCTCGCGAAACTGACGTTCCACGTCCAGAAACGAAGTCCCAGGAAGCCATCGTCGCGTCCCCGACAACGTAAGTTCGGTGGGGGCTTGGTTGTAGATCTCGCCACTGTGCATCTGTCCCACAAACAGGCTCTCGCGACCAGCGAGCGGGTGCGTCTTCTCCGCCAAACTCTGATCCATTGCGCGCAACTGTCTTATGAGCTCGGCGCCCGCATGAATGACACTGGGTTGGTCGATGCCACCGAGCACCTCATGGACGGGTTGACCATCCCGCGTGACGCGCGTCTCGAAGAGGGCCAATCCACGGCCGACCACCGGTAGGCGATCACACAGGTACTCGGGAAGTAACACCCCGTCACCGATGTAGCCCTCATCGATGAGCGTATCCACTTGGCTCCCGTCGCCCCAGGGAGCCTCGTGTAAGTCGTGGGCTGTCAGTAGCACACCCCCCGCCGGCAAAGCTCGCAAATCGCGCAACACGCGCATCGCCTCGATGGCAGCTGCCAACCCGCCTTTCATATCCGCCGCACCACTGCCGTAGAGATTTCCCGCTTCCACTCTCGCCGGCACAAAGGGCAAATGCACTGTGTCGAGATGTCCGTTGAACTGCAGTGTGCGTCCAGGACGATCCGTCCGAAAACGCGCAATCACCGCGGGCGCATCGGGCCAACCGGCCTCCACGCGGGCCACTTCAAAGCCCCCTTCGTCAAGCATCGCGCCGAGATGATCCGCAATTTGTGCGGCCGCACGGGTTGGACTCGGAATATCGACTAACGCAACCGCCGTCCCCAGCAAGCGATCCTGATCAATCGCGTCACAAACTGCAGCCGCGGCATCTCGATCTAAGGCCATTCTCAATCCTCCGCTCGTCAACGTTCAAGTAGATTGCCTCGGCTGTCGCCAGTCACCACGACTGCACACGTCAAGAGACCGTACGTCGCACCACGTCGAGATTCGCAAGCAACCACCGGCCGTTGTCTCCCAGCGCGGATCGGCTGCTGCGCCCACGATGCGCAACCTGAAAATAATCTGTTTTTTCACCTGACACCATTCCCCAAGAATCGGGTCGTGGTCTACAATGTGGGCGCAGCAGCCCTCCGCTACTGTCAAAATCTAAAACCGGCTGCGATCTGCGGCCGGGAAAAAAACAGTTGCTCATCCAGTCGTTTGGCGTGTTCACGCTTGGGTAATGGTTCCCGTTTCTTCCACGCAACCGGCCGACTCGCATCGGCCATTGGACTACGTGCGTTCCCACCGCGTTACAGATTATCTCGGGCGCTGTTCGGGATGACTGGTCTCGCAACGTGGGTCTTTCAGTTGCAATCGCCATGAAATCAAGTGTTCGCGTAAACCAGGCGCCCACAACGCCACGGTCCGCATCGTCCGAAGTCCCACGCTCGAGAACTACCGCCGACTTGGCACACCTGTTCAAGCTTCTCTCCGACGAAACCCGCTTACGGATCGTCGTGCTACTGTTCCAGAATAGAGAGCTCAACGTTCGCAGCCTGTGTGGATTACTGGGGTATAGTCAACCGGCTGTCAGCCATCATCTGGCCTTGTTGAAAGTATCTGGCTTGATCGCCTGTCGCCGCGAAGGCAAACACAACTACTACTATCTGCTGCCCTTACAACTCGGCGATCTCGCCGAGACAATCCTCGGCATTTCGATCCCGTAGAGCGAGATCATCGGTTGATCGGAGCTCGATCTGGTAGCACTGGGCGGTACCCGCTGTAGCGATCGGACGGGGCGCCGCCGACCGGAACCGACCGCTCGCCGTGCGAGCCGGATCACAGGTGCCGGCTTCCCGATCCCCCGGTCAGATTGCGTCGCGATCCGCAATTCGACTTCACGGGACAATCGCGATTCTGCTACGATGCTTCCCCGCCGTATTCTGATGGCTCGAACCGAATGGAATCCCAAGATACAGAGCCGTCTTTGGAAATGACGGGAATTGTCCAAGCCCCACCACGCCCCGAGGTTGCGCCTCCCCAACGTGAATACACCAGGGGGGCCTAGACAGCCGCATTTCCCCGCCCCATTGACCTCCGAACACCCCGCGTGGAGCTCTAGCGGTTTCTTCTCTAAACAAAGGTCGGAATCATGCCCGCGTTCAACGCCGAAACACCCCACGTTCTCGGACAATCCGAAGCGGTTGAACGGTTGAAGTCATTCGTAGACAACATCCGTGAACAATTCAAGGAGCAAGTCTCGGAAATGAACGGCGAGTGGGACGACAGCTCGCTTCAGTTCTCTTTGACAACCTACGGGTTCACGATCACCGGAACCCTCAACGTCGAGGACAACCGAGTCCACGTAGATGGCCAGCTTCCGTTTGCCGCGGTTGCTTTTCGCGGCAAGATCCAACAGGCAATCGAACAAGAATTGAGCCGCGCACTGGCGTAACAGCATCCGGGGCGGTAGCTTACGTCGAGATCATTACCGCGCATCAATACCGGCCGCCACCGTAAGCAGATGGGATCGCAAGTCAGCGGCGCGACGCCCGGGATGAGACACCGCCGAAGGCTTGATGCGGGCGTCTCTTACCGAATCACCGAGGTCTGAACACCCATTCCCGATCTGAATACCCAAACGTGGTCCAACAAGAACAGTTTCTGGATGTCATCGACCGCGATGAAGCCGAACGGCGTTTTCACGGCGCGTTACGACTTGAACCGCTCGAGATCGAATCGATTGCGCTATCCGATGGATGGGGACGGGTTCTGGCTGAGGATGTTGTTTCTCAGGTCGACGTCCCCTCGTTCGATCGTTCGAACTACGATGGCTTCGCGGTCCAATCTTCGGACACCGTCGGCGCCCACGAGGAATCTCCACAGAGGGTGCGGCTGCTACCCGAAGTGATCGCCACCGCGGTAATCCCCACCTCCGAGGTGCGAACGGGAACCGCGGTGTCGATCGCAACCGGTGGTGTCGTGCCGCGAGGTGCCGACGCCGTCGTCATGGTCGAACATGCGGATCTCGATGGCGCAGAACTGCTAATCCGGCGCTCTGTGGCGCCCGGCTTCGGCATCGCCTTTGCCGGAACCGACATCGCGTCTGGTGAAACCGTTATGCGACGTGGACAACTACTGACCAGTCGAGATACCGGCGTACTGGCGGCGATCGGCGCATCGCGCATCCCGGTCTGGAGACGTCCTCGCGTGGCAATTGTCTCCACGGGCGATGAGATCATCTCGCCGGAGCAGCCGATGCAACCGGGCATGATCTATGATTCCAATGCCCAGATCATTGCCGATGCGGTGCATGAATTGGGTGGCGAACCAATCGTGATGGGAATTGTCAAGGACGACCTCCAGCCACTGCGCCAGAAGGTTCGCGAAGCACTGCAGCGCTGTGACATCGTGTTGCTCTCGGGAGGAACTAGTAAAGGGGCAGGTGATCTGTCGTACCGCACGGTCGAAGAACTTTCCGATCCCGGAATCGTCGCTCACGGCGTTGCACTCAAACCGGGAAAACCAATTTGTCTGGCAGTAAGTCGCGGAAAGCCAGTGGTCATTTTGCCGGGATTCCCAACGTCCGCCATTTTTACGTTTCACGAATTCGTCGCCCCGGTGATCCGTCGACTAGCTGGCCGTCCGCGGACCCAATCGGGTGTTGTCGATGCGCGGCTGGCAATGAAAGTCAATTCAGAAATCGGCCGCACCGAGTACCTGCTGGTCAACCTCTGTGAACGCCACGCTACAACGCCTCCAGCGCAACGCTCAAGTGGGGCCCAGACGTTGGTCGCCTACCCGATGGGAAAGGGCTCGGGAAGCGTAACGGCATTCAGCCGCGCGGATGGATTTGTGACCATCGGTCGCCATGAAGAAATTCTGGAAGCCGGCGCGCCGGTTCAGGTCACGTTGTTGGGACGGGACTTGGAAATCGCCGACCTGGTCGTCATCGGCAGCCACTGCGTCGGTCTTGATTTCCTACTGGGAAGACTCCGTGACCAGGGTTTTCACACCAAGTTCCTGGCCGTTGGATCGAGCGGCGGGTTGGATGCCGCAAAGCGCGGTGAGTGCGATCTGGCGGGGGTTCATCTGTTGGATCCGGACACAGGGACCTACAACCGACCCTTTCTAGGTCCTGGTCTGGCGTTGATCCGCGGTTACGGTCGACTCCAAGGACTCGTCTTTCGGCCAAACGACTCCCGTTTCGACGGTCGCAGCTACGAAGATGTGGCAAACTACGTCAGGCAGGCAGACGACTGTTTAATGGTCAATCGGAATCAGGGAAGTGGCACACGGATTCTGATCGATCAGTTACTCGATGGCGCAAAGCCCGCCGGTTATGCGGTTCAATCGCGCAGCCATAATGCCGTTGCTGCGGCGATCGCCCAGGGGCGAGCCGATTGGGGAGTCGCAATCCGCACCGTCGCCGACGCCGCAGGGCTCGCGTTCCTCGCTCTATCGGAGGAGCAATTCGATCTTGTTGTTCCCGACACTCACCTCACAAAACCGGCGGTACGTGCACTGCAAGATCTGCTCATAAACCCTGAAATACGTCAGCGGCTGGTAGAAATGGGATTCGCGCCGGCGCCGCTTCAGGAACCCTGACCGCGGTGGCGTCTGTAAACAAACAACGGGCCAGCAGATTCCGACTTGCCCCGCCGCCCGCCAGCGGCCAAACTAAATGTCGCGGTCACTTCCGAACACACCGATCGGTATACCGCTTTCAATCCTGTAGACCCCGCCCGGGGCCTCAGTTCGTGACCCTACCGTTCTCCGATACTGCGATATGAGACCGTTAGATCAACTGTTGAGCGACCGCAAGCTGACCATCGAGGACTTTGCCGAACAGGCCAAGCTCCCCGTGCAACGGGTGCTGGCGATCCTCGAAGGACGTTGGACACCCTCTCCGAAAGAACGGACGCGAATCGCCGGCGCGTTGGACCTCTCCATCGATGAGGTCATCTGGGGACACACCATGGATCCGCGCAACATCCGCTACCGGCAGTTTGGGCACCCAGACAAGAACTAATCTGCCAGTGCCAGCCACGCAAAAAGACACGGATCAGACGAACGAGTCATCTGTGCGAATCAAGATCTCGCCTCTTCCCCCTTCGATCAGGTCGCCGTTGTAGAGGTCAAATTGCGTCGAAAGAAGATCGTCGCCAATCGGAAATCCCAGTAACCGAAGTTCCCGCAACAACACCGTCAACACGGTTGGTTGGTAGCGGCAGGCAAACCGAAAAGTGGGCAATAGCTCGGGGGCCCATTGCCCCAAGAACGCGAGGGTACCTCGTTTCATCCCCGCGGCGTGCCGGATCCCCCCTTCCCCGCAGATTAGAATCGTGCCGGCCAACATATTGAACGCCGCCAAATCTCCCACGTTTCCGCCAACGACTAGCAGTCCCCGGCGCATCGTGTGGCCGATTTCATTACCCTCATCCCCTGCTACCAGAATTGTGCCACCGGTCATGCCACGAGCACTGCCACGATAAGCGGCGCCGGTCAGGTGGCCCGCGCGGCCGCGCACCCGAATCCTGCCACCGTGCATTTCTCCTCCCAGCCAGTCCCCAGCATTTCCGGCAACCTCGATACGTCCCCCAGTCATTTCACTCCCCACATGGCGTCCCACATCGCCGTCGATGTAGATCTGACCACGCTGCATCTTCGCGCCCACCCAGTGCACTCCCGACAACTCGCCTTCCAACCGCAGCGACTCATCGGCGGAATCTCCCGAAACGGCAAAAAAATCGCCCAACGCGACCTTACGATTGCCCTGAAAGATCTGGCGACGGCGGATTTCATCAAGCGTCTCACCGCGTAACGCCTGGGGCGTCACGCCCTCGATTTCAATGGGAACGGGACCGGGAGAGCGATAGGAAAGCACAAGTGTCATCGGTTGATCCAAATGAGAGATTCCTTAGAGTTGAGGAGTATAACGCAAGGCAACCCGTCCTTTACAGCTGGGAACCGATGGACAATTCCGAGAGTGGTAGTCTCAAGATTGGAGGCGTTGTACTCTGCGGCGGACGCAGCCGACGAATGGGCTTGGACAAAGCCAGCTTGCCGTTCGGACCTGAGACGATGCTATGCCGAGTCGTTCGCAAGCTCTCGCAAGTAGTCGCCCCGATTGCGGTGGTCGCCGCAGAAGATCAAACGCTCCCAGAACTCCCCGAATCGGTGGTTGTTGCGCGCGACCTGCAGCCAGACCGCGGCCCACTGCAAGGCCTGCTGGCTGGCATGAGTTGTCTCCAAGGAGCTGTCGATGCCGTCTTCGCGACCAGTTGTGATGTCCCGCTGCTCGTTCCCGCGTTTGTACGGCGATCGATTGAACTGCTGGAAACCAACGACGTCCTGGTTCCGGTAGAAAATACGTTCCACCATCCGCTAGCCGCGATCTACCGCGTCCGCATCATCAGTGAGATTCGTCGGCTATTGGATTCTGACCGATTGAGACCCGTATTTCTTTACGACGAAGTCAAGACCCGGCGTATCGATGCCCAACAGCTGCGCGACGTCGATCCGCAGCTGGACTCGCTTACGAATCTCAATCACCCGGACGACTATCTGGCCGCTGTTCGAGCGGCCGGATTCTCCGTTTCCCCCGACGTTTACACCGCGCTAGGGAAGTCCGCTGACCATGACTGAAACAACGATCGGGCTGATCGGAATCGGCTTGCTGGGAACGGCCCTCGCCGAACGTCTACAGGCCTCGGGATTGCGGGTTCTCGGATACGACATCGACGAGTCTCGCCATCAGCAATTGCGCACGTTGGGCGGGTCCATCGCTTCATCGGCTTCGGACGTTGCCCGAGACTGCCCGACTATCCTGCTCAGCCTGCCGGACTCGACCGTCGTCAGCGAGGTCCTGGACAAACTCCCGTTGGGAACAATGCGTTGCCAGACTATTGTGGATACGACGACAGGTGATCCCGCTGTCACCACCGAACTGGCGCGTTCGCTACAGGGCGCGGACGTCAACTACCTGGATGCGACCGTCGCCGGCTCGAGCGAGCAGGCGCGCCGCGGTGACATCACGATCATGGTGGGCGGAGATCCGGATGTCGTTGCGCAAGCGCGTTGGTTGCTCGATCGCCTGGCCAAATCAATATTCCACATTGGTGCTGCTGGCAGCGGCGCTCGCATGAAGCTCATCGTCAACCTCGTTCTCGGACTCAATCGTGCCGTGCTCGCCGAGGGGCTCTCCTTGGCGGCAAATTGTGGTCTCGATTCCACAGTCGCACTAGAAGTGCTCAAAGCGGGTGCTGCTTATTCCGCTGCGATGGACAGCAAGGGCGGCAAGATGGTCCGCGGTGACTTCGCACCTCAGGCTCGCCTGTCGCAGCACCTCAAGGATGTGGATCTGATCTTACAACTGGCATCGCAATCGCACGTCTCTCTTCCGCTGTCCGAACGTCACCGATCGTTGCTTGCCAAAGCCGTCGAGTTAGGTTACGGGGATGCTGACAATAGCGCCGTGATTCGCGCCTATCAAAACACCTAAGAAGGCTGACCGTCTGGGGGTCGTCCGAAAACCCGCCATGGCACGCTCAAATGGTCCTTTGAACCGCCAGCCCCTTCCGTAGTAAAGTGGTGTCGCAAACCGACACCGTCTGACAACCCTCCACTGATCCTCCACAGGATCAGATGCCAAGGCAGACGTCGAGACTCCAACACACCGCCAGGCGCCCGGTTCAACCAAACCGGCTGGATCAGCGAGCCGCGTTGGCGTAAGGTGGCATGGTCCCTTTCGATACGTCCGCACTTGATGAAGGATGATTGACTCCCCGTGAAAAAGAACTATTTGCCCAACCTGCTTTGGGCCACCGCGTACGGGATCTTCCTGGCCATCATTGTGGGAGCACTCTTCTGGGTGCGTGACAACGTGTCCCGCCAGTTTCAGACTGCGGAAGCGCAAGCGGCGTGGAATCGATGGCGTCAAGAGGCGGCCCGCCAGGCACAGGGAGAGGGACCCGTGCAACGACGCGTCCCCAAAAGCGCACAGCCACCGATTGCCGTACTAATGAGCCAACATTTTCCGGTTTGCGTGACCGCTGCAATCACGCTTGGTTCGGCATTGTTTGGGACGTTTATGTTCTTGATTCGCGGCGTCTGGCGCGATTCGAGTCGCATCGGACATGCGCCGCCGACCGATGTCCCGCTGCGCACCGGGCAGTGATCCCAAACCGGACATCAGCGCCAACAGCCGCTGGGATGAAATCGAAGAGACAACATGAACAGTGCGGGTGTTCCCAAGACGGAAACGAGCTCGTCGCCGCATCTGCCCTTGCGGGTCACTTGCTGGATGGCGCGGCAAAGCCCCGTCTTGAGTGCCTCGATCGCCGTCACCATCGCGGTAACCGGTACGATTGCCTCTTGGGTATCGGAGAGTCCGTTGATGGGATTCTTGGCCACGGCGGCCCTGGGGTTATCGACCTGGAGGCGGTGGGTCCCGATCACTTTCGATATCACACGGACGGGTGTCGAACGCACGATTCTGGGAAAGAAGTTCCGTTGCACCTGGCAACAGGTCGGTCGATACGAGGTGCGAGACAACGGAATCTGGTTGCTCCCTGAATCCCAACCCACTCCCGGAGAGTTCTTTTGCGGACTGTTCATCGAAACCGATTCAGACCGGGAATTACTAGCCGATACGATCGACTACTGCTTTCGCACCCGGCACTCATCGGAAAGTAGCTTCGTCATTCAACGAGTACGGTAACGACAGGCAGCGGGCGGTGCCTCCTGGCCTTGCGAAGTGACACCTTTCCGCGACTCGAGTACCGGTCAGAATCCTGCCAGCGGTACTCCCCGATCCGGGGCGCCCGTTGTTGCCAGCGGCATTGGTTTCTTCGACAATCGGTGTCTCCGATTCTTCTCCTCGTGTCCCCGGAAAGCACTCTATGGCCTCTACCGAATCGGCTTCCGTCCTGAAACGCATTGCAGACGCCCAAACAACCGAAGAGCAATTCCTTCGGCAGATCTTTATTCGCGCCCAGATGACCGACTTTGTGCGCGACCCGATCTTGATGGCCCGCGCCGATGGTGTGCATTACTGGGATGTGCACGACAAACAGTACCTCGACGCGCTGTCCGGCATCTACGTCGCCAACGTGGGCCACAACAATCGCCGTGTGATTGATGCGGTCCGTAAACAGCTTGACCGATTGGCGTTTGCTCCCGTTATGCACGGTTCCAATCCACTGGCAGTTCAACTCGCGAACCGGTTGGTCGACCTCGCCCCGGGCGATCTCGCGGCGGTAAAATTCGCCTCCGGCGGATCGGAAGCAACCGAAGCCGCGATCAAGATGGCTCGCCAATACCACCGTCTCCAGGGGCGGGGAACCAAATACAAAATCATCTCCCGCTACCAATCTTGGCATGGATCAACGATGGGGTCGTTGTCCGCGTCGGGACTCACTGCGCGACGAAGCATTCACGAGCCGCTGGCTCCCGGTTTCCTGCACGTGTTTCCTCCAACCTGTTTTCGTTGTCCCTTCGGGAAAGAACATCCCGACTGTCAAATCACTTGCGGCAGTCTCATTGAAGATGTCATTCAGATGGAAGATCCCGATACGGTCGCAGCCGTGATGGTGGAACCAATCGGGCACACTGGGGGCATCATTGACCCACCCCAGGAATACCTGCCGCTGCTGCGTGAGATCTGCGATCGACACGACGTGCTGTTGATCTTCGATGAGATCATTAATGGAATGGGACGAACAGGCGAGATGTTCGCTGCCGAGACATTTGATGTGGTACCCGACCTGCTCTGTCTCGGGAAAGGGCTCAGCGGCGGTTATGCGCCGTTGGCGGCACTCGTCGCCCGCAAACACGTCGCCGACGCGTTCTGGGGCGACTCCGATGTCAATCCCGGATTTGTCGAAGGCCATACCTTCGAAGGCAACCCGGTAGCCTGTGCCGCCGGACTGGCGGTGATCGATGAAATGGAAGAAAGAGATCTTTGTGGCAACGCGCGCCGCATGGGTCAGCGACTGCGTCAACGGTTAGAAGCGCTTCGGGCGCATGGTGTTGTCGGTGATATCCGCGGCAAGGGCCTCTTCCTGGGAGTGGAATGGGTGGCAGATCTCGACACGCGAGAACGGGCCGATCCTCCACTCGGAAACGCGATCGGACGACGGGCCCTCGAACTTGGGTTACTCACCCGATTCGACCCGCACTGGTTAGCGGTCGGCCCGCCACTGACCGTCAGCGAGTCACAGATCGACCAGATCGGAGACATCCTCGATCAGGCGGTCGGACAGATCATAGCCGAGCGCAAATCGACGCTGAATTGAACTCCATATTCGCGGTTTCAGCGGCCGCCCCTGGTACGCGCGGTCTGTTGAGGCTCGTGGCGCGGGCAACGCCTGAGTTTCGACTTCGCCCCACACATCGAAAGCAAAGTAATATGGGTGCAAACTCGAAATCGGCAGTCGTGACCGGCGGTGCGTCGGGAATCGGCCAGGCGACCGCCATCTTGCTCGCTCAAAATGGTTACCGCGTGTGGGTCGGAGATCTTCAGATGCGAGACGAAACAGGCTCGCTGTTTGACGAACTGGGAATCCAATTCAGACGCTGCGACGTACGGTACGAAGAACAAGTCGTGGATTTAATTGCCAACGCGGCGCGACCCAACGGCCATGTCGATGTACTGGTCAACAACGCGGGAGTAGGACTGGTGAAGCCGATCACCGAGGTCGCCGCGGCGGAGTGGGACCTGTGCCTCGATACCAATCTGAAAGCTGCTTTTCTGACGAGCAAGCACGCGATCCCACACATGCTTCCGCAGGGCGGATCGATTGTCAACGTCGCCAGTAACGCCGGCCTGCTGCCACGTGCTCACGACCCGGTTTACTCCATTAGCAAGGCGGCACTGGTGGCACTTACGAAAAGTCTGGCGCTCTGCCACAGTGTCGACAAGATCCGTGTCAATTGCGTCTGCCCTGGCCCGGTCGGTGATACCGGGATGATCAACGCCGATATTGCGGCTGCAGAAGATCCGGCAGCGTTTCGACAAGCGCTCATCGACGCCAGTCCCTTGGCGCGAGCCTCCCAACGGATGATTTCACCCCAGGAAATTGCCGAGACGGTGCTGTATCTGGCGAGCGAATCCAGTCAGATGATCACCGGTACGGCAATCGCCATCGACGGTGGAAAATCACTGGGCGTTCCACCCATCGCCACGGCTCGGTGAGTGATACGACGTGCCCTCGGTGGCGGAATCGCATCCGGTTCTGGACGATGACAACCGATGTAGTGGATATCCGATCCGGTCAATCGCCGACGAACAGTGACAAGTCGATCGACACGCCGCCTCCCGTATTCGCCTGATAGCCTCAACATGTTACGATCGGCATCGCCCATTCAATCCGCGTTTGCTGGATCCTACGTTTCCCTCGGTCTGCTGCGATTCGATGCCGAAACTCCGTGTCACCGTCGCCCCCTGTGACGCAGAACAGCCCTTGTTCGCAGGTGTCGACGTGGGCGGCACTAACATCAAAGTTGGCATCGTCGACACGCATGGGAGAACCGCCGCCTTTACGAGTTTTGCAACCGAAGAAGAAAAGGGGGTCGACGACGCCGTCACCCGGATGGCCCGAGCGATCTCACGGTTGACAGACGAGAGTGGACTCGCTGAAGAGACGATCGCCGCGATCGGGCTGGTTACGCCGGGATCGATGGACATTCCCCGCGGAATGATCGTCGAACCGCCAAACATGCCGCACTGGCGAGACTTCCCCATTCGCGATGCTCTGAGCGCTGCGTGTGGAAAACCAGTGCTGTTCGCCAACGATGCCAATGCCGCGGCGTTCGGAGAATTCTGGATCGGTCGAGGCCGCGATCACAGCAGCCTCGTCATGTTGACACTCGGGACCGGTGTGGGGGGTGGCATCATTGTCGATGGCCAGGGAATCGACGGAATCAACAGCTTCGGGTCCGAATGCGGACACATGATTGTCGATTCGCGCGCCGATGNGCGACTCTGCGTCTGGGGAGGTGGCCGGGGAGAGTTGGAAGCGTACGCCAGCGCACCGGCGGTCGTCGCCCGCACTCAAGAAGCACTGTCCAAAGTTCGGCTCACCTCTCTCTCAAAACGTCTCGACCAAGGCGAATCGCTGACCACTCGAATGCTTGCCGAGGAAGCGGAATCAGGGGACGACTTCTCGGTCGAGATAATCCTGGAAACCGGACGGTACTTGGGAATAGCGATCACCACGCTGGTTCACTTGATCGATCCCGGAGCCGTGATCCTGGGTGGTGCCATGGATTTCGGGGGAACGGATACGGATATCGGCAACCGTTTTCTGGCAACGATTCGTCGCGAGTTTCAATCGCGAGCGTACGGGATTGTGCGCAACAACACCGTCATTGACTTTGCGGCGTTGGGAGGGGACGCGGGCTATCTTGGCGCAGCGGGAATCGCCCGGGNCGCCTCGGGGCAGCGTGAACCGCGTGATTGACCGGACGCACCCAACCGCGTGACCGAGATCCGCAACGTCGCTAACCCAGACCTTGCAGCGCTTGCAGAGCGGCAGCGTAATCTGGCTCATCGGTCACCTCACCGACCGTTTCAGCATAGGCGACATTGCCGTCGGCGGTGAGCACAAACACTCCTCGCGCCAACAGCTTGAGTTCTTCAATTAGCATTCCCCAGTTCTGACCAAAATTTCGGTCCTGGTAATCGCTGCCGACGCGCATATTTTGGATGTCTTCGGCGCCACAAAAACGGCCCATCGCAAACGGCAAGTCGAGACTAATCGTCAGCGCGTTGATGGTCTCCCCCATCGCGGCCAGTTCTTGATTGAACCGTTTTGTCTGTACCTGACAGACGGGTGTATCGAGCGACGGGACTACACTGATAATCGACGGCTTGCCAAGCAAATCATCTCGTGAAACCGTGTGCAGGCCGTCTTCGAAATAATGAACCGTAAAATCGGGTGCTTTTTGTCCAGCCTCTACGGCCTCACCGGCCAAGGTCAACGGGTTGCCTTTGAATGTAACTGCTCCTGCGCGCGCCATTTTGCGATTCTCCCATTGAACCCGAAACACAATTGAAACCGAACACCAAGGCCCCCGTAATTAGAGTGGAGGACTTTGTCGTTGTTCGCGGACCACACAGTGGGTTAGTATCCCGTCGCGTCACGCCGGAGACAAGGGGAGCAGACAGAACGCGGGCAGTTGGGCAATTGGCTGACCGAGAGAGTCGCCACATAGCCGCCAAAATCCGCGGGCCCGGCGTGAGCTGGCACTGCCGCCGCCACCGAGCTTGAAACGCCTAGGCGGTCAGTTCATAGAGNACAACCACCAGCACGTCCGAAGAAGAAAAACCCGCGGTCGCGGTAGACGGTGTTTGGGGCGCAATATTCCCCGTCACGTGGACAATTGTGGCACCTGACTCCTTGACCCAGGCGTTGATCTCCTCCTCTAGAGTCCAAAGTTCGGTTTCGACGCTCTTGAAAAACTTGATCTGTCTCATTTCAGACCTCCTCGAAGAACCGCAAATTCCGCAAATCACACGATCGTCATATTGTGTTGCGCCCCGCGCTTCTGTCAATCGCGTCACGCCTCGTCACTCGCGCAGAAAGGAAACGGTGTCAGCGGGCGTGGCACGGTCGAATAATCGGCGCGTTCGCGGCACCCAACAGGGGCGCCCGCCAATCAGCTGGGACCGCGCGCGAGCGGCGCGGAGAAGAAACCACATTCGATACCGCCCCGCCCAAGACACCTCCTCAGCAAACGACGCGTAACAGCCCACGCCTCATCGTTACGGAGGTTACGGCCGGTCGGCGCGGTAGGTGATTCCCATCTTTACTGGAATGCGCTTGGCGAGTTTGGTACATTGCCGTCAGTCCGTCGCGAATCAGAGGAACATCGGAATGCCCAAGAGTCTCAAGATTGTCCCAGACAAATGTACCGGGTGCATGCAATGTGAATTGGCCTGTTCGTGGGTGCAAACCGGGACGTTTGCTCCGTCGAAGAGCGTGATCCGGGTCAATGTGTTCGATGAAGAGGCTAGCTACGCGCCTTACACATGCCTTCAATGTGATGAGGCCTGGTGTATGACCGCGTGTCCGGTAAACGCCATCGGCACCGACGAGAATGGTGCCAAGCTCGTTAGCGAAGAGCTATGTATTGGTTGCCACCTCTGCACCCTGGCATGCCCTTTTGGAACTGTTTTTACTTTGCCCAAGACCGATAAGGCCGCCAAATGCAATCTCTGCGGTGGAGACCCCGCGTGCGCCGTGGCCTGCCCCACCGCAGCGATTGAATACGAGGAAGACACTACACCAGGAGAGTGGTTCGGGGACTGGTCCGACAAAGTAAACAAGAACTACGTTGCAGCAACTTCCTAACGCGGCAAGCTGGTCGCGCGTATATCGCGCCCCGGGTAGTGGTCGCGATCAACNCTCTCGAATGCTAACTGTTTCCTCGTGTCGGTCGCGACGATGGGTCGACCGCCAACCAACGGATCTACATCAGTTACCGCGAAATAAATGGATGAATCGATTTGTAACGCTGGCGGCATTTGCATAAGGGAAGTTTCGAAGTCGGTGCTGCGAAAACCGGTACTCATTACATGCCGAGCCCAGCTCGGTGGAAACTGTTCGTGAGGAAATCATGGCGACGCAACATGTCATCATCGGAGGTGGTCCCGCTGCAACCAACGCGATGGAGACGATCCGAGAGTTTGACAATCAGGCCGGGATCACATTGATCAGTGACGAGCCTGCGCATTCGCGAATGGCACTGCCCTACTGGCTGGCGGCACAAATTCCCCCCGAGCATACACATACCGCCGACGCTGCCTTCTTTGACCAACTGAATGTCGACGCCCGCATTGGACAGCGAGTCACGGCGGTCGATCCGAGTGGTCAAACCGTGGCGCTTACGGACGGAAGTAGCCTGTCGTTTGACAAGCTACTGATTGCCACGGGCTCCTCAGCTCTGGATCTTCCAGTCGCCGGAAGCGAGCTTGCGGGTGTGCAAAACCTCTGGTCGCTGGACCACACGCAACGACTGCTCAACGCAACCGAGGGTGTGGAACAACCCCGTGTATTGATGATCGGGGCCGGATTCATCGGCTTCATTATGCTCAACGCGATGCACAAACGGGGCTGGCAATTGTCGGTTGTCGAGCGCGAGTCGCACGTGCTACCACGCATGCTCGACTCCGAAGCGGCCGGAATCGTACAGAGCTGGCTGACGTCCCGGGGCATCGATCTCCATTGCGGCGCAGCGGTCGAATCGATCGCTGAGGCGGCGGACGGGTCCAAGACCGTGACGCTCAGCAACGGTACGACTGTTTCCGCCGACGTCGTGATTGTCGCAATCGGAATCAAGACAAATCTCGATTTCTTGGAAGGGTCGGGAGTTGAAACCGACCAGGGAATTCTCGTCAACGCGCAAATGCAAACCAATTTTCCCCACATTTACGCTGGAGGAGACGTAGCTCAGGGCCCCGTGTTAGGTAGTGACCAAAAGGAAGTCCACCCGATCCAACCCACAGCCGTCGACCATGGACGTGTGGCGGGCGCCAACATGGCGGGAGAAAACGTCTCCTATGGGGGCAGCCTATCGATGAATATCCTCGACTGCTGTGGACTGCAAACCGCCAGTTTCGGCCGCTGGGATGATGCAAGTGACGACGTGCTGACGATCTCCAACCCAGCGGATTTGGTGTACCGAAAACTGATTTGGCAAGAGGACCGGATTGTCGGAGCTCTGTTCACCGGCCGAGCCAACGACATGGGCATGCTAAACGATGTCGGAATGGTCAAGGGGATTTTACAGACGCAAGCTCAACTGGGAGCATGGAAGCAGTTCTTGGAAGAAAATCCCTTTGACATCCGCCGGGCGTATATCGCCGCTGGCGTTCCCCAAAAGCTGGTCTCCACGACTCTGCTAGGCCGCTCGAGTCGCCCCCGCCAATACCGTTTTGGTGGTGGCAGCCCAACGGTCAAAGCCAACCCCTCACACGCCGTTTTCGTCGATACCAAATCGAGTTGAGTCGTCATTCGACCATGTTTCCGCCTTTCCCCCGCGAACGTGAGTGGGACCTTTCACGCAACGCTGGGGGTCCATCCCCGGCGACGCCGGCCCGTCGTGAACAAGGTGACCCGCCGAGTGGAACCGGGAATTCGGCTCGATTTTGGACTCGACTCGATTCGCTTTCGACGATGGCCATCGTGTGGCCATGGGAGACTCCAAGATGAAGATTCAAGTCAAGCTAATGGGTGTGCTCAAAGAAAAAACACCCGTCGACGGACAACTGCAACTCCCCGAGAGCGCTACGGTGGCAACCGCTCTAGAAACGCTGGAGATTACCGCTGACAACGTCCAAGTCCTGACGATCAACGGGAGCATGATGCGCAATCATGGGAAAGCGCTCTGCGAGGGTGACCAACTGACGGTGATTCCCCCCGTGGGCGGAGGCTAACGCCACGGATTGGTGCGACCGAGTTGTGCGACGTGGCACCACGAAGAACGGATGGGTGTCGCCAGCCGGTACCGCGGTCTCCGCTACGGACTGGTTTGCAAAGCGTTAGCCTGCTGCCTCAGTTCTCGCTGTAGCTGTAGGAACGTGGCGTTGTTTGGTCGCAATGTCACCAACCGATTCACCGACGTGAGCGCTTCGCTCAATCGCTCTTGCTTCTGATAAATCAACGTCAGAAATAGCACGTATTGTGGGTTGCGGGGCGCGAGCTGCACCGCGCGTTCCAATGCCGCGGTCGCCTCGTTGATCTGTCCGTTGAGGTATAACGATGACCCCCAACGGTATTGTAGCGCGGCGCTATTGGGTAGTAAGCGTGCATCGCGAGCGTACAGTTTCAACTCCTCCCGGCGAAGTATTCCCACCCGCTGTTGGAGTTGCTGCGCCCTCTTGTCCGCAGTTCCCGTTGGTGACTCACCACGATTTGAGGCGGAACGGGCTAGCATTTGCGCAGCGCTCCGCTCCAACAAATCTGCGAGGTGCGCCCTTGGTCCTGTAACCTTGGGATCCAGTCGCAGCGCGCGTTCGTATGCCGCCTTGGCAGCCGAAAACTGCTGCTGGCTTTCCTGCAGTACGCCCAGCATCAGATGAGCGCCAGCGCGATCATTGTCGGCCTGAAGACCATCACGGTACTCCTGCAGCGCGGCTTGGAGCACGGGTCTCTGTTTAGCGCTGAGTCGGTAGGATGGAACGTCGGATAGCACGCGCGCGGCCTCCGTCCTCACCAGTCGCCGCGGATTCTGTAGCAACGGCGCCAGATCAACTAGTCGGCGCTCACCAGCAAATTGAGTCGCAATCGATGCCGCGACCGACAACACCTGCGGGTCACGATCACGTAACCCCGTTCGGTATGCGCGTACCGCGGCATCGGATTCAAACTGACCCAACTCGGCGAGTGCCGTGGCTCTCCAGATGCCCGGCATCTTGCGATTCATCGCCAACCGCGCCAACTCCACCTCAACACCACGGTCACCGCTGCGAGCGCGGCTGATGGTGGTGGCGTAATGGGAATCCAGGTCATTTTTATTTCCATACCATTTCTGAAAATGCTCGGCCGACCATACGTCGAGACGACGCAGGTACTCACTGAGTTCCAGATCTCCGTCCTGTGCGGCCCGCACCCACGCACCGTAGTCCACTAAGTTCTCACGTTTGGGTTTTCCCGGTCGGTCGTCGTTCAGGTGGCACCGTGAACACGCATTCGGTGTTCCCAAACGCACGCTCAAATCGGGACGCGGCGCGCGCAGGCTATGATCGCGGCGCGGATCCACCTTCATATAGGTCGTCTCCGGCATATGGCATTCGACACAACTCGCCGCCGGTGATCCCGCCCGGTGCCGGTGATGCTGCGGTCCGTCATACTTGCTGGGCGGGTGTTGGTGACACGAAGTGCACAGCCGGTTTCCCTCGTACCGTAGCTTGAGTGAGTGAGGATCGTGACAATCCGAGCAGCGGACGCCCTTTTCAAACATCTTGCTCTGTAGAAAGGAACCATGCACATAGACCTCGTCACGAATTTGCCCGTCCGCGTGATACAGAAGCGGTTCCAAAGGCGCGTTGTTAAAGTAGTCATAAAAATTCGCCCCGGCCCGGAAGCCGGCACTGACAACACGGTGCCGGCGCGTATGACATCGGGCGCACGTATCAATCTCGATTCGGGAACGAATGCTCTTCAATGGGGCCAATGCATAACCACGCTTGCGGTCCCAGAACAAAGACCTTGCGGACGCCAGCTCGATGTGAAGACTCCCAGGGCCATGACAAGCCTCGCAGCTGACGTCAATTTCTGAAAAGGTCGTGCGGTACTTGGCTGTCCCGACATCGAAGTTCTTCTGCAGGTCCGTCGAGTGGCAATCGGCACAACTCGTATTCCAACGCATTGTGATCCCGGTCCAATGGAGCGCGTCATCGGGACTCAACTTCTCGTCTTCGACATCCGGCGGTGGAAGATAGAACCAACGGCGCTGGATGGTATCCCAGCACAATCGCAGCACCTGAAGCCGTGCGACTTCGTCTGCCCGCATACCTTCGGACCGGTCGAATTCAACCATGTACTGCTGTAGCGGCTCGACACCCAATACATACTTGACACGAAAATCGGCCTGTTTTCCGTCTGGACCCTCGGTCCGGACGTAGAATCCACCCTCGCGCCGAAACATGCGCGATGTCAGACCCAAGTGGGTGATCTCGGCGCCATCAAAATCTCCCAACACGGTATCGGGACGGGCCAGGTCCATTGCCATGTCATGGTGTGAGCCACTGTAGCGTTCGGCTTGCGTCGGGTGACACGAGAGGCAACTATCACGACCGACGTATGAGGCGACCGCATCCGCGGGCACACCACTCCACCAATCGAGCAACACGGCACCCGACAGCATCGACGACACCACGACAACCAGCGTGGTTCCAAGATGGCGCTTGATGAAGCGCGGCAACAATAACAGGATCGAAACCCACAGACGATGTCGAGTCACCGGCAATACACTCCCTTTCAGAGAAACAGCGCCCAAAGCGAAGCACTCACGGAGACGACCGGGCCCGAGACGTACGGTAAGGCAATTCGGTCAATGGTCAAGCGGGTGACACAACTCACCTTCCCTGCCGCCGACGTAATCTTCGGCTAACGCGGTCGAGACACGCCTGGTCTCTTGCCGAGAGACTCTCTCTGCCGCTCTTGTGCAAGCGCTCCAAGATTTCGTCGAGCCGTCGCTCATCATCTCCCTCGTCGTCGCGTTCATCGTCCCACTCGTCGCCGCGTTCATCGTCCCGCTCAGACCGCTGCGGTCGCTCGCTGTCCCAGCGATACGCCTCCAGACCGGCGGAGGCATTCGATTCCCCGGATACAACGGGCTGGGCGCCCCGTGGAGGAAGTTCGGAGACCCCATCACTCTTCGCATATCCGCTGACAATGAACGGACCGTCGCGTTGACGATCGCGAAACAATAACAAGACGCCGAGCAACAACAGTGCGAGCCACGTCATCTGAGTGGCGCTCCCATACTGTTGAACGCAGTAGGCGGCGACGCACAGCAAGAGAGCGGCCAACCGCGTCACCCAGGTCATTGCCATGCGTACCTGGCGGCGACTCATGGCGGGACGATAGATCATCAACAGCGCGCGAGTCATGTGTTCCCCGTCGAAAGGGAACGCGGGAATGAGATTGACTACCAGTAGCAGCCAGTTGATCCAAAACGAAAGCTTGACGCCGAATATCCATCCGACCTGTGACAAACCGTCTCCACCTTCAAAGATAGAACGGGGAGCAAGCGGGTGAAACAACTCGGGCACAGTCGACAGAGAGTCCCAGATTCCAATTACGACGATGCAGATCAGACAGACAACACCGTTGGCAACCGGCCCGGCGATATAGACAAGCACTTCAGACCGCGGCGCGTGGGGCGGAAGGATGATGTCTGACCAACCACCCCACGGAACCAACTCGATGCGATCAACAAAACCGCCGAATCGAATCGCCACCCGCGCATGTGACCACTCATGCAATCCAACACTCCCCAACAGCACCGCTAGACACGTCAACGCAAGGCGGACGATCCCACCGGTCGCATCGAGTTGAGATTCGCGCCACGCAAAGATCAGCGTGCCGGCGGCAAACAGACCAAAAAGCAAGTGCAGTCGAATGTCAATTCCAGCCCATCGGCCAAATGAAACACTCAGCGAACGTCGCGCCGCCGACCGCCCAGTTGACCGTGAACGCCCCTCGCTTGTGTGTTCAACTCCTGACATTTGCCACATCAACTAAAGGTCATGGTACCGGGTGGACGAGGAACCGATTCGGCTGGCAACGGCTCCTCGCGTCGACTATCGTGGTTCGCGTTTTCTGGACGCGCCACGGGGCACTCAAACTCAACACGCTACGACGGTCAAAGACGCTGGCCAAACCGCTCGACAAATCANGAGTCGCGCATCGCAGATCACTCCNCNTGAACCGAGTGCGGTGTAAACGGCACGATCAATCCACCATCGCTCTGGCTCCCCGATCGCAACAATCCCGTTTTCGATGCGTAGCCGATTCGTAGACCTATACGAAACCGCGATAGCGGAAAACAGGACGGGCCCCGTGAAAGCCTTGGAGTAAAACGCCAATCCGGTTATTTTATCAACGATCACGCCGGTTGCTCAATCGACGTCAACCTTCAGAGAAAGTCNTCGCCATGGATGGGGATTCAGCTCGGCTCCTGGAAACCCGGCTCTTTCACGTCGTGCGGCGCAAGCACCGATTGAACGACGGGAGTTTGAAAACACGCGAGGTGATCTGCCACCCCGGAGCGGTCACCATCGTTCCGATGGTCGACAACTCACACGTCTGTCTCATCCGAAACTACCGCCTGGCGGTCGAAAAAACGCTGATCGAACTGCCCGCCGGCACACTCGAACCGGGNGAAAACCCCGAGCAGACTGCGATCCGCGAGCTGGAGGAAGAAACCGGCTTTCGGACAACTCAGCTGCAATCTCTGCACTCCTTTTATCTGTCGCCGGGCATCCTCGACGAACAGATGCACCTGTTCGTCGCCACCGAGTTGACGGCGGGACCCGCTCGGCGAGAACCGGGCGAACAGATCGAAAACCACATCGTATCGTGGCCCGCTGCGATGGAAATGGTCCACGATGGGACAATTCAAGACGCCAAAACGCTAGTCGGTCTCTTGCTCTACGAACGGCTGCGGCGTTAGATCTCCGCACACCAGGGTCGAGAAACACCTGTCCGTCAGAGGCATCATGCTCACTCCGCACCGAACTTCCCGCAACGGTTTCCTAACATCCCGCCACATCGGTTTTGTCGCGGCGGTTGTCTGTGGCGGCATGCTCGCGTACCTGCTCTTGCGGCCTCCTAACACGGTCTCCACGAAAAGGCTCTCGCCAAGCGTAATCCGGGAACTTCTCGAACTTCGTAATGTGGGCATCGCGCATCTGGAAAATGACGAATTCGAACGCGCGGAGAAAGCGTTCCTGAAAATCGCAAACCTGGTTCCCGATGAACCAATGGGTTGGTGGAACCTAGCAATTTGCCGGTTGAAGCACATCGCCCAGGTACGCGACAAAGTAAAAAATGAGCCGTCCGAAACACGCGAGGCCACGATTTCCGAGGCGGTTCGCAGAGCCGATGCCGCATTGCAACAACTGTTGGAGCGAGAACCTCAATCTCCTACGGCATATTTTCTGGCCGCACAACTGGCGTTGCAACAGAGTATTACCCCTGATTTCGAAACCGACCCGGCCGCGCAACAGGCCTATAAGTTGCTCTGCAAAGCCGTCGCCTTAGACTCCAGCAAGCAGCATGTCGGGATCCGTTACGCACTGTTTAACCCCTATGAACATGCTCTGCGCTCGGTGCAGGACGCGGAGATCCTCTCGCAAATGCGGAGTGCACTGCGTGAGGCATTCGCAGCACAACCGGACAACTTGATCCTGCTGCGTTACCAATTGTTGGACCAAAGTCAAACCAAGGACCCGCAGATCGCAGCAACCGTAGAGCACGCCAAAACCGCTTGCAAACCCTTGCAGCGCGCTCAAGGACCGCGTTTGACATTCGATCCCATCAAGATGCTCGACGCGATTCTCACCGCAGCAGAGAACCAGGATTGGAAAACGGTCAGCAGCCTGACGTTCCCCTTTACCAATCGGATTAACAAAGCCGAATACAACGGCGCAGACTTNAGACGCTGTACTCCCGATCCGTTGGAGTTTGTCGTTTTTGATTTCAGCGAGTCGTTTTATCAGACCAACCCCCGACTTCCGGTCGAAGAGAGCACTCCCGTTGGCATTCGCTTTGTGCCGCAAACCGGAAACCGGGGTCTGCCATCGGTGATGAATGGTCGGCAACTGCGGCTGGTCGATTTCGACCTCGATGATCGGTCTGATTTGGCAGTTCTAAGAGAACAGACACTCGACGTCTTCGCGCGGCCCGCCGACAGTCAATCGTGGGAATTGGTCGGTCGTACCGCGGTTCGCCCTGGCATGCGAGGATTCTTCGAAGCCGATCTATTTCTGGCCGACAAAGCGGGATCCCCAACAGCACCGGAGCGGCCCGGCATCCCGGACAGCCGCCACAGTCACTATATGGGATTCGTCGTTTACGGCGACGACGGTGTGACGATCCTTCGCAACAATCTCGATCAGAACGATGCGTCTCAGATCCTGGTCGAAGTCGCGCAGAGCGAAGATTTTCGTGGGCTACGTCAGGTACGGGCGGTAGCCGCGATTGACATCGAGCACGACGGAGATCTCGATTTGATTGTCTCTTCACAAGCTGGAATTTCTGTATGGTCAAATCACGGTGAGATTGTCGCGTTCGAGAACTTGACCGAGTTTTCCCGCCTGCCCGAAAGCAGTCAGATTGTTGAGACCATGGTTGTGGTGGACTGGGACCGCGATATGGATCTGGATGTCATCCTAGGCGGTAGCCAGCTCCAAGCTTCCGGCTATTTGGAGAATATTCTCCACGGTCGATTTNTTTGGCGACCATTCGATCAGTCGTTCGAGAAAATCCAGTCCGCACAGANACTGTCGCTGCTAGAAAGCGACGGCAATGCCTCCTGGGATCTGATTGCAAGTGGACCCGAGGGGGCGCAAATCCTACGAACGTCGACCGTCGGTGGCGTCCGTCACAAATCGTCTGAAGTGTTAACGTCTGACCCGTGCGTGGGCAACCTGGTCTCCGACTTTGACAACGATGGGGTAGTGGATCTTCTGTTCTGGAAATCCGACGGTCTAGCAATCATGCGCGGACAGGCGGACGGTAGCCTGCTACCACTGATGGATGGCGTGCAAGAGCTGGTCCGCCAGCCGGTCCTCAGTTGTGACAGCGCGGATCTGGACAACGACGGCGACCTCGATCTGGCCATCTTGACGGCAAACTCAGTGGTACTGTTGCAGAATGAGGTAGGGCACCAAAATCACTGGGTCGCGATCAATATGCGCGGGATTATGGACATCGGCCGGATGAACCACTACGGCTACGGAACGCTACTCGAGATCAAGTCCGGGGGACGGTATCAAGCCCAAGTCGTTTCGCGTCGCACGACCCACTTTGGGCTCGGTAAGCAGGCCACGGCCGACGTGATCCGCGCCCTTTCCACCACCGGCGTTCCCCAAAATCGCGTGGGTGTTCAAGCCAATCAGCTGATCCACGAAAAAATGGTGCAGAAAACGTCCTGCCCTTACGCCTACACCTGGAATGGCTCCGAATTTGTGTTTCTCACCGATTTGCTGTGGGCAGCCCCCCTCGGTCTACAAACCGCGGAAGGCTCGATCGCCGCCGCACGCCCCTGGGAATACTTGCTCATCGAAGGTGAACAACTCAAGCTCCGAGACGGATCGTATTGGATACAACTCACCGAAGAACTCTGGGAAACCGCCTATTTTGATGAAGTGCGCTTGATCGCAATCGACCACCCCGTTGATACCGAGATTTACACTAACGAGAAAGTCGGTCCAGCATCGATCGCGACACCCAAGATACACACCGTCCGTCAACGGCGGACTCCGAGCGTTGCCGTCGACTCACGGGGCCGGAATGTCAAGGCGATCATTGAGAAGCGAGACGGACAGTTCTTGAGGGGGTTTGATGGTCGGTTCCGAAAGGGACTCGTTACCGAACACTACTTGCAACTCGATCTCGGCGAGCTGCAATCGCCAGCCAAGATCACGCTGTTCTTGACCGGTTGGATCAACCCCACCGATATCTCGAGCAATGTCGGAATCTCACAGGATCCGAGACTTGCCGCTCCACGCCCACCCGCGGTATGGGTTCCCGACGCCACAGGAAATTGGTGCGAGACGATTCCCTTTATGGGGTTCCCGGGAGGGAAAACGAAGACGATCGCTATCGATCTCTCGACGGCATTTCTGTCCGACGACTACCGCCTACGGATTGTGACCAGCCAGGAAATTTGCTGGGACGAGGTCTTTTTTACGGTCGACGAGGATCCCGTGCCGTTTCAACAGCGACGATTGGAATTGCAGGTGGCCAACCTTCACTTTCGTGGCTTTTCGCGCCGCATTCCACATGCTGGAAATGGTCCAGAAAACTACGATTACGGATCTGTCACTCGAATTCCCAAATGGGCTCCACTCCAGGGCCGCTTCACGCGTTATGGCGACGTGCGCGAGCTGTTACTCGCCACCGACGATCGCCTGGCAATCATTGGTAGCGGCGATGAAATCACGCTCCAATTCTCGGGGACCGACAAGCCACCTCCCGAAGGCTGGAAACGCGACTTCGTACTCTACAACACGGGTTGGGACAAGGACGGTGACTTGAACACCATTCTCGGGCAATCGTCAGAACCACTTCCGTTTCAGGGCATGTCATCCTATCCCTANCCGGCTAACGAAACGTTTCCAGACAGCCAAATGCATCGAGAGTATCTGGACGCTTACCAAATCCGTCGGCAGGATCCACGGGAATTCTGGAAGTGGGTACGGCGTTACTCAGCAGACTGATCCGCCCGTCCGCAAGGGCGTTTGCCTCGGAAGTACGGCGTTTCGTCATCCGGCAGAAGATTCACCGAGTGTGTACGTCGATGATCGAGAGACGAACCACTTTGTCTCGCGGCGTTCGTGCTCGATAGCCGGTGGTTTCCCATGAATCCGATGCACGCGAGTCCATTGGTGCAACGACGCGCGGTGATCAGCCTCAACGTCACCTGAATTGGAAAGACCTATCACACGAAGGAACACAATGCCACATCTTACCGATCTGCAGCTCCTCAAGATCGCAGAAACCATTCTCCGGCACCACGGATCCACCGCTCGCGAATGCGAGATTGTCGGACAACATTTGGTGGACGCCAACCTGGCCGGACATGACTCACACGGTGTCATTCGCCTTCCGCAATATGTAGAAGATATCGCCGCAGGCCTGATTCGCCCCGGTGCCACACACACGGTCTGTAGTCAGACCGACACCACCGCAGTNCTCGACGCCNAGGCGGTCTTTGGCCAGGTCGCCGGACACGATGCAGTCCGGCTGGCGCGTGACAAGGCGCGCGACCACGGACTCGCGGCGATCAGCGTACGGAGGTCGAACCATACGGGTCGCCTGGGAACTTACGGAGAAATGCTGGCCGCAGACAACATGGTCAGCCTGGTGATGGTCAACGGGGGGGGTCGCGGACAGTGGGTCGCACCATTTGGAGGTCGCCAAAGAAGGCTCAGCACAAATCCCATCGTCATTGCGGCACCCTCTTCCGGTGACTTCCCGTTGTTGCTCGATATGAGTTCCTGTGTCGCCCCTGAGGGAAAGATACGCAATTACTTTCAACGAGGTGAGCGCGTTCCTGAGGGCTGGCTGGTCGACGCCGACGGGCACAGCACGACGGATCCAGGCGCCCTGTATGGCGAACCGCCCGCTGCGCTGCTGCCTTTGGGTGGGTCAGCGGGGCATAAGGGGTTCGGGCTGGCTGTGATGATCGATGTCCTGGCTGGCGCGTTGTCTGGCGCCGGCTGCAGTCGCGCGGAAACGAGCGACGACCAGGGATCCGGGCACAGTGGATTGCTGGTGATCGCGATCAACGTCTCCTATTTTCAGACAACCGGTCATTTCTTTGGCGAACTCGAGGCGCTCGTTGGCCATCTCAAGTCATGCCAACCGGCTGACGGATTCCACGAGGTGCTCGTACCGGGTGAATTCGAGTTCCGCGAACGCCAAAAACGGCTCGAACAGGGCATCGAGATCCCCGCAGAAACTTGGTCCCAGATCACCCGTGTCGCTCCCGCCGAGCNCTGAGTTCAACGACCGACGACCCGCGCAAACTGGGTTCGCGCCTAATGCCATTCCGGCTGATATCGCGTGCCCAAATTGAGGATCCGCTGGATCAGTTTATCGTACGAGATTCCCACCCGTTCGGCCGACTCGGCAAAGTCCTCACCAAACGATAGGTTCGGGTTCGGGTTCGCTTCCAGCACGTAAACCCGTCCATCGTCGGTCATCCGTAAGTCCATGCGGGCGTACCCACTCAGGCACAAGACACGATACACGCGTTTGCACAGCTTCGAGATTCGCTCGTCAGCACCGGCGGGCAAATTGTCGGCTGCCTCGGTGACGATCCCGAGCTCTTTCTGATACTCGGCATCCCATTTCACGCGTCGCGTGGCGATATTCGGAACGCCGGGCGGAAGCTTTTGGAACAGCATTTCCCAGACTGGAAATGTCTGCAACCGTTGGTTCCCCATCACACCCACGTAGAGTTCACGGCCTTCAATATACTCCTCGACCAGTGCATCGGTCCCAAGTTCTTCATGCACATAGCCAACCCGTCGTTTGAGTTCATCCCCACTGACAACGAGGGAATCCCGACTGATTCCAAGTGAGGCATCTTCGATGACCGACTTGACGAGCAGTGGGTACGCGTACCGTCGAAGCGGCTTGACTACTTTCCCTTTTGGAAAAAGGGCGAACTTGGGTGTCGCGATACGGTGGTACGAGAGGATTTTCTTGCTCAGACCTTTGTCGTGAGCCAGCATTAAGCCACGCGGGTTGCAACCTGTGTAGGGTTGTTTCATCAACTCCAGGTAGGCGACGACATGTTGATCGTAAATCGCCACACCATGAAATTCCTCCAACAGGTTGAATGCCACGTGCGGACGTAAATCGAGGAGTGTCTTCCGGATCACCCCCGGGTCATCGGCGACACCCAGCGGTACCACCTGGTGTCCCATTTCCTTCAGTGAAGAAAGTACATCGAACTCCGTCTTCCACTCGCTGATCTCTTCATCACTAAAACCCTCCATGCTAGGTGGAGGAACCAGGTCACGGTCCATGAGCACCAATACGCGAAGCTTTTTCATTTCGCTCTTGGCAACACGATCGATTTCCTTAAACACCCCCGAGGGCGCTTATGGAAACCGGCTGATGCGGCTTGTGGGAGAATCGAAAAGCACCCGCGACCCGAGTGCCGGACAACTCGCTTCGCGTCCGCTGTACTCGTACGGACGACTACATCGCCATCTTGTGGTGACCATGGTGCAGGATGTTCATCGTTTGAACTGTCAACATCGCTTGCGCATCGCGCTCGGCTCGTTCCGGTGGCGATGCGACACGCAAATTCAACTCGCAACAACGGTCAATCATCTCGCTCAGTACCTGGTCGACCGTGTACCGATACTGACCTGTCCAGTGTGCAACAATTTGGCGAAGTTCGCGTCGGTGGCGCCGCAGGAATGAAGCCGCGGATAACTTGTTCGCGTGTTCTGGGGCGTTGGAGAATAACCGCAATAAATCTCGATCGTAGTAGCTATCCTGTTCGACACCGTAACGAAACCGTTTTTCTTCGTAATACTCACCGAGGGTTTTGCGAATCCGACGAACCGAGTCGGTATGTTCTCGGGAACGCACTTTCGGTTTTTGGGAACTGATCTCCTGTAGCGTAGATTCGACGTACCGCAGCTTCTTGATTACGGGCCAGCCGGCGTATTGGGTGCGCCAACCAGACCGTGGCTTGAGCCAAACAGCAAATGTCTCCGCAAAGTCCTCTGTTGGGTGGGCCTGGGCGTACCAGGCTTCAAGATGCTGTACGTAGCTTCGGCTGTAAGGTTTAGGCTGATAGAAATCCGGATACTCCTGCGATGCTCTTCCAAACAACCGCTGCCAGCCACGACGGCGGTGCAAACCATACGCCGTGTCGATGGCATGCCCAGCCTCGTGACGAAGAATGCGCATGCACCAGTGCTGGGTACCACCCTCCACATCCAACATCTGGTTTCGCTCTAAACGTGCGAGTCGCGGATGCGCCAGATAAAACGGAATGGCAATGCCAGGCACACCCTCGGGTGAGAACCAGTCTTCGGACAGCCAGCAATGCGGCCGGAAACGCAGTCCCCGCGAGCTTAGTTCCAGATACAACTTTTCGACATTCTGTTCTAGACGAGTACCCCCGATCCGCACCTTGAGATCGCAAATACGAAAACCTAGCAACTCCGCATCGGAGAGCTTGCACCAACTTAGCTCGTCGGGTTCGCTCTTGCGAACCAGCTTACCATTGGCTCGCTTTCGCGCTTTCAAATTTCGCCCCATCACCGTACCCACACTAAATCGAAGCAGTCACAAACCTAGGGGAATGGTACAACTTCGCCGATGTCATTCAAGATGTCTTCGCTCCACAAGTGCGCAGCACTTCGCCAGCACAACGATACAAAGAGCGCCCCCTCGGGGAAATCACATCCGGTGATTCGCGAACGCAAGATGGGCCATCCAATCCCTTGGCATCGTGGAGCATTTCAACCGATGTCGACGCTGGCCGCCCCGATCAACTGGACGAACTCCTCGTTCGTTTTGAACCGCTCCAATTGACGCGTCAACTGCTCCATCGCGTCAACATGATGCATCGAAGTCAGAGTACGTCTCAAAGCCGTCACGGCGCGCAGGGTGTCTGGATCGTGTAACAACTCCTCACGGCGCGTTCCGGACTGTGAAATATCGATGGACGGCCAGACTCGCCGATCGGCCAACTTCTGATCAAGCACCAGCTCCATGTTGCCGGTTCCTTTGAACTCCTGAAAAATTAATTCGTCCATACGGCTTCCCGTATCGATAAGCGCAGTACCGACAACGGTCAACGACCCGCCCTCTTCAAATGCCCGTGCCGTGGCAAACAATTTCTTAGGAATATCCATCGCCTTGATGTCGACTCCACCGGACATCGTCCGCCCCGTATTTCCTACCCACTTGTTGAAAGCGCGGGCCAACCTGGTAATCGAATCCATCAACAGGAATACATCTTTGCCCATTTCNGCAAGACGTTTGCAGCGTTCCACGATTAACTGGGATAGGCGAACGTGACTTTCGACATCTTGGTCCAAACTACTCGCCACAACTTCTCCATTGACATTCCGCCGCATATCGGTGACTTCTTCAGGACGCTCGTCGATCAACAACACGATCAGCGTCAGTTCAGGGTAGTTAGCGGCAATTCCCTGGCTGATATGTTGCAGCATGATCGTCTTGCCAGTGCGTGGTGGCGCGACGATCAACGCACGCTGCCCTTTTCCAAGCGGCGTCACCAAATCCATGACACGCGTCGTCAAGGGCTCAGGACCTGTTTCCAGTCGCAACCAATTCTCCGGATTGATTGCCGTTAAGTCTTCAAAGGTCTTGGCGGAAAGATATTCGTCGGGCGGGCCACCTTCGACATCGACAATCTCCCGCAACCGCGGTCCTTGCTGTTTGCGTGCTTGCTGCAGGATCCCACGTATCATAATGCCCGGGCGCAAGCCAAATCGATCGATCATCGTNCCCGGCACGAACGGGTCGGTGCGTTCTCGAGAGTAGTTATTCTGTGGACTGCGAAGAAACCCATAGCCGTTAGGATGGAGTTCCAACAACCCGTAGCCCGGGCAGTTCGTTGCGTCACCGCCATCGGCCGATTGGGTTTCATTTCCCTGCGTGCGGCGGTTCGAATAGTTGGGTCTTCGCCGACGGCGATAGCGACCATTATTCCCTGACCTGCCACCTGAGCCACCTGATCTGGTCCGTGGTCTTTTTTTCCCCATACCTCAACCTTGCAATCGCGCCCTAATCATCTGGGCATTGGGTCATCTGGCGTTGGAAACGAACGCTCCGGTCCCAAAGCCAGATACTTCACTGAAGCCAAACGGTTAAAGACATCTGAATTATCCGTATTCCCGCGCGATAATCGATCGCTCGCGGGTGAAAGTCCGTGTCCCCTGGAAACGGCTTTAACGAAATCGCACTGTGCATCGACGTGGCAACGGGACAACCGCGAAACAGACACAGCGGGAGTCAGAACCACTCACCAAGCGAGGATTTTCTTTTCAATCAACGGGATATACGGCACCCATCGTGCCACCGGGTTCCCTGCAAACTGCTGTTTCGATCGCCTCGCTCAACGGTACCGGCGAGTCAACGCTCACCCGCGTTGTTGAATATGGCTGGGCAAAGCAGCAGCGATTCGAGCAACCAATCGCAAGAATTCGAACAGAGAAGCGAACCCCAGCCGCGAAGCTACAATCTGCTCCCACAGGAACAGTCGGGAAAACCCATAATCAAGGTAGCCGGGCCAGAATCACTTACATGCCAGACAGAGTTCCATCGCGTTCGACAGAGTTCCATCGACTATCGGCATCATACTAATGTCGGCGGCCGTGTCAAGCTGTTAATTGCCCTAGAAGTTACGGGATTTGGGCCATTCGATTCCTGTTTCGGCCGCACCTACAACCGGACCGGCGACCGACCGGAGCCCAAAATTGGGGCGCCGAACGTCGTTCGAGCTAACGGCAGAATATTGGACTCGCAAAACGGCCACAACGGCCACCCACGATTTCGTGTCAACGAGTGCTGGAAAACCGCATTTTCCGTGTGATTTAGACTACTCCGACGGCCGACTTGGAACCGATGCATGTGCATAGACTGCCTAATCGTTACAACCCTATCGACTGCCAACGCCATGATACGAAACCGACGATCTCTGCTCGTGCTGGTCAGCTTGTTGGCAAATAGCGTGTTCCTGGTCTGTCCGCTGGCCGCCCAAATCAGCTGGCTGGGTGATATCAAGCAAGCCCAGCAGCGAGCATCTCAAACGAAGCGCTTGATACTGGTTCATTTCTGGTCCGATCGTTGCAATCATTGCCTCGCGGTAGAACGGAATGTGTTCTCCAAACCGGCGGTGGCGCGCGCCATTCAAGCTAACTATGTGCCCGTCAANATCCAGGTCGAACAAAACCAAGATTTGGTCAATCAATTGAAGGTCCGTGCTTGGCCAACCGATGTGATCCTCGCCGCCGACGGTCGTGAGGTCTACCACGGTGTCAGTCAGCAAGATGCGAATCGATTTGTCTCACAACTCGACCAGGTAGCCGCATTGAATCGCTATCTGCCTACTTCTGGAAACCATGCAATCGAAACCCCTCGACGCGTGTCTCCCGAATCCGCCCTGACGTACCAAACCCGTACTGAATTTGACAAAACACGCCCGCTGTCGAACACAGCCCGTGGTCCGCAATTTACATCCAACCCGCTCTACTCGACGACCGCCCCTGCATCTGATTCGACTCACACCACACGCGGAACACAAACGTCGCTGGCTGCGTCTGCCTCCGGGCTTCCGAAAGATCCACAAGCATTCGTTGGAACTCGTCGGGTTGCCACGAGTCAATCGAATGACCCACGCGCCGCGCCCTGGAAAAGGGACCCACAACAGCTGGGCAGCACGGTAGCCACTTCGTTCCATACGGGACGCACCCCTTCGCAGCCCCGCACTGCTACTCCAGTTGATTCACATGCGGGTCAAACCCAAGTCCGCACACCGACTCTCGGACTCGATGGATTCTGTCCCGTCGCGCTCTCCCAAACCCAAGCCTGGAAACCCGGCAATCCGAGTTGGGGCATCATCCATCGGGAGCGTCTCTATTTGTTTTCCAGCGAAGATGCCATGAAGCGGTTTTGGTCGGCGCCAGATCAATTCTCTCCCATGTTGTCGGGGTTTGATGTAGTCCGCTTCTTCCACAATGGGCAACTCGCTGCGGGCCATCGCAAGCACGGCGCTTGGTGGGGCCAGGAGATCTACCTGTTTGCCGAGGAGACATCTCTCAAGCAGTTTTGGAGTAACCCGGCCTATTACTCCCGCAAAGTGCACGGATTGCGACAAGCCCGCAAATCCCAATAACCGGTGACTCGCCAGATTGCGATGTCATTGGAGTCGAGCGGCCGCGAGCACCTCTCGCCGCGCGACGTGAATCGGCAAGCGGCGCATCAAGTTTGCTGCCATTCGCGAAATCGGACCCGATCAGGTACGACCTGCTGAGGTGCCGCCGAAGCCACTGCGCGACGGTCGTCATCGCTCCGACCCCCGATGCCCCATCGCTGGCTTGCCTCGGAGGATTGAGGTAGGATCTGGATTCGATCATTTCGGATGACGCTGGAGATTCCACATGCGCACCAATCGCCGCCAGTTCTTCAATGCCACCGGCAGCTTCCTCGTTGCCGGATCCCTTCCTCTTGCTTCCTCGCAATCAAAGGAACCCCCGGCGTTGCTCCCGATCGTAGACACGCATCAACATCTCTGGGATCTGGATCGTTTCCAACCTCCCTGGCTCAAGGACGCCCCTCCAATTCTCGCCAAAAGCTATGTCACCAAGGACTATCTGGCTGCGACCGCAGGCGTCAACCTCACCCAAGCAGTCTACATGGAAATCGATGTGGCTCCGCGACAGCAGCTCCAAGAAGCCGAGCACGTCATCGCCCTCTCACGCAGCGAGAAACATCCCACCTCGGCGGCGGTGATCTCGGGCCGCCCGAATTCTCCCCAGTTCGAATCCTATATTCAGCGTTTCAAAGACGTTTCTGAGATCAAAGGCATCCGTCAAGTCCTGCATGTGGACTCCGCAGCGCGGGGTCTATGTCTGGAACCAACATTCGTGCGGTCCATGCAGCTGCTGGGCAAACTCGGAAAAAGTTTTGATCTCTGTATGCGGCCCACCGAGTTGTCTGACGGCAAGAAACTGGCAGCACAGTGTCCCGATACGCGGTTCATCATCGACCATTGTGGAAATGCCGACCCCAAGGCGTTTCTACGCGATGGGACGGATGAGAAGCCCTGGCATCAGCCGGACCAATGGAAACGAGATATGGACGCGCTCGCCGGATTACCCAACACAATCTGTAAGATCTCCGGAATTGTCGCCCGGGCACCCAAAGGATGGAGTGCCGAACATTTGGCGCCGATCATCGACTTCTGCCTACTACAATTCGGTCCCGAGAGAGTGGTCTTCGGCGGTGATTGGCCGGTCTGCCTATTGGGGTCACCGTATGCCAACTGGGTGAGCGCTCTGAAGGAAGTGATCTCACAGCGCGCCCAGAAGGAACAACGGCAGTTGCTTCACGACAACGCCGTCCGACTGTACGGATTGGGTTGAGCGCCGCGGCAGTGCAACACTCGGCCATCGCGGGTGAATGTGGAAACCGACAACCGACTGTACCCCGAACCTCCAGCTGAGTTGCGCCAGCTCCGCCTGGCGTCGTTGCTGACATTTGCCGGCCCGGGGGTGATCATCGCGTCGGTGACCATCGGCAGCGGTGAACTCGTATGGGCGTCACGTAGTGGTGCGATTTTCGGATTCGGAATGCTGTGGTGCTTTCTGTACGCCGGCGTGTTCAAGGGAATCCAGGTCTACTCCGCATCACGGCACATCACCCTCTGCGGTGAGCACCCGATCGTCGGCTGGACCAAGATGCCCGGTCCGCCGCTGTGGTTCCCCTTGCTGATCGCGGTCCCAGCGGTGCTGCTAATGCCGGTCGCTTTTTCCGCCATCCCGGAGATTCTCGGCGGCTTCATCCACCGTCTGAGTGGCGTTTCGGAGCGCGAGTCCGCGATTGGAGCATGGAACCCACTGGAATTCTGGATTAACACCTGGAGTTCGATCGTGCTATGCGTCTGCGTGACACTGGCAGTTGTTTCGAGCTACGACTTGCTGGAGCGCGTCTCGCTGATTGTGCTCGGCGTGATGGTCACCTGCATCGTCGCGGCTGTCGCGGTGCTCGGGCCCGACTTGCGTGACTTGCTGGGAGGCCTGTTTGTACCGCACGTGGGTGACTTCCCCGAGTTCCTGCAACGCCCGGAGTACGCCAAGGAATTCCAAAATCGCAGTCCTTGGCTGGAGGTGGCGTTGTACCTCTCAGCGGTCGGCGGTGGAGCGTATGACTACATTGGCTACGTTGGGATGTTGCGTGAAAAGCGTTGGGGCCTGGCCGGTCGAAAAGTGGCCACGCGAGATGAGTTGAGCGCTGCAATCGACGCAGATGTCGAGTCACTCGCCCGCGCCCGCGCTTGGAGCCGCGCGCCGCTATGGGACACGACGATCTCTTTCGTCTTCGTGATCCTCGTCACGCTGCTGTTCGCCATTCTCGGCAAACTAGTACTGCACGACCACGTTCCGGTCTTCGTCCCGGCGAATAATGACCTGCTGACAGCCCAAGAGCGATTCTTGACGGAACTTCACGTCGAGTTGAAGTGGGTCTACCGGTTCGGAGTTTTCCTCGCTCTGATCGGCACGCTATACGGTGCCTTCGAGATCTACCAACACACGTTCGTTGAGAGTGTCAGGGCCGTAGCTCCCCGCTGGGCGACCGACAACCGTGCGATCCAGCTGCGGAAATTGGTTGTCGGTTATTGCTTCTTCGGCGGGCTGATTATGGTCTGGCTGCCTGAAGGCATCGCCGGCAGCATCGTCGAGCGGATGACCTTTGGCACCGTCATCAGCGGCGCGAGCGCGTGTGGACTGTGGTGCTTCGCAATGCTGTGGCTCGACCGGGTCCGGTTGCCAAAGCCACTGCAAATGAGCCGAACCCTGTGGTGGAGCGTCCTGCTTGCTGGCGTGGCGATGACCGGACTGGGTGTGCGCTCGATGTACGACTACCTAATCCCATGAATCAGCGGAAAGACGGCTGACGGAATGCATTGGCATTCGTCGGCGACGGCTGTTGGCCGGCCCCCGGGTCGGGTGGCAACGGATCCTGAGAGATCGGCGCTGTCGGCTGCGATGGGCGGTCCTCTGCGGGGTCACGCGTGAGCACCGGCGGTCGCGTCATGGAGAAATTCAATCGCCTCTCCACCAACCTGCGGGAGAGCCGCGCGGCGCTGGCCTGCGCTGCGTCCGACCAGGTGCTCTCCGCCAATTTGATCCGGTGATGCTCCAACAGCGTGCCACGCGTCAAGAACACATTCATCATCGCCAGGTTGTAATCCACCAATGCTCGGTAATAGCCGCTTTCCGCATCGACCGCCTGTCGCTGCGCGTCGAGCACGAGATCGAGGTCTGCCGTCCCCTTGTCATTCTTGTTGCGTTCGGACTCCAAACGAACCAACGCAGCGGTCCTACGATTGTAGTGGGAGCGCGTCACCATATAAGCTCGATCGAGCTCGGTGAATGAAGCGTTGAGTTCGTGCGAGACCTGACGTTCCATCTCCTCAAAAATCACCCGCTCACGCATCTGTCTCAGTTCGGCGTGCCGCACGGCGGTGTGACCAAGCCGATTTCCGATCGGCGTCGAGATCTCCATGCCGATGCGCCACTCTTGCAGGTCTCCTGTAGCCAGGCTGTTGAAAGCGCTCACGCGATCGTCGCCAAACAGATCGTCACCAAATCCACGATAGCGGTACTGGCCCACGAGGTCGACTCGCATCTTCTGGAAGTTACGCGCCGCGATCAGCTCCAGATCCGTGCGTTTGACCTGCCATTGCTGACGCCGCAGCTCAACGCGTCTGGTCAATGCGGTTCGCAGTGAATGATGCCAGTCAAAGACCGTATCAACCGTGATCGGCTCCGAGGCCGGTACGATGACCCGCCCATCACTGGCGGACAATCCAAGTAGACCTCGCAGGCGTCGTTCCACGGCGTATACACCACCCGTCCCATTGAGGTTACCACTCAGTGCGTTTTCGACCGAAGCCTGGTTCGCGTAGTACTGCTGTCGCGCAAAGGCTTCCTGATCCGGAGTGCGGATCCCCGCGTCGACACGTTGACTTTCCAGCTGCCAAGCCTCGAGGGACAGGCGTTGACCTTCTCGTTTAGCATCCAAGTCACGATACGCAAAATAGAGTTCCCAGAACGTCGTCTCTACATCGCGCAGCAGGTTGCGGACCTGGGCCTCGAAATCCGCTAAGCTGACATCCGAGTTAATGCGNGCCAGGAGCACGCCGTTGTAATTTCCGGCCGACGCATTGGGACCCGCGATCCGATTGAACTCAACGCCAGCCCCCTGCAGCAAGGGGTGCCTCAATTCGCCGACGAAAAGGGTGTCAAAGACACTCGAAAATCGTTGGAAGTCACTGGGGGGAATCGAAGAGCGTGTGTAATTGGTTAGGTTGGACACGCCGAATTGGGTACCGGTCGCCGTCTGCTTGCTGATCCCGGTCTGGAAATCGGCGAGAGTCGTCGTCACCCCTGCCTGACCACCGCCGAAAAAGACATTGTTGAACGATCGATCGGTCTGTTCGCCCCCGAAGGTCGATGTCAACTGAGCATCAAAGGCGCTCAGCGCCGCCTCTACGCCGGCGCGTGGGTCGGCCTCCTGAATGGCCGGGTCAAATACTGTCACCGCCCCCTGCGGTGCGGTCAACACGCGGCCGCCTGTGTCTCGCACGACTTGGCTGTTCTGCAGCGCGATGCGGATCGCCTCATCCAGCGTCAGTGGCCACTTTTCCGACTCCAGGGGCCGGCGTGCAGACGGCGGCGGCGCGGTCGCCTCGATGACCAGCGGAGAGTCCTCGGCGCGCTCGACATCGGGATAGTCGATNTGCAGTACCGCTTGCGGTAGCGAACGCGTGAATTCAGGCGAGACCGTCGATGTCCGGCAACCGACCGGGAAGCTGCACGCCAACAGGAGCCAACCCATCCTCACGGTCGCGCGTATTGTGTAGGTAGAGTGCAGTGGTGGCATGGCACACGCGCGATTCTGGATCGACAACAAACGGCTGTTCTTGTTGTTCGGATCCGGGCTGCCCGCAGCATCAGACAGACTGATTCAACTGGTACGATCGGGCTAACCGGAAAAGACGGCGTCACAACCAATAAGTGGCGTGCTGCCGTTATCCCAAGTGCAGACGAGCACTATTTGATGAGCGGTAGGGTTCCACGGCCGCAAATCTTCGCGGCCTGGACTGACCAACGGTTCACGGAAGCAGCAGCATCAAACCCGTCCAGGTACCGACTTGCAACAGCGCGGCATTCCATTTCCAGGAAACACCGTAACGTAACTCAGGTACCGAACTGCCAGGCCGGTGGTGTCCCAGCGAATAGACGGGCCTCCGCGGTGGATCCAAACCGACTTTGTAGGGGAGTGCGGGAAACGTCGCCAAGAAGCGTACCCCGGAGATTGCGGGCTGTAATGGTCCACAGTCCACCTGGCCATACCGTTCCAGAAGGGGGTCCTCAAAATACAACGGCCGATAAGACAGCTCGTTCGCGGCCCAATAAAAAACCAGCTCTCCGTCATCCGCAACCGGCCGTCTCGCCTGCGACCCGGACACATCAAACAAATCGCGGGAACAGTCCGCGGGACGGATCTCCGCTGTCAGCCGAATATCCAGAGAAACATCGGCCAACGGTTTCTGACGGTACCCCAGGTCTTCCAATGATGGACAGTCGTTGCGAACCGCGGGTTGCGGTCTTTCGGATGGATCTGCGACAGCGGCGTCCTGGTCCGGGACCACCTTACGACTCGCGTCTCCGGCAGCCTGCTGGGCATTCACTACGGTCTGGGGAGCCAGCCAGAATACTACCAATAGGGCCAGAATCCACTCGGTACGCCATAGCATCGAAGACAACTCCCCCTCCGGGCATCATGTGCCCAGCAATCGCGGCGATCACCACATACCACTAACACGTTTGTCGACGCGCATTCGTCGGCGTCTTACCAAGTTCTCACGCAGGCCTTGTTTTCCGCGGTATCGATACAGGCTTGTCAAACAGTACAAATTGTCACAAGCTGGTGGTGTGGTGTGTGCTGAACTCGTCAAATCGCCGCCGCGTGGAAGGCAGCTGAGGCGCAAATCCCTGAGATCCACCGGCTCCTCAAAAGACCACCCACAGCCGGATTGAAGACCATAAGGACCTGAACCTATGGGAGACGATCCAGTCTACCTCGAAGCGATCGAACGATTCTCTGGGGTGATCGAGACAGCGCACGGTTTGGGGTTGAAGGAACCAACCGCGATGGCATTGGCTACCGTGGGCCCCGATGGCCGACCGAGTGTTCGGATCGTGCTGATGCGAGGCCACGATGCGCGGGGCCCCGTGTTCTACACCAACTCGCTCAGTCGCAAAGGACGGGATCTGGCGGGCAATCCGCACGCGGCGCTCTGCTTCTACTGGGACCGATCGGCGCTTCAAGTCCGCGTCGAAGGATGCGTCGAACCCGTGAAAACCAGCCTGAGCGATACCTATTGGTCACAGCGACCACGGGAAAGTCAAATCTCAGCCTGCGCGTCGCAACAATCTCAGCCACTGTTGGACGCCGCGGAACTCGAACTGCGTTTTGAAGCGCTGCGGCGCGAATTTGCAGACCGCGAGATCCCACGGCCAGACCACTGGTTCGGGTACCGTATGATTCCGGATCGCATTGAATTTTGGACCAGCCGCCCAGCTCGCCTGCACGAGCGCATCCTGTACGAAACATCTCCCACGGGTTGGACCGTACAAAAACTGCAACCGTGATATGCGGATCGGCTGATCGCGCAAAGAAACATCTCGTGACTGGACGCACTACCACCCGTTTTCAGCTCGATCCGTGCGGCGTTTGCGGTTCATCCAACTAGAAAATATGAGTCGCGGCCGAGCATTACCGCTTTTTCTTCTCGCGGGAGGCCGCTTTCTTTGTGGCAATCTTCCGGGCCGGTTGGCGTACAAATAAGTACTTTGGATTTCGATGGCTGAAATCCGTGTCGGTGAGTCCGACGTTTAGTTTGAGATCAAGATAAGTGTATTCCTCAATGACCGGCCCGAGTTTTGACCTGGAAGAAGTTGGCCACTGGTAGGACGCGTAGCGCACCGGTAATTGATGTTCCCGGTCCATGAAAATACGAGCCAAGTAAAAATCGTGCTTCTTGTCCCTCTCGGGGTGTCGGATCTGAATCACGTCACACGCACGTTTGTTGATTGTCGCTGTTGTATTCTTGACTTCACAGGGACCCCGTTGACGATCGAGATTTCCTCGTTCCAGCAACTTGATCAACAGGTTCTCCATCCCAGCATCCGTGATCGGATAGCGTTGTCCACGCATGGCGATCGGACCCTTGGGGTCGAGCCACACCGACCCCACGGTCTTGTAGATCAAACTGCTGGGAGAATCATGGGCGACCAACTTGCCACCGTTTTGCCCTTCGACAAAAATCACTTCTCGCCCGGCGGCTACCTTTGGTTTGAGAGAGTAAAGGTAGACGCTAAACGGTACCACCACACGCCCGTTCTCGGTCCGCCGAGAACGAACCTTGGTGAACATGTATTCACGTTCCGCGGTCTTGCCATCGGATTGTTCACGTTTCACCATTACGCACGTGTAATCCCGCACTTGCTCACGGAAATAAGCCAGGCGACTCGCCGCCATCTCCAACGCCGGGTCTAGCGGATGTGACGGAACCCGGTCCTTGCCAGCATCCAGTTTAGCCTTCGAAACCCGCAAAACGGGCTCCCGCAGTTTGTTCGCGGGCGGCTCGCCAAACACGAGCGACGGGGCAGCCAACATCCCGGCGGCGATGGTGCCGGACACAAATTCACGTCGACCTGGCTCAACTCTCATCTGCCGTTCTCCCTGCACAACCTGCCCTGCCACTCGAGCGATTCCAATCCGCGCCGAATCGAAGGAGTTCCGTTCNTCCTGGCCGAGTAAACCACATCTTTCTGAGGCGTCACAAGGCCGCCACCGAGGATGAAAATTCGACGGTTCACCCTCTGGCGATTNACTGGCTATACGGGAACCACCAAGGACGCCACGATGGCCAATCCTGGTTTGTATCGCCAACGGTGGAACGAAAAGATAACAAACGTCCGCGAGCTTCGTCACGATTGCCCGAAACCGAGCGAACACAACCCAAAAGACCGTTACCGCCGGCGTATCCTATGTATCTTACCGGCATCTAAGGAGTCGATCTATTGCAGAAACCGGAACTTGTTCTCGAAACAGTCATCTCCGATAGGTTCGCAGAGAACGCGTACCTGGCCCATCTAGAGGGGCGAGACGATTGCTTGGTTGTCGATCCAGGACTCGATGTGGATCGGATCGTCAATCGCCTTACGGAGCGGCGGCTGACTCCGGCGGCGATTCTCAATACGCACGGCCATGCCGACCACATCGGAGGCAATGCTGGGCTCAAAAAGATCTGGCCCAATTGTCCGTTGATCATTGGTGCGGATGACGCGGACAAGCTTGCCGACGCCAGCTTGAATCTTTCCCAGCAGTACGGGATCCCCATCGCTAGTCCGGCCGCAGATCGATTGGTCGGTAATGGAGAGATCTGTTCGGCAGCGGGATTCGACCTGGAAGTCCTCGAAACTCCTGGCCATTCACTAGGGCACGTTGTGTTTGTCTGGAAAGCCATACCCCACGTCATTTTTGGAGGGGATGTCCTCTTCAAGGGAAGCATCGGCAGAACCGACCTCCCCGATGGTGATTTCGCCACGCTGCGCGATGTTATTCAAACCCGGTTGTTCCAGCTTCCCGACGATACGATCGTCTTTCCTGGTCACGGTGATCCGACAACGATCGGTGCAGAAAAAAAACACAATCCGTTCGTGGGTGAGCCCTCCGGGTTCTCCGACAACTCCTCCACGGCAAACGACCTGCTTTCGTGACACTCGTGACGATCCGAGTCCCACGAACTGACTTCCCCGATCGTGTTGGGAAATTGCTGTCTCCGAGTGCCTGGCGAACTGCACCCTAATCGCGGCGCTTCGGTCGTTCTCGATCAAGGATGCNCGCCGCATCGTCGCTCTCTCTGCAGGATCAACCGGAGGCAGGATCTCGTCTCTGGCCAATCCCGCGGAGCCGATCGACCACCGAGTCGCGTTACCCGGTACTTGCCCAGCCTGCCACTCGTTGCTGAAAATGACTCTATGACATCGCACGATCCGCTCCCATTCGGGCCGACAGCATCCTGGGATCGGCTGCGTCTGCGCGCGCAGATGCTTCGCAANCTGCGTCAATCCTTTGAACAGCGCGGGTTTCTGGAAGTGGAAACACCGCTGCTTTCTATGGATACCGTGGTCGACCGTCACCTCGAGCCACTATCTGTCGAACTTCCGGGAATCGAAGCACCGAGGCGGTGGCTGCAGACGTCTCCGGAATTCAGCATGAAGAGGCTACTAGCCGCTGGCGCGCCCGCGATTTACCAAATCGGACGAGCTTTCCGCAGTGGAGAAAGAGGTCCCCTCCACAATCCCGAGTTTACGATCGTGGAGTGGTATCGCACAGGCGATACGCCGGATCAAGCGATGCACACTTTGTCGGAGCTTGTGGAAGAAGCGCTCGGTTGTCAACCGGCCGAACGGATCAGCTATCAGGACGCGTTCTCCAAACACGTCGGTCTGGATCCACACGCGGCCAGTATCGAACGGTTACGAAATATTGCCGTAGAAAGGAAAATACAAATTCCCCCATCCTTCGCTGCCGATCGCGACGAGTGGCTGAATCTGTTATTGACGACATTTGTGGAACCCCAGCTCGGCCGAGTCCGTCCAACGATTTTGTTTGACTACCCTTCTAGCCAATCGGCTTTAGCGCGCGTGCGCAGTGATAAGCCACCGGTCGCCGAGCGATTCGAACTCTACCTCAACGGCATCGAGTTGGCCAACGGCTATCACGAGCTCTGTGATCCCGTCGAACTGCGACAACGTATTGCCGAGACCAATCTGCTCCGCAAAACCGATGGAAATGGTCCGCTACCCGAAGAAAATCGGCTCCTGGCGGCCATGGAACACGGCCTCCCTCCATGCTGCGGGGCCGCCCTTGGATTTGACCGACTGGTGATGCTCGCCGCCGACGCGCGGACGATCGACGAAGTCCTAACGTTTCCGTTCGAGCGCGCGTGACCCATGGTGAAATACTTTGCGCAACGACTCGTTCAGCGCTGCTCGCAAACGGTGTGGTCTTCGCCCCACCGTGCCCAAGCGACNCCATCGTTCGTCGCTCGAGAACGAACGGGTTTGCAACCTGACTGCGACAAGTTACAACCCGATGCAGACTCGTTTCCCAAAACCGTGCCAGCGTCTCTGTGATCGGATNGGGCACTTCGGGAATCGGTCGAGAATCTGGAAAGCCGCCGGAAGATGGTCAAATCCCTACACGCTCGCGCACCGGAACCTCTGGGACTGGAACCCAGCTTCGGTTTCGGAGATCGCTTGGGCCTGGCGACGCCTGGCCACCTCGATGCTTGGAAGCGGAGCGGAAATGGGATTCAGCCTATTTTTGCCCAACAGTCGATTCGTGAAATGCAGCGTACCGGGCGTTCACCGGCGACCGTGATTGGCGATGTGCAAGACGTTCTCGACACAGATGGTTTCACGGAGCGCTGGAGCGCCGACGCCGACCACCTGAAAACCGAAGCGGACGTTGACGTTACCGGCGAGGCGGGATTCGTTTTTTTCACGATCGATCCTTCAGACCATGTCGATCCACTCGCGGGTACTTATGACGACCGTGACATTCAGTCCAAACTGAGCACGCAAATCCACGAGGTGAATTGGGCCGACCAGTACCAGGGGCGGACCGTTGCACTGGCGGGCGGCTTAACGATTGAATTCGATGCCCTGACCGTCGGCCGAGCCGTGATCAAGTACGGGCGCGCCGTCACACGGGCGATCGAACTGGCACACCATATCGAATCGATTATGACCACCAAGCAGAGGGATTTTGAAATCGAGTTGAGCGTCGATGAGACCCCCCATGCGACCACCCCCGCGGAGCATTTCATCATCGCCGAACAGTGCCTCCTAGCCGGCATGAAATTGGTCAGCCTGGCCCCGCGGTATGTGGGTGACTTCGAGAAGGGAGTCGACTTCAAGGGAGACCGAGAAGCGTTCGCTCAGAGTCTGCAACAACACGTCACCATTGCACGGCAGCTGGGGCCTTACAAATTGAGCTTGCATTCTGGTTCGGACAAGCTCTCGATCTATGCCGATTTTGCGCGAATCACGCAGGGCCTATTCCACGTCAAGACCGCCGGCACCAGCTATCTAGAAGCTCTCCGGGTCAGCGCCCGGCACAACCCCGAGCTGTTTCGTGGAATCGTTGACTTCGCCCGTAGTCGCTTCGATATCGATCGGAAAACGTATCACGTTTCGGCACGCGTCACGCGGGCTCCGGACCCCGCCGATGTACCCGACAACGAAGTCCTGGAAGAACTCTACCTGGATCGTAACGACGGTCGTCAAATCCTCCACGTCACCTTTGGATCAGTGTTGAACCACTCCCAGTTGGGACCCGCGTTTCGCGCGGATCTAGTTGCGCACCCTGAAACCCACCGCGACATTCTGTCGCACCATTTCCAAAAACACCTTGACGCTTTAGCGGCTGGTTGTTGAAACAACCGTGCTCCGTTTTGCATGTTCCGCGGTACGACAAGACAACAGCGGCCCCTCCGGGTAACATCACCATGCGACAAATTGTTCTCAATCAGCCAGGCGAATTTGTTTCCCGAGATACTCAGGATCCTAAACCGAAAGCCAATCAAGCCGTTGTCCGCATCCATCGAATTGGCGTCTGCGGGACCGATCTGCACGCCTTCGCCGGACGTCAACCGTACTTCGAATATCCGCGCGTGCTGGGTCACGAACTGGGAGTCGAAGTCGTCGAGGCCCCCGCCAACAGCCAGGGTATCGTCGTCGGCGATCGATGTGCATTAGAGCCGTATCTATCGTGCGGGTCCTGTTCTGCTTGCCGGCATGGTAAGCCAAATTGTTGTAAGAACCTGCAAGTTCTGGGAGTCCACACCGATGGTGGAATGCAACCGTTGATGGCAGCGCCGACACATCTACTGCACAAATCCGCATCGCTTTCGCTCGACGAACTGGCATTGGTCGAAACGTTGGGCATCGGATTTCACGCTGTCGAACGCGCTGCGCTCCAACCGAGTGACTCCGTACTGGTGATCGGCGCCGGACCGATCGGCCTGTCGGTCGTCCAATTCGCGCAGGCCGCCGGCTCCACGGTCCGCGTGCTCGACATCAGTCCCGAGCGACGTCGATTCGTTTCCGAACTTGGCGTCGAGGTGCTCAGTGAACCGGATGACGAACTCACCGAGGTTGTGTTCGACGCCACTGGCAACAAACGCAGCATGGAAGCCAGTCTCCACCGGGTTGCACCTGGGGGACGTCTGGTCTTTGTCGGTCTAGTGCTCGATCGAGTAGAGATCGATGATCCCCTTTTCCATCGCCGCGAGATCACGTTACTGGCAAGTAGGAATAGTGCGAATGCTTTTCCGTCGATCATCCAGATGATCGAAGAGGGGGCCATCGACACGGCCCCTTGGATCACACATCGCCTGGAGCTGTCGGCTGTCCCGGCTGAGTTCTCTTCACTTTCCCAGCAGCCAGGATTGATCAAGGCCGTCATCGAGGTCGGATCCGAAGATGGCAAGGCGACTTGAAACGAGCGCGCGGCGGGCACTCGAACGCGTGTGGCTTGTAGCAGAACTCGGTTTAGCCAGGCCGCCGTTGACCACCAGAAGCCAGCGGGTCCGCTGTGGTTCTTGCCATGCCCAGTCGGTTGATTGCGGGATCTTTGTCAATTCCAGCCGGTAGGTCGCGTTGCCTCGAATTACGGCACGACCCGCTGTGAGACCGACTTTCGTTCAAGCCAAGATGTCCTGGACAACGCGCCCGCCGACATCTGTGAGGCGAAAAGCACGCCCCTGAAAACGATAGGTCAGTTGGTGGTGATCGATTCCCAGCAGATGCAACATGGTGGCATGCAGATCGTTGACATGTACAACCCGATCGACTGCGTGATACCCCAGATCGTCAGTCGCCCCATAAGTCTGCCCGCCACGAATGCCACCGCCTGCCAACCAAACTGAAAAAGCACGCATGTGATGATCTCGGCCAGGGCCCCCTTTGTTTGTTTGCGCCATCGGCGTCCGACCAAACTCGCCACCCCAAATCACCAGTGTTTCGTCCAACATGCCACGTTGTTTCAAGTCGGTAATTAGCGCAGCCGAAGCCTGATCACAATGGCCCGCGCAGACCTTCATGAAGCGTGTTAGATCGTTGTGATGGTCCCACCCGCGGTGATAGAGTTGAATGAACCGAACCCCGCGTTCCGCCAGACGACGGGCCATCAGACAGTTCGCAGCAAACGAGCCGTCCGGCTCACGAGCGCCGTAGAGGTCGAGCGTCGCCCTTGATTCGTCTGAAAACTCCCGCAGTTCGGGAACGCTGGATTGCATTCGAAACGCCAGTTCGTACTGGCTGATGCGGGTCAGTGCCTCGGAGTCACTTTGCCGACGGCCGACAATGGTATTCAACATCCGAATCGCTTCGACCACGTCACGCTGACGTCCTCGATTCACTCCGGCCGGATTTCCCAGGTAATGCACTGGGTCCCCAAAGGTTTGAAAGGGAACCCCCTGAAACCGGCCGGGGAGAAAACCACTGTGCCACTGTCGCGAAGAAAGCGGCTGGGGATTGCGACCTCCTTGCGAAGTAAGCACCACGAATCCTGGTAAATCCTGACACTCGCTCCCCAAGCCGTAAGTCACCCAGGACCCCATACTCGGACGCCCCGAAATCGTCGAACCGGTGTTCATGTATGTGTGCGCCGGATCATGGTTGATCGCTTCGGTGACCATCGATCGAAGAATACAGATCTCGTCGGCAACGGTGCGGGTCCACGGTAGGACATCGCTGATCTGCTGGCCCGACTCTCCCGAGCGATCAAACCGAAATTGCGGTGCTAGACAGCGCAGCGTTTGTCCCTGTAATTGAGCGATCGGCTGCTGGTCGGTCACCGATCCAGGCATCGGCTGACCGTCCATGGCAGCCAAAGTCGGCTTGGGATCAAAGGTCTCCAGATGCGATGGCCCACCGGCCATGCAGAGAAAGATCACACGTTTGGCCCGGGGCGGGTGATGTCGAGGATCGACGACACCTGGCCACTGGCCCGGTCCCGCGTGGTTGGGAGGTCCCGTTGCGCCGGCGACGGGTGATGCGTTGCGCGCCATCAGCGCGGCCAGTGCCGTCGAACCCACTCCAATCATCGACTGGGTCAGAAACGCGCGCCGGAACATAAACGCGTCTATGTCTGGCAAACCGTTCATCGCGGACGAATGCCTCCACCATGGGATTGGAAAGACCCGCTGACCCACGGATCGAGGGGCCAACGATGCAGCCACGAGCATACCCGGTTCACCACGGTACTGGAACCAAGAATACACTCCGGTTGTTGCTCTCTGAGCCAGCAAACTCAGCCACCCGGGCGAGCGATGCGGGCAACCCGTTCGGTGGGCGCCGGCACCGCACCGGGTGTGCGATTATCCAATCCGCCGCCCTGGACACCATCGCGGCGACGTACTCGCACCCCGGCGGTCGACGTGCGACGGCTCTGTTCTACTTCAGGAAGCCGCTTCGTACCGGCACATCAACGCTGAGGCGGTCGTTCATGGGATCATCGAGTGCCAGCAGCTTCCGCATCGGCGCTGTCAGACTAGCCTGGGTGGACGGCGACAGCCATTGGCGTTGGTATTGTTGCTGTGGCTTGTCGTCACGACAAAAAAAACCGTGTACAGCGCAGCGTGTCCGAGACGACCGATTCTCGACACCTCCATGCCAGAGATGCGCATTCATGACGATCACGGTTCCCGCGGGCCCCGTCACAAGAACCTCGTCAGGGTGCGGTGCCCGCGGATCGGGAAGCACGTCCTGTGGCAACCGACCCGATCGATGCGATCCGGGCACGGCGCGAATCGCACCGTTATCGTCGGTGAAGTCATCCAGCATCCAAACCGTGTTACAGACCCATGCCCCTCTTCCGTCGGGCAGCGCATTCATGTCAGCATGTAATGCCTGCCGTGCACTGCCCGCTGGATTGACCGACCGGGCATTCATACTGCTCAGCTTGAATTGTCTCCCCAACACATGCGATACAAAATCAAGAATTCGAGGTTCGACTAGGATCTCTTGAAAAACGCTTCCCTTGTCCACCAGGTTTGCCAGGCGCCGACATCCCGGTTCCTGCTTGAATTCACTTCCGGCGCGATCGGCCTCGAACTCAAATAACTCATCGATCTGTCGACGCAAGCGACTCAAAAACTGCGGGCTCATGAAGTCGGGTAACACCAGAAACCCTGCTTCATCGAGTTCTCGTAAGCGGACCACACTGAAACTCCTACCGGTTCCTACCAACGAATCTGGGACTGCACAGGCTGCCGATGCATATCCACCCGTTCTTCGATCGGCCAGGCGCGCAGTTCATCGACCAGCTCGACCAGTCCCTGTACGGCCGCTTCGAAAATGCGCCGACCCTTCTCTTCGGTGGCCTTGGTCGGGTCGCCGTGAATTCCGGTCTTCGTCCACCGCCCCCAGACATCATTAAATCGAACCGGATACTCCGCCGTGCTGTCACTGCTCACGAACTTTCCGCGGCGGTCATCGTCGGCAACCGCTCGGTCCATCTGCACGCGGTCACCAGCCAAATGCAAGTAGAGCGACGTCTCGAATTCGTCCGCGTGCGCTATGATCTCTGATTCGCGAACCTTCTCGAACTCTTCGAGAAGAAATTGAAAGTAGCCCGTCGCGAAACAGAGTGATTCGGTAGCCAATACCGTCTTGCGGGCAATCAGGTCAATCAGTGGCTGGTTCGAACCGTGGCCGTTCACCAACAGAATTTTCTTGAAACCGTGGTACGCCACACTTTTGGTAATGTCCAAACAGAACGCAATAAACGTCTCTGGTTCGATATGAATCGTCCCTGGGAAATCGATGTGGTGCAGGTTTAGTCCGTACGAAATCGGTGGCAGTACAAGCACTTTGTCGGGAATGCGTCGGCCGACTTCCAGGCATACCGACTCACAGAGAAACACGTCGACATCCAAGGGGAGATGAGGACCGTGCTGCTCGGTAGACCCGGTCGGCAGCATCACCAGCTTCTGGGATGCCAGGGCGTCGTTCATCTCGGGCCAGCTCAGCCGATTATAACGATACTCAGTCGCAGCACTCATCGGCGCCCTTTCAGCTTGCGTAAGATTGCACTTCAAACGACAAGCCGTCGGCTGACCACACGCGCGTCGGCTCCGCTGCGGGGCTCACGCCAGATTACGACGCGCCGTTCCCTCAAGCTGTCGCGCCGCTGTGCTGCAGCGCATCGTGCACACCAACGTAGGCCATCTGCGCCTTCATACAGGTCGATTTGAAAGCCTCGGGACGAGAAATCCCTAACAGGCGGAATTGCTCCTTGCCGTCCATCAGAAACACCAGATCGCCGGCGTCAAACCACTCTTGGCCCTGCTGCTGCTCGGTTTCGATCGTGTTAAACCGATCTAACTGCACCGAACGTTGAACCTTACCCTGCACAAACTGAAGCGATTGATTCAAGACTACGGTCGCCCACAACCCGACACCGGCAATCAAATGGAACAGGATGACCAGACTCAAGATCCAATCAACGGGCCCCTTTGGAAACAGGCTCGCCTCTTCCAACACGGAGAGCTTGAGACATAAGAGAGCCATCGCTACAGCCACTCCACCGGTGCCCGCCAAACTCCCGACGAAACGACTTCCCGGACCAAAGTGAATTTCATTGTGCAATTCGTGCACACCGCGATTGGTCAACTTGTAGAAACTTCCATGTACGGGCGTGGTGAATCGAAAAACACGAATCACCGGGACCAGGCGAAAAAAGTAGAGCGCCAACCCAATCGGGATAGAGAGCAGGGCGATCAGGTTACCGATCTTAAAGATATAGATGCCCGAATCGTTGGCAAACAAGCGCCCGAGGATGCGCCCCACTCGATAGCGGGCAACGGACGGCCATACTTCCATGACCGTCGTTTCTTCAATCTCAGCGGGAGTAACCCCGGCAATCGCCTGCTTCATGGCTCGTTTCCCGACCCGCGATTACGCGTGCAAAGAACAACGCGTCGATCGTAGCAGACCGGCGTCAGGTCATCCAGCCCCGGGACCGATCGGTCGGTCGCTTCACCGACGACAGAAACTACTCCGCGGATGAAGTGGGGGTGACTCCCTTTTTCAGGATCAGATTGGCATACTTGCGTAGGTCCCCAGTGATCACCACCGTGAACGCCTGGCTCGCGCGTTCGTAAAATGCAAACCGGTCGATCGTGTGAATCGTTGGGGCTTTCGCTAGATGTGCCTCCAACAAATGCCGGAATCCCCGTTCGACGGACGGATCAACCGTGTCTCCGGAAACGGGGCACATCATAACGACCGCGTCCTCCACAAAGCTGTCGAGTTCCAAGAGAGGCAAGATCCCGTCCAACAGAGGCCCGATGGAAACTCCATCTGCGCGTAACGCTGGGGGGCCCATACTCTCTCCCGGGAAATGCGCATCAGCCAACACTAGCTCATCACCGTGGCCCATGCGACAGAGGGTCGCCAGCAAATCTGGACTCAGCAGAGGTGAAATCCCTTTGAGCATCTGCACACCTCAATTCTACGAATGCGGGCTTGTTTCGCCGGGAATCGCTGAATGAGACCCGGTCGCCTGAAAAAGAATCCGAGACATCTGATCATCCCCCATCACCGAAACCGACACAAGAACGCGCACGGTGGCTCGGTACCACCAAGAATCGGTGCGGATTACACTGACATTTGGTTGTATTTGAATCGAAACTATGGCAGAGTCTCTGCTACGGCTTGCGCTCGTGTCTCTTTTCCTCGGTGACGGCTCTCGTCTAGGCTATGCGATGATGTTCGGCAAACTCGGGAAAAATATGGCCCGCCGTAAGGCGGTCAAGATCTATCGACGCGGGTTGGCTCACGCAAATGCCTCCCGGTACGATGATGCCATCGCAGCGTATTCGTCCGTTGTCGAGATGAGGCAAGGTCCCCTGGACGTCCGCTCGATGGCGCGTTTGAATCGCGCGCTGGTTTACTCGTTGCAAGGTAACGCCGACCTCGCGGGTAAAGAGCTGACGATCGTGATCCACGATGATGCGGCTCCCGACTCGGTCACGGCGACCGCCCAGGAGAAACTAAAACGCCTGGAGCGACGCACCAAAACGGATTGAATCGCCCGCGCCGCTACCGACCGCCTGGTCCCCCCACGCGGTGTCCCGGGTTTCACGCCCAAAGTCGACTGGGACACTCGGCCAGCCATTCACGACAGCAGGCTTCTATTTCCCTGTCGTGGTGCTTTCCATTACGCAGCGCCCCGTTCGTCATCGTCGGCGGGATCGTCTAACGCCGAACTCCGGTCCAACGCATCGGCGGCGATGTTACCATCGTCACTGACATCTTCGAAACGGACAGACACGCGCTTGGAAACTCCCGACTCCTGCATGGTTACACCATATAGAGTGGTCGCCGCGGTCATCGTTTTCTTGGAATGCGTAACGATTACAAATTTGGTCCAGCCGAGAAATTCGTGCAGAACTTCAATGAACCTCCCGATATTGGCTTCATCGAATGGGGCATCGACCTCATCTAGCACACAGAAGGGGCTCGGACGAAACTGGAAGATCGCGAGCAACAGAGCGACCGCGGTCAACGCCTTTTCGCCACCACTTAACAGCGAATTATTGAACGACGGTTTGCCCGGTGGAGTCGCTACGATTTCTACGCCCGCCTCGAGCACATCAACATCATCATCGAGAACGAGATCCGCTTTCCCTCCACCGAATGCCTTGCGATAGAGCGCGTGAAAATTGGTCCGGATCGACTCCAGGGTCTCCATGAACAACCGTCGGCTGTCAGCGTTGATCTTGTGGATGATCCGTTCCAGCGACTCTTTGGCCTGACTGAGGTCCTCGTACTGGGTGGAGAGCGCATTGAACCGAGACTCCAGATCGTCTAGTTCACCCAGCGCTTCCATGTTGACGGCTCCGATCTGGTTGATCTTCCGGCGCAGGTCCTCGATCTCTCGCTCAACTTCCTCTCGCTGCTGCTCCTCTTCAGACGTCTCTTCGGTGACACTCGCCAATTCGATCCCGTAATCTTCCCGCAGACGGTCAACCACCGTATCGCGTTCGTGGCGCAGTTTTCCCGCCAACAGATCCACCTGGTGGCGCCGCTCTTCCAAGTCGCGACTTTCCTTGTGAAACGTCTGCAGTTCACGACCCAAATCCTCGCGGCGACTGGTCAACCGCTGGCGTTTCTCGACCTGTTCCGCGATGCAGGTTTCCAGCGACTCCTTCTCGAGGAACCACTCGGCAAGGTGCGACGTTGCCAGTAGGATTTCGCGTTCCGACTCGGACTGTCGACGCTGAGCTACCGTCCATTGGGATCGGGCCTGATCGAGTGACTGAGTCCGTTCCGCACGGTCGTCTTCGAATTGAGACATCCTCGCTTGCAGAGCATCTTGGCGCTGCTCGATCTTGGCTAACTCCACCTGCGCGGTGGTGGCTCGTTTGAGTGCCGACTGGCGGACCAAATCCAACCGCTTGACACCATCGTCACCCACCACAATCGCTTCGGCGACGAGCTCGATTTCTCGCTCTAACTGATCGAGTTGATCTCGCAGCGTGGTACGTCGCTGCGCCGCCTGGTGCTGCTGCACCTGCGTGGACTTCAGTTCCGCTCCAACCGCTTCTCGCTGATCGGCCAATTGCTTCAAACGCTCTTCCAGTGAGCGCGTGACGGCTCGCCGTTCGGCCAAGTCGGACATCGCGACTTGCTGCTGGTCCCCCAAGTCCTTGACCTGATGTTCTTGTGATCGGATGTTCTCCTGGAGACGGGCGATCTCCTGCTGAGCCTCACTCATTCTCTGCTTCAATACGACGAATTCCTGCCGCAGGGCACGCAATTCACTCTTACGTGACACTAATCCAGCTGAGGTCCGACGAGGTCCGACGAGTATCGATCCGTCGTGATCGACCAATTCGGCAGCAGGGGTCACAAAACGCATCTCGCCGCGCGTTTCCCGGTGCAGTTCACGGGCCGCATCGAGCGAACGTACAAACCAAGTTTTCCCGAGCAATCTCTCGACCAGCGGCACGTATTCTGCATCGACATCTACAAAGTCGTCCGCCCGGCCGACCACGTCTCGGTGGTTGGTCAGCCTCGCTTCGTGCTCACTCAATGCCAAATCATCGGACCGATCCCCGTCCGATTCTGCGGACACTCGCTCGTCGAACGATCCGGTGGTCGGTACCAGGGCGACACGACCGTTTACTTTCAACGACCCCGACGTGAGCTCGCGCACCACTCGCTGACCGGACACTACGACCGACTGGGATCGATCACCCAGCGCCGTATCGATCAATGGTGCATCTTCCAATTTGACACGCAGCAGATCGACCAATAAACCGCGAATTTCCGTCCACGGCCCCTCTCCTTCGCGTTCCGCCAAAGCAAGAACTTGAGTGACTCCGTCACCGATTCCCTCTCGGCGCTTTTCCAGATCTTCTAGAAGTGATGTGCGCTCGCGAATCCCGCTCAACCGGCCACGGCGCATCGAGAGATCTTCTTTGCGACCGTTCAAAACGTGACGGCTTTCCCACAATTCACGTTCAACGACGACAAGCGCTTGGTCCAGTCGATCTAATTGCGCACTCAGAACTTGCTGTTGTTGGTGGGATTGGGCGCACTGTTGTGTGGTCTCCGCCGAAGTCGCGACAACCTGTGAAAGTTGTTCCTCTGCTCGACCAGATGCTTTCCGCAGTGACTGGAGTTGCGACTCCAAGTTTCCCAGCTCCGAGCCCAATCTAGCGGCTCGGCGCATCAGCTCGACATGACGGCCGCGACGCTCGTCGTTTTCGCCACGCATACAATCTAGTTGGTGAACGTGCGCGTTGACCACCTCTTCCTCATCCGCCAATTGTTTCGCAGCCTGTTCACGCTCGGACTCGGCCTCCGCCAATTCCTCGCGCGTCTCGCTCACGCGTTGCTCGACATCGCCAGCCCGCGTCATCATCGCCGACAGCTGTTCACGGCATCGCGTGATCTCCGCCTCGAGTTCAACCCAATCGGTACGTCGGTGAGTCTGAACCGATCGTTGGGTTGCAATCCGTTCACGGTTTCGTGAGGCGCACGTCTCGTGGTGACGGATCTCGTCGCTGACCGCCGAGATTTCCTGGTCGCTGTCGCGCGTCGCGGATTCCACCGACTGGATCTCTCGATTTGCCTCATCGATCTGCGCTCTCAGTCCCGACAGTTCCTCTTGGACACCGTCCAACTGCCCCGTCAACCGCCTCCAGTCAGCCATGGCAACTTGCGTCCGCAACTGCTGCAACCGATGGTTGTATTCACGGTAGCGGCGCGCCTTGGAAGCTTGATTGCGAACGCTGCGCAACCGGTTCTCCACCTCGTCCACGATGTCGCGCAAACGGAGCAGATTCTGGTCGACGCGTTCGAGTCGGCGCTGGGATTCAATCTTCTTCGCCTTGAATCGACTGATCCCGGCGGCCTCCTCAAAGATGGCGCGGCGATCTCGCGGCGAGGCCTGTAACAGCTGATCTACTTTACCCTGCTCGATCAGGCTGTAGGCATCGGTCCCAACTCCCGTTCCGCGAAAGAGATTGCGCACATCCTTGAGGCGACAAGGTTCCCCATTGATCAGGTATTCCGCCTCACCGCTGCGGTACACCCGTCGGGTGACGTGAACCTCAGGGGCATCGACCGAAAGCCGTTGTTCGGAATTGTCAAAGGTGATGGTCGCCTCGGCGGTGTTCATCATCTTGCGACCACTGCCCAGCCCTTTGAAGATGACATCGGCCATCTCTTTGCCGCGCAAACTCTTGGCGCTTTGCTCTCCCAAGACCCACTTGATGGCATCGACGATGTTGGACTTGCCGGAGCCATTTGGCCCGACAATCACCGTGATCCCGGGAGGAAACTCAAAGCGTGTTCTGTCGGCAAAACTCTTGAAGCCGATCAATTCGAGTGCTTTGAGCATGGCCGGCAGGCGCGTCACCGCACGGGGAGAAGATGCAAGAACATTGATCCGTTGGCAGAGAGGTTACCAATCCCTGGCGAACACCATCGCTCGACAAAGCCACTCTCGGTTGCGTCAAGAGGAACCGTATCGAGGGATCAGGCATCGCGCGTGAACCGGGATCCAAAAGCTGCCGCGAGCGACCACAACATACAGCCACAATCAAACCGCTACACTCAACGAAACCAGCTGGTCATTCTAACAAAGAAACCAGGTTTCTCCTCCTCCACGGTTTGCGAAGCGGCACGCTTTTTCTTCACCTTCTTAGCGTCCTTTTGGCTGTCTAGGCGGTTGGAAAACAAGTCGGGAAGAGGACTGGCAGGCTGGGAACCCTGCGCCACCGCCGTATCGGTCTCCTCAATCCGGGTGTTTCGGTAACGACGACTCGCTCGGGGCCTCGCTTCGACCGCCAACCGCACTTGCAAGAGACCGCGTTTCTTGGCGGCCCGCACCGCTTCCAGAGTCTCGGCATAGCCACCGCCCAACTGATGAATCGCTCGAATCATCGACTCGACATCCGCGGAGCATTCGACGAAGGAGGTCTGCTCGTTGGGAGCAAAACGGCTTACCTTGAGACGCCCACCCTCCGTACTGGTGATCAAGATGCGTTTTCCGGCAGACAAAAACTGCGGGGGAGAGATCGGAATCTGGTGACCAAATAGAACGATTTCCGGCCTCCGGTTCCGACTGAAGTGGATCATTGGTTCACCACGCGTCACGATCACGTGGAGGCTAAACTGTTGCCCCAGCCACTCCCCGGCAATGATCGGGCTACCTGAATTGCGTGTGTGCAGCGCATGAAAAGCGCCGTACCTTGTTTCAGCGCTCGGCATGTGCAGCAACTCCGACAACACGTCGTAGGCGCTGACATGGTCCATGGCTGCCAACGCGGTTAGCGCATGCCATCGAAATGCCGCCACGCGCCGGGTGGCTTCTCCGAGTGTCTCCACCGCATCCGCTTCGTCCAAGTAAGCCAGGGATTCGGCCGCGTAAAATCGAACCTCAAACTGACTTGCCGTCAAACCCTTCCGGAGCGTCTCGACCGCAGGGTTTCCGATCGCTTCCAACTGCAGAGATGCGCGAGCAGCTGTGGCAGGATCCAGCAACTGACGTTCCAGATCGGGTAATCGATTGGCCAATTCCGCGGCGCGGGGACCGATCGCAATACTGCGAATCACCCTCATATAGCGCACCAAATTGTTGCGGTATCGAGAATCGACGTCGAGTTCGATAAGGTCATCTTGTTTGGGATTGGCGACCCCTCTCTTAATTCCATGCTCAAAAGTGTGGAATCGTTTGTTGATCGCCGACGCGATCATCATCGCGCTGCGTATGGACCCCGCTTTTGATCGGACACCCAGCCCCAACGAACGCGTGTGTTTAACCACACCACCGCCGAGTACCCGACCCCGGATTTGGTAAACCGAATCATCGTCGCCTTTGAACAACGAGTCGACGACCACCGGACCCGCCGCTAGACCGATCGGCAAGCCCGACCGGATGCTGCCTCCCAAAACGGCCAGTTCGCGCAGCTGGGACTGCATCAACCAGCCACTCCGTAAACTGCTGGTCTCCGATCGACTCGGAGTGAGAATCTCGACATCGAAACGGTCGCCATCCTGAGCACCAGGAGGAATATAGCCCCGCACCAGCACCAGCGATGTGCTTGGCCAAGACAACACCTGATTGGGGTTCTTCACATCGTGGCGCTGCATCTCGTTGAGCAGCACGTTCCGGCGCGAACTGTTAGGCGGGTCACTACCCGTTCCCGCCAATCCTGTAACCAGAGCAACGGCCTCCCCTTTTTGGTACGTCAACCCGAGCGGGATCGTCAACTCTGCCACCAGCCGTGGACCACGGTTCTCTTCTGTATCGGTTGATACGGCTGGCTCGGGACTCTGGCCGCGAAATGACAACGTCGAACACCCAGCGATCAAGAGAACTGCCAGCACCCCCAAGGGCCATTGACGGCTACCTATCCCGGGAAAAGAACAAAGAAACTTCATTCGGGACATGGCTCCATACAAACCTGGCGAGGCTCGATCCATCACTCGCGGGCATACGATGACGGGAGACCAAGACTCACCGCGGCACCAAACCGACCGGTCGGCGAAGGAAGACGAGATCGGCGCGGACAATAGAACGTGACCCGGCGCGCGTCAAGGCCGCTTGCAAAAGGGTGTCACGATCGACGCAGCCGATCTCACCGAGCGACTGGCCGAATCCGACGTGGTCGAACAATCTCTGTCACCACCGAATGCTAGCACCGTCAACCACAGGCCACCGACACCAGTGTCCGCGGTATTCAAACGCCGGCCCCAGGCAAAGCCAACCGGTAACCGAACCCGTCGTCACCCGCTGGAGGCCGGCGTCTGTTGTGGAGCCTTTCACCAAGCGATTTATACGATTTCGCTAGGAACCACAAATGGCTCTCGGTAGACGCGCGTCAGCATCTGGTCCGCGTGCTGGTTGTTCTTGAATTTCTCGGTCTTCGGATCAAACGGTAAATGGGATCCAAGCTGCAGTTCGGTCTTCGTCAGATCGATCCCGGTATCTCGCAAATGACCCAACGTTCGATCGAGTGTGGCCGCCATGTTCTCGCTCGTGGCAATCTGCTCCAAACGAGGCAACGCTTTGTCAAATGGGACCGAGTCGCCCAAGCGGTACGAAATGTTGCCCAGATGGCACAGCGCACTCGACAGGTGACCTTCTTCAATATCGGCGTTAAGATCACCGTGCTTACGGCTGCGAACCGCGCCGAGGAAGTTATTGAAGTGGTTCCCCCCACCGCTGAACTCTTCGATCTTCTGGCCATCCAGATCAAACGCAGCGCCTCGATCATAACTGCTCATGACGAGATAACCTTCGCTGCCTTCAAAGATCACCCCGATCCGCACATTCCTCAGNCCCGATGTCTTCAGTCCACGCACTTCAAAGACCAGCGCCTGTTCGCCGTAATCGTGAACGATGACCTGTGTGTTGGCCGTATCTCCGGCATCGACATAACCAAATCGACCACCGTAGCTCACAACCGAGTGGCTCAGGTGGTTGACACCCAGCCCCCAGCGGGCGAGATCCATCTGGTGGATTCCCTGGTTGCCCAAGTCTCCATTGCCGTAAGGCCACTGCCAGTGCCAGTCGTAATGGAATCGGGAACGGGTGAGCGGTGCTTGCGGGGCGGGGCCNAGCCAGAGATTATAGTCCACCGAGGCCGGCGGATCGTAGGCGCCGACATCACCGGTACCCCCACGCGGCCCAATCGATCCACGCGGCTTGTAGCACAATCCGCGGGCGACTGAGAGTTTGCCCAGTTTTCCCGCGTGCACAAAATCCATGGCCGCAATCATGCCGGGGTTCGATCGGCACTGGGTGCCCGTCTGACAGATTTTCCCATACTTGCGGGCGACCTCGACCATGCGGCGCCCCTCGCTGACGTTGTGACTCACCGGCTTCTCGACATACACATCCTTGCCCGACTGCATCGCCCAGATCGCGGATAAGGCGTGCCAGTGGTTCGGCGTCGCGATGCTGACAATGTCGACTGATGGATCGTCGAACGCTGTTCGCATGTCTTCGACAAACTGCGGTTCCCGGCCACCTTGACGCTTACCGACTTCCTTCGCGCGCCGGGCACCAATGTCGCGATCCGGATCGCAGAGGTAAACAATTTCGGTGTCCTTGCGACCGGCAAATGCGCCGATGTGACTCCCCCCGCGACCCCGCACACCGACTACGGCCACACGCAGGCGNTCATTGGGACTCGAACTCTGCGCTTCCTCCTCGGCAACCAGTTCACTGGCCGAGCCCGCCGCCACCGTCGCGGCTGTGGCAAACATCGAGTCTTCAAGAAACTGACGGCGGGTTCGCTTGGACATGCTGTTTTTCCCCATTGGTTCTGAAAGGAGCCCGTGCGTTCGAACGGACCCGGCGGGGCGCATCATAACAGACGGCAAGCCGTGGGGAAAAGCAAATCCGACATTCGGTGGTTTGCACTCGATGGATCAACCCACCACTCGCCGCAGGCCGAGCGGGCGAGCGCGACCTGTGGGCCCGCGGGAACCGACGGATTGTACGGATTGACCGCTTCATTCCTGTATTTTCGGACCGCTCGCTGCGGCGGATTTCCATCGGGACTGAAAGCGCGGTGAGTAACAGATTCCATGACCTACTCTTGGAGGTAGAACAGTCTTACCCACCGCTGGCACTCGACCTGTGACGCCGCGCGGACAAGTGAACACCGAGGAGTATCATGGACTTCCTAGAACGGCCGTCGCCGACATCCTCCGACGAGGGACCGCCTCCGAGCTTCGTCCAGGTGAGTGAACAGGAACTAGAAACACATCTGAAAGTGCGCCATTACGAGGAATTTACGTTGACCGATGCCATTCGGCCATCGATCGACCTCAAAGTGGTTCCCCGCCAAGGGTACCGCCGTGACTGCTACCGCAGCGACACCGAAACCAATAGCGTCCCAGTCCTCATGTGCTCCGCCAGCCAAGAAGTCCTGTTGGAGCTGTTCATGGATCTGATTGGCGCCTTGGGGAACGAAGTCGATGTCGTCTTAGAGACCAGTCACCACCGAGANCAAACCGGCCATCTAGATTGTTACCGCGAACAGATTGAAACCCCCATTCTCCAGAGCATTTTGTGGGATCATGAAGCGTTGTTACTTCACGATGGTTGCACCGGAATCGCAGTGATGAATCCTGGCGTTCCGCAAGAAATTCAGTTCGACGAACACAAGATGCTGGTCATCTATGGAGAGCCGTTAGCACCCTTTGAAGCAATTCTCAACGCCAACGGCGTCCATCTCGATCCACAGATCAAGTTTCTTACCGAAGCCGAACACGTCCATTCTTCGAACGAATCCTACTACGACGAATTCGAAGAACTGAAGATGCACCTCGGAATGGATGGCGGCAAAACGCTGACCGCGTTCTAAGAGCAATTACCGCTCCGCGGTGAGACACCGAGTGCACGATTCGAGGTCGAACGATTCTCACCAGGGTCTGGGCCAGACCCCATAATCGCCAGGTGGAAGCCCGTATTCGTCAAAATACCGAGAATGAAAGCCACCGATGTACTTGGGATAGGCGGACAGTCCAGTGGTCCGTCGATCTTTAGAACGCGTGGTCGGCCGCCATCGCAGCGCGGACTCCAACCGGGATGGCTGCCAGCGAGTACGNGGGCGCCGTCCCGACCGTTGCCGGAACAGGAGGCCAGACCGCGCTGGCCGAACCAACTTCAGCAATCCCCGGCGCGAGTCCTTGGATTGGTCATTCGCCTCGCTTGGAGAACCCACGCCCAACAGCAGCGCAACGCCCAAACACCAGCTGATCCGTCGCCGTTCTCGATCACGCATCGGGTTCTCCCAGCCCAGTGTCTCTCACCGTGCGAAATCTCTCACCGTGCGAAGCCCACTAGATCTACAACACGCCGCAGCCACCCGGCGCCAATGTGCCATACGACGGGCGACGACCCGGCGCCAGCTTCTATCATACTCCGAATGCTACGTGGGGTCTTGATAATGCCGTCGTCGGAATTAAGAACACCACGACGCGACCCAGCGGTGACGCTACAGTCCGCGCGACGAGCGCGGCTCCTCACCGTGACGAGGTTCTGCGAATCATCGGGCGACGGCAAATCGGCTGGATGAGGCCTGTGTAACAACGGGAAATACCAGCCAAGTGGATCCTAGCGAACCGTTCGTGAGCATCCCGCGTGCTAACTGAACCGACCCAGACCGGCAGTCCCTCGGCTGCCGCGATCCGGCGCCAACGGGGAATCCCCAACTGGCGTCAACGGCGGATCGCAACAGCCATTGAACCGCTCGTGAGAGCCGCCGCTGCGCGCTGGAAACTCCGGCGCGACCGTGGTGCTCGAAACTTCGCTCGGCTGCCCAACCACCGAATCGTCCCGCCCTGGCTCGAACCGGTTCCCACGCTAGGCGGGCGATCTGCCCGAATCGGCACCCCGCAACAACGTCAATAGGCCACCGAGTACCTTGATCGCAACCCAGGCCGCTACAAACACCGCCAACAGGCTCCCGAATTTCAGCGCGCGGTCGAAGAATGAGGTGCTGACTGCGGTCGCTGTAATTTCGATTCTTCCGCGCGGGGTTGAAAAGAAGTAATCGTCTCCCCGCGCATCGAGCGGTAGATCGACATCCAGGCTCGTCAGAAATGCGTCTCCTGTCGCAACCTCCTGGACAATCGACCCCGCCGCAACCTGTTGGTTCTGCCCACCCGACGTCGGTTGAGCGGGTTCACTGGTCGCGTCTGGACCAGCCGCCCCCGGCGGCGCATTGTACCCGTTGAAACGCTCGCCGGCCGCGTTACTGAAACCTGGTACATCGGCCCCGTTTCCGAGTCCATCGCTCGAGGATCGGCGCCCGTGCTGAGCCTCCCGTCCCTTCGCGGGGGAACGGGAGGAGACACCGCCGTCCAACGCCAGTTGCCGCCGGTAGCGCTCCAGCTCTTGGTTTTTCCGGGGCACGGTCGATGGCGGAGCCGCCGATTTCAATGCCGGAGCGGGCTTGCCGGTCGCAGCTTTCGAAGCCGACGCGGGCTGTTGCCCATCTCGGGAATCGCCCGGCGCACCCTTTACGAGACCGTCGACCACGGTCACATCGTTCTTCTTGCTACGCCGTAACTCGGTAGCCGACTTCAGTCGCCCCGCCGAGGCTTTTTCTCCGAGGGACGACTCGTTTTGTAGCTTGTTCTGCTTAAACCATTTGCGATTGAATCCGCCCACGCTCTGTGGTGTTTTTTTTGCTTCGCCGGTCTCCTCAAGGGACCGCGCATCAAGGGACCTCGCATCGAAGTTGTCCGTCAATTCGGTAACGATATTGCGGGAGCGGTCGTTGCGCTGATCCCGCCAGACCTGCTCGAGGCGAAAGCTGTTCGAAAACGCGGCATCCTGTTGCGACTCATCCCGCACCTCCTCGAGCTGTCTTTCCGCCTGCTGTGCGGTGCCTCGATTGATATTCAATTGCTTCGCCAAATCCGCACTTTTGCCGTAACGATGCTGGTACGATTGTTCATACTCGTTTTGCTGTGCCTTGAGATCTCGAAAACTGTTCATCGCACGGATCTTAGAATAGGGATTCTTGCTGCTCAGGGCCTCGGTGACGCGTTGCATCTGTCGCGTCAAATGCACCAGATCCTCGGCGCGGTAATCCCCTTCGCTTCGAATCCTCTGCATGTTGCCGCCGAAGCGGAACCAGCGGTGGGAACGGGGGAGCCGCAAGTGTACCTGGCTCTGCTCGACGTTGATGTTCACGGTGTGCACAAAAGGGAAACTGGCCGACGTCATGTGGCGCGACAGAAAGAGCCTCCCCCCGTATTTCAATGTCACGGGATAGTCACGGTCACCCTCAGCAGTTTTCACCAATGGTACTCGGACATGTTGCGGACCGTCGCTGCTGGATACCTGGGTCGGCTTGACACTATCACCGGCTACGGTCACAGTCCACAAGTCGCTGTCGAGCGGTAGAACAACTTCCAGGTACTGTTCGGTATCGTTATTCACTTGATACGTCACGCGCGCTCGATACGCACCGCTGCCGTCGATGACCATCCGGGTTTCCGCCTTGCCGATCAACGCACCAGCCGTCTGTACCGCGGTGCGGGGTCGATTGCGAAACTGGAGACGCGGATCGTTCGTGTCCCCGCGCACCGCAAAGGTCTGCTGAGTCCCCTCTTGCATCAGTTCCGAGAGCAATGCCCGCTTGATCTGTTGGCGATTCAGTGGGTCCAAACCAGCGGATTCCTCGACCACCACCTCGTCGCGGCCGGCGCTCTCCAGCACCACAAAACGTGTTGCCGCCTGTCCAGTTTCAACGATTGGAATTGGGGCCGTCTGAACGTCATCGTTGAGCAATCGGTCGTGCTTGATCAGGACCTGGATCTGCCCCATCACATCGTCCTGCAACTCCAACTGGAAACGGACCTGTCCGGGGCGCTCGGCAACTTCAGCAATCTGTTTCTGACGTAACAGAGGCACGCGTACCTCGGCCGCTTCAAAACGCTCGGGCAGCAGAAACGAAAGCTCTCGAATCCCAGCGCGTTGTACCTGGTAGTCGAGCAGGATTGTCTCCTCGATCGTCCGCTCGGTCACACGGATGTTGCTGATCGTGAACACCTTGACGTCGGGACGCTCGGGCGTCACGTGCACGACACCGGAATAGTCATCATCACGAAAACGCACGACGCGTTCAGTCACACGCCGTTGGGCCGGGCTGAGCCAGCGGTGAATCTGCTGCTTGAGCACACTACTACAGTTCACTAGCTCCGCGACCGTCGCGTTGTAGGCCGGATCGACCTGAATCGCAAACGCGCCACCCTGGCGTTCTACGTCGAGCACTCTCAACCGCGGTAGGGCAACGTCTGCGACAGGCCCCTCTCGATTCAAAGTCCCTTTCACGATGAGCGCAAACGCTCCCCTTTGGTGGGTCGCCAAGTAGACCGCCAGTTGCCGCTCGGGCCCCTCTCCCGTGATGGCCCATTCAAACTCGCCGGGCGCCTCGACGTGTGTCACGTTCAAAGAACTAGGTAGACGAAGTCGCGCTGCAGAAAGAGGACGCCCACGGACGCTGAAAAGCACTTTGCTCTCCAGGTCCACTCGGCGTTCGCCGATGCGCAGCACGGCCTGCCATTGGGCGGTAGCGCGCACGGTCAGCGGAGTCACTCCCAAGCGCAATCTGTATGGGGTGGTCGCAAATCGATAGGACTGAAAGGGCCTGATTCCCAACGGGCTCTCTTCGTCTCCCGACTCGCGGACGACCGATTCCACCACACTCTGAGAACTCTCGGTACGCGAAACACCCTCCTGTCCAATAACCCGCATTTGCAACAACGGGCTGCGTCTAATCTGTAGTACTCCCGTATGGAGCGCAGCCCCGTCAACTTCCACCAGGGGAACTGCGAACTCGGATAGGTCGCTACCGCCAATCTCTCCCCGTCGAGAAAGGACCATCGTCAGAGAGGTTTGACCAGCAACTTCTTTGAGCAGCGAGACGTCAACCACCCGCTGNTCTTGATCCTCGCGCATNTCCCAGTGGCCGACATTGGCACCGCGGACCTGTTCTACTACGTACATCTTGGGAACCCGCAGCGAGAAAGCCGTTCGTCGGCTGCGGCGAAACTCCAAATTCGTCTTCCAGGTCATCAGGAGACCGTCCTCCTGCACATCCAGCACGGCTGCGGACTGCGCAGTCAGGCTCTCATCAACGACCGTCTGCGCGACTTGGGGGCGCCATTGCAGCGAAAAAGGGACACCCGCTTTCAGTGTCGTCTCGATCGTCTGGTTCGGCTGGCTGGTCGTCACCAGCGAACGATCCTGAACGCCTCTCAAGCGAACCTCGGTCCGTGGGCGGGGAACCGTCATCCTCAACCGGTTCGCCGGAGCTGTCGNCAACCAGCCGGTGGCAATCCGCCATCCGCCCCGTTGCTCGAGTCGCAACCGGATCGCGAACTTCAACCGTTTGCGCCCCTTTCCGACAGCCTGCAAGGTCAGGACCTGAGAGGGAACCGCGCGTTGCTCGACCTGTTGTTGGGCCTGTTGCCGGACTTGCGCTGCGGGTCGCGCGGTGGGAGCAGCCAACAGGAGCCGTGCTGGCACCCCGTCCAGTTCCGCTTTGGTCAACACGCCTCCTGCCANCGGCAGTGGAATACTCACCCCGCGTTCGGTAAACAACTCGAACTCCAACTGGCCCTCGACGAGCAGATCTTCTGCGTCCAGCAAACGAATCGTGTAATGCGCACCCGCCAGCCCGTATTCGGGATTGTGGCTGCCCAAATCAATGGGTCGATCAGGGTAAGCCCGATTCCACAACGCGACATAGCGATCATAAGGGACCAGAATTTTCTCCGCCGTGGCGATACCCGAAAGTCCGCCCTGTGCTTGATAGGGAATGATCACCGCATCGGCGGGCAATTCCACGGGGCGGCGATCCTCCCACAGAGGGGCCAAACGGTTCAGGTCGATCGGCGCGGGATCCTGTGCCAGCGCCGAGCCCGAGACCACGGCCACCCCCAGCAGGGCAGTCGCTCCGCGCAATCGGCGCCAGGTACGGTACGGCAGACGTGCCAACGACCGCGAGGCGGCGATCAGTAGGTAAAAGGGAATCAGCAGACAACCGGCTAGGAATGCGAGATCACAGGCCGGTCCCAACTGATAGATCCAGCCGGTGACCAGCGGGAGTGCGGTACTGACAAACAGCACCAACAAGATAAAGCGGATCCGGATCAGCCGGGATTTCCGCATCAGCAACAAACCAATCCAACCGACCACCAGTCCGGCGGTCCAGTCCAGCGCCTGCAACCGAGCGCCGTCGACCAGGGTCGCCATCAAGCGAGGTCGCTCTCCCAGACTGCGGAATGTCAAGCGGTTCCGCTGCTGCTGCTGTTGGATGTCGATCGGCAGGCTTCCGACGCCCTGCAGGGCCCAGTAACCCGGCGCAACAGACCGATCGGCGGATGGCTCCAGCGATTGCGTTTGCTCAGTCAGCAGCGACAGCGTGTCAACCGGATTCGTTTCGTCCGCCGTCTGTGGAACGGATTCCTCTTTTACCTCCCCAAAAGGATCTTGCGCCGGGGACACTGGCGCAGAGTCCGCATCGGGTGATTGAAACTCCCTCCCCTCCTCAGCGGCAGGAAAACCACCGCCACCACCGCCCATCCCACCGGGTCCCTCGTCATTTCCCGCCGCGCCTCCAGCGCCGGCCATACCGGCACCCGAAGCCATCCCTCCACCCATCCCACTCATGTCCGCCTTCTCAGCGGGGGCGTTCTCAGCGACGGCATCCCGTCTCCGCATCGAACGCGACGCCGCCGGAGCAGAGTCCAGCACCTCCAATTCCATCTGCGCCCCGTCAGTCTGCGCCATCGCTTGGACATCCATGCCATCTTCGATGCTGGTGGCGATGCGCGACAACGGGCGGGCGCTGGACAGCAAATCGGAGAACCCGCGTAGCCAGCGGGTGATGGCCATCGGGCGCGTGTCAAACTGCCCGCTGAAAACCGTCCCGTCTTCGTCGACCACCCGGTAACCGGTCGGTAACTCAAGATGCCACACGAGGTCAGCGACGGGTACTGCCCGTCCAGTCTCCCCGCTGTCGTCTCGCAAGAACAGCTGCGGCGGGCGGGTCGCCAGTTGCCCGTAGCCACCGATGCGCGCAACCGATGGGGTCTCGTAGACGATCTGCAGATCGCTGAATTCGGCGCGGTCATAGCCGGAAAGGCCAATTAGGAGACTGTCACCTTCACGCTGCGGCTTGGTCGACTCACCACCCAACAAAATCGACCACAGCTTAGCACCTGTGGGCAATCGAATTTCCAAGAATGGAGATTTGGTACGCAACTGGTAGCGTGCGCCCGTCTGACTGAGCCCGCTGGCCGATACCACGGTCACCAGTTCCGCCCGCTCGACGATCGCCGCCGGAAGACGGTAACCCGGCCGTCGTCGAACGTCGACTTGAACAACACCCGGTCTTCCCAAGAACGCAAACGCCCCCAGTAGTCGCCGCCCGACCACATAATCAGCCCCGGCCAACTCACCGATGTCAACTTTGCGCGCCGCTCCCGCGGCGACCGCAATATCCAGGTCGTTGTGACCCTCGACGGCGACGATCGCCGTCTGGTATTGCACGCCCTCAGCTGCCACCAGAGGCAACACAAAACCTTGGGGTTCGGAGTCCGGCAAACGGTCTTGGAGATCAACGACAAGGCGCACTGACCCTGTATGCGCTCGCGCCAACAGGGCCGTCCAGATCCGGTCGCCATCCTGTTCACGGCTCTCCAGTTCCTTGACGACCACCTGCTCCATGCCACGAATGGAAATACTCTGGGGCGTGCTTTGTGGTAGCCGCAGAGAGAGTCGACGGGTGCGGGCCTGGCGGATGTCGTAGATAATCTCGTAATGTGCGTGGATTCCCGCCGGTTGCACTTTGACGAACGAATAGGTCCGCGCAGAAATCTTTGGCGCAATCCGCTCCAGCAACAAATCGGCGCGGTAGGGCCCATCGTCGAACCGATAGACCAGATCGGTAGGCGTATGCTGGAGCCGGTAGCGTTCCTTTTCACCTTCGTCGACCGGGATCAGACCCTCCAACAACTCGGGCCGAACCAGCAGATCATCCTGAGCGTCGATGGCGATGATCCCCGACTGACTCGTGGCGTGTTCCACGGTGAACACCGGAAAACCGGTGCGCTGTTGTTGCCAGTTCCCCAACCAGTCGGGGGGGGTGCTCACCGCTTGAAAACGCACCTCGGCCTGCTCACCCGGAAGAATCCCCTGCGGTAAACGGACACGCACTCGCGCGCCGGCCTCGGTTTCGATGACGTCGAACGACGTCGGTGGGGCTTGCTCGCCGGAGTTCCGTGGACCGGTCGAGCTGGCAACGCTCGTGACGTGCCAGCCCTCGGGGACCGCGAAACGCAATTCAAACAACTTCTCGCGCTGCGGAAATAGCCGAAACCGCCCCTCGATTGTCTGACTTGGTTCGGTCAGCACCAGCGACACGTCCGACTGGACACGCAACGCGACCGGGGGCTTGGCAAAACTGGCACGCAACTGGTAATCCGCCTGCGGCGAATAGTAGGTGGCGACACTGCGTACCTGAGGAGCACCCGGATCGACTGCAAAGACACTCTCGGGAATCGCTGCAGTCAAAACGTCGTTGTCCAACGGCAACAAGGACTCGTGCTGAAGTGAACGCATCGCCAGACGGTTTTCCAAAAGTAGACCCACCACCGCGACCTGCCCCACGGTGTCCAGGGGTAGCAATCGCGGAAATTCCCAGGCGGTCAAACGGCTCGGTGTTTTGACCGCCGAGATATTGATTACGACAGTCTCTCGAGAGGGCTCCCGCAGCGTAATTCTCAAGATCCGACGAGGGCCGCGTTCCTCCACCACGTATCGCGCCAACAAGGGTGTTTCGACAGAGGTCACCTCGAATCCCGAGGGAACCACAAAACGAAACTCGCCGCTGGCGCCATGTAATAATCCCAGCGAGACGGTCGCGTGCAACCGCTCGTACGCTTCGGTGATTTCATCCACGAGCACACTGCGTGCCACCACCGCACTGCGCTCGCGAAGGCGGCGGTTGCTGAGCGAAAGCGACAGCAGTGTCGGTCCGGATACGGGCAGAAGTTCGAGCTCGGTCACCCCCACTTGTGGATCAAAGTGACGACGGATGACTTCGGCACCCTCCTTGATCTCGACATCGCCCGGCACGGTCAGCGAAAA
>PADE01000147.1 GCA_002702965.1 Planctomycetaceae bacterium
GTTGACATGAGTTTCCTGCCGAGCACAGCTGGCTCTCGGAATCAGCACGTCAGAAGATGCCTTTTCTTGGCTTTCGCGTCGACGATTGGGTTGACCACCGGTGTGCGGCGGAGGACAGATACTTCCGGAGCAGCTTCAGATCGTTAAATGTCGTGGCACACGCAGCGAACGCAAACGCGCTGAACCTTCCCGGGTTCATTATCTCACAGTTGTTGAAGGTGTTCTCGAGGCACTTCTTGTTTAGAGGACAAGTGTAGATTGAGGAGTCACATATGGCTGGCATGATCGTAGCGCCACAGCCGGACGCCGTCGAAGCGGGTGCTCGGATTCTGGCGACCGGAGGCAACGCGTTTGATGCGGCTGTCGCATGCGCGGGGGTTCAATTCCTGGTCGATCCGCACTCTTGCGGTGTGGGGGGTTACATGGTGATGGCATATCATCTCGCCGACTCACAGACGACCCAACCCGTTCTTGACGCTCCCGCGACAGCCGGGTCTGGCGTGTGGCCCGAGATGTGGGAACAGCGGGTCATCGGCCCGAATCCCCGTGGATGGGGTTTTTTTCTTGAAGACAAGATCAACGAAGACGGCTATCAAGCAATTTGTACACCCGGAATGATGCGGGGTGTTGAGATTGTGCTGAATCGCTGGTGTACAAAAAGCCTGTCAGAATTATGGGACACAGCGATTCGTCTCGGGCGTGAGGGTTGGCCGGTCAGCGGTGGCATGGCAGCTCGCTGGAAGGAGCCACCGATGTACTACGAGACATCTTCGCTCCGGCAAAAACTGGATGTGACTCCGGATGTGCAGAGGATCTACGTCAAACCCGACGGGGCGACTTTGGAGATGGGAGAACTGCTTCGCAATCCGGATTACAGCCGCACGCTTGAACGAATTGCGGCGGGAGGCGTTGAAGATTTCTATTCAGGCGAATTGGCCCACGAGATGACACGCGACCTCGCCGACCATCACGCCTGGGTGACCGCCGAAGATCTACAGAACTATCAAGTGCGGGAGGAGGCGCCGGTCACGACAGATTACCGGGGTCTCACGGTTGTTTCCAGTCAGCCCCCGCACGGTGGTCCAACGCTGTTAGCGATCTTGAATATTCTGGAGGGCTACGACCTGCCCGCGTTGGACCATAACTCACCCGACTACATCTATCTGGTGTCGATGGCTATGAAGGCCGCTTTTGCGGATCGCAATCGTCATCTAGCAGACCCCCAATTTGTTGAAGTCCCGTTAGACTGGTTAACGTCCAAGCAGCGCGCGGCGCAATGGCGGGAAATCATCGATCGCGGAGAACCCATCGATGTGGGGCGGAGACAACATGACACTCCCGACACGACGCATGTCACGGTCGTGGACGACGCCGGAAACTGTGTCTCGTTGACCCATTCGCTGGGCACATCATCGGGGGTCATCTCTCCTGGTCTGGGATTCATGTACAACAACTCGATGGTGAACTTTGAACCTCAGTCAGGACATCCCAACAGTATTGCACCCGGTAAGGGCAGGACGACCGGGATGACCCCCACGATGGTCTTTAAAGGGGACCGGCCGATGCTGATCCTGGGAGCCCCGGGTGCCACACGCATCACCACTTCGGTTCTCCAGGTGATGTTGAATCAGATCGATTTTGGGATGAGCATCTCGGATGCCGTGCTGGCACCCCGTTTCGATTGTCAGGGTGATGAGATTGTCTGCCAATCGCGGATTACGCAACAAGTTTGTGATGCTGTCCACACCAGGCACACCACGCAGCGCATGTACCAGAGCCATAGCGGTATGGCTCTGGTACACGCGATTGCGATTGATGAAGCTACCGGAGACCTCAGCGGGGCGGCGGACGCGGGGGCCGAAGGGATGGCCCTGCGGGTGGACTAGTCGAGTTCCAGGTCAAGCGCGAGCTGTCGTTTGATCAGCGTCGCGGTGGCCACCCCAATCCGTGACCGTGTCTCGTAGGTTGAGTAGAACGGTGCAGCAGCCGGGAGATCATCGCGTGGCGATGGTTTCGAGTTTGTCGAGCCAGTGTTGCACTTGCATCGCATCCTGGTAGCGGGCTCCGATCGGTACCGACTGTCGATCGCGAACGACCCGGCAAAAACAACGCAGTTCTTCGGCGAGCATACCAGTTGACGCCATCGGTTTGTCCCGGATTTCCAGCTCCATTGGCCAGCGCGCCCGATCGTCATACCATTCCAATGGACGAGGGTTGGGGGAAATCCGAGCCGCCCACGATCTCCCGAAGACTTCCAGCCGATCAAAGCCGTCACCCGGCATCCCTTGTGGGGTCAGATAGGATGCCGCAAACCTCGCGATCCCAGTCGACGGAAAGGTCAATTCAGCGGTCGCCAGGTCGATACGCCGGTCGTTGGAATGGTGAAGCTGCGCGGAAAAATGGGTCGGTTCGTCGCCTCCGAATAACGCCTGCGCACAATACAGATCGTGGACCATCGTGAGATGCAGAGGATTCTCAGGAGGCGTCCGTTGCAGATTAGCAGCGGGACGATGGCGCACGCAGTCCAGTAAGACAATCTGCCCCTGTTGGCGTACCAGGTCGGCGAGCTCCTGAAACTCGCTGTTGAACAGAACGATATGGCCGATCATCAGATTGCTCGAGTCGGTCTTCACTAAACCCTCGAGGCGTTCTGCGGCGGCGAGCTCGGTCGCGATCGGTTTCTCCAACAACACCGGTTTTCCCGCGGACAGAAGCTGTTCCGTCTGTCGTACATGAGCGTTGGTGGCGCTCGCCACGACCCACGCCTCTGCGGTGGAATCTTCGATTGCTGTTTCGAGGCTGTTCCACCCTGGGATTTCGGGAAGCTGTTTCTGGGCGGACTGCAACGTCTNTGGACTGCGAGTCACCAGTGCGACAAGTTCTGCTTCGCCGAGGCCCAGAATCGTTTTCGCGTGACGCAGGCCAAAGCTGCCGAGACCGACGACGCCGATGCGAACAGGAACGTGAACCAACGTCTGGACTCCGCTACGAGAACGGTTGTGAGCGAGCGTATTCCGAGATGACCGAAAAGTTCACCGACGAATTGGAATCGACCGACATTCTCGCTCACGGCACTTGGATAGTGCCGAGCCTATCCTCACGTTTTTTCCCTGCAGACTCAAGGCCGCGGTGAACAGACCGGTTCCCCGACACGTCTGTTTGCATCTATCACACGGAGTTGATAACCTAACTCGCGGCGTGCCCCAGTGGCGGCTTCTCTGTGGGCGGAAGTTGACCTTGCGCCGCGACAAGAACAGCTGGTCACGCGGCAGGCCTCTTCCCCCGTGCCCCGGCAATGCGTGTGGCGTGAGTCGTCTAGGGCGGCCTGCTCACCGNCCAGGGTCCCGCCAGAACGGTCTGATCCGGAGTCAGGTATGCCCGGAAAGCCTTGGAACGCGAAGGAAAAGAGGGCCTTGCGCCGCCAAGTGAAAACAGAATCGCGGGTTTTGGCGGATGTTCGCGTCGAGGGTCGCACCCTGAATGCAATCCGCAGCCAGGCGGCGCGGATGGTCCTGGTGCAAAAGCGAGCCAACCGGAAAAAGTGGACAACCGAGCAACGGCGACGCTTGCGCAAGTTACGGACCGAAGGTTTTACTCCCAAAGAGATATTTGAGTTTGAGTTGCTGGGCGACCCGACCCGCTCGCGTTGGAGCATCACGAAGCAATGGGGGCGAATGAAGTTGGCGAATCGCCGCCGGTCTCGTCTGATGCGGAACAAGCGGATCTGGAAAATGGGGGAACACCGGGAATTCAGAGCCTATTTGCGACGCCATTCCAAGACCCAGACACCCGAAGAAATCGGAAAACGGTGGGGTGTTGCACGCAGCACGGTAGCGCGATGGCAGAACGAACTAGGTGTGAAAGTCCCCCGCGAAGATGTCTTGAAGATGGTGTATTCGCGAGCGAAGCAGCTCACCGCTTTACGGAGAATTAGACGAGCCAGCAAGAATATGTGGGAGGTTCGACGCAAGGCGCACGAGGAGAAACTATTGCGAATTGCGAGAGATGCGGAGCGCGGTAACCAGCCGGTTCCCGAACAAGTATGTTCAGATTGCGGACGTACTTGGCCCAAGCGGCGAGGATTTTTCCACATTCGCGAGAAGAAAATTAGTATGGGGACCAGCCGCTACTACAAGCATCGTTGTGTTCTCTGTGAAAATGCTCGCCGCCGGCGCAACGACCGGAAGCACGGCAGGCGGGCTANCACTAACAGNTGAAGCGTCGATAGGAGCATTGACGGCAAGCCGGTTGACGAATCCAGCGCCCAGTGTGGCGGGCGAATGGGTGGTCGTTTCGTTGCCACTTGAACCGCGCAGACGCTGTTCTCAGACGGTTGTGAGGCGGCGAGCCAAGTCTGTCGACGACGTCCGATTGCGATTCTCGACAAAGCGAGTATTGTGGACCCAGTCTTGTGGGGCGCCGATTGGCATTGCCGATCAGCGATGCTATTACGCAGATTTTTCGGGAGTCGATTGCATGCTCGNTCAAATTGAAAACCGCGTTCTCTTGGCCAAGCATACCCGCCGCGAGTTTCGTCAGCGAATGGAGTCGGCGGAACTGAAGGCGTGTATCATTCCGGTCGCCGCGACCGAGCAGCACCTTGAACACCTGGCGATGGAACACGATTTCCGTAGCGTGATGCATGTCGCCGTGGCGGTCGCCAAGAGACTGGATCCCCAAGTCGTTGTGGCCCCCTCGATGAGCATTGGAATTAGCGAACATCACATGCGGCACCAAGGTACCCTGACGGCGATGCCAGGAAGCTGGCTGGGAGTCTTATTCGACACTATTCGCAGCGTGCACGCTGCGGGAATTTCTAATATTCTCGTATTGAATGGACACGGTGGAAATGTGGCCCCATGCGAGGGAATTTGGGGCCAGTTTCTACAGCGACTAGAAATCAACTTGTGGTTCAAACCGTATTGGGATTTTCTGGACGAAGAAGTTGCGAAGGCGAACCTCAAGACGGGTGTCTGGCCGGGCCATGCCCAGGAATTTGAGACGGCGTTCGCCATGGCTGCCTTTCCTGATAACGTGCGTCACGATGCCATGCAGGATCAAGAGGATCGCTCTCCCCAACAGGCATCCGGCGAGGCGGGACAGGCGATGATCGACTCCATTGTCAGTCACACGTCCGATTTTCTGGCGGGCATGATCGCCGGCACACAAGTGGCGGAAATTCCCGATTTTCACTAGCGTTGATATCAACTGTACTGAGCGCGGAGCCGTTGGAGAGTTCGCTGGGATGTTAGCCACCGACACCCGTTTTGAAGCGGGGGGAGCGCTCTTCGGCAACCGTCTTGGAGTAGGTCATGAACGGATTCTCTGAATGACGTTGGAACCGGTGTTTGTCGCTGCGCTGGGAGTCGTATTCGTTGCGGCTTTATCCCGTTCGACATTTGGGTTTGGCGAAGCGCTGATTTCGATGCCGTTACTCTCCATTTTGTTTTCTACCAACGCCGCGGCACCTTGGGTCGCTTTGAATTCGGTGACCATCTCTGCCGCCATCTTGGTGCGAGATTGGCGGCAGGTTCAGTTCACAGGAGCCTGGCGTTTGATCCTCGCCGCCTGGGTGGGGATTCCGGTCGGGTTGCTGTTACTCGATCGGATTGACGAGGAAGCGGTGAAGTTCCTACTGGCGGCCGTGGTGATCCTGTTTGGGATCTATCAACTCGCGCAACCCGGTCTGTTTCGATTGAGAGACGATCGATTTGCAGGTTTTTTCGGATTTCTGGCCGGGATCTTGGGCGGCGCTTACAACACCGCGGGACCCGTGCTGGTGATCTACGCCGCGTCGCGCCGTTGGCAGCCGGCCGATTTTCGAGCGACGATCCAAGCCTTTTCCTTGCCGACCAGTCTGTTGATTATCGCCGGACACGGTTTTACGGGACGATTGAATGCCCAAGTTTGGTGGTACTTCGCGCAGTCCGCACCCGTGACGCTGTCTGCGGTCCTGCTGGGTCAATGGCTGCACAAACGGGTTCGCCCAGAAGCTTTCGCGAAATGGGTCTATCTCTTGTTGATCGCCCTCGGAATCGCGTTGATCGCGAACACCGTCTTGGCGGTTCCCTGAGAAACGACGACACCTCGGAGAATATCAGGCGTCTGAGAAGGCGGTCGTGATGTCCAGAACCGCTTGCTCGGCGTCACCGAACAGCATCCAAGTGTTAGGCTCCGCGAACAGTGGATTGGGAATATTCGCAAATCCAGGACTGAGGCTGCGCTTAATGACAATCACGATCCGTGCTTTGTCGACATCGATGATCGACATGCCCCCGATAGGGCTGTGCGGGTCGGTTCGCGCCACCGGATTGACGACATCGTTGGCTCCCAAGACGATCGCCACGTCGACGTTGTCCATCATCGGGTTTATCCGGTCCATTTCGATCAACTGATCATAAGGGACATCGGCTTCTGCCAGGAGCACGTTCATATGACCGTGCATCCGGCCGGCTACCGGGTGGATGGCGTACTCGACTGTTATCTGTTGTGCCTCCAGCAGTTTGGCCAGATTCCGCGCGGCGTGCTGCGCTTGTGCGACGGCCATGCCGTAACCGGGGACAAACACCACTCGCTGAGCCGCTTCGAGCATCAGAGCCACGTTCTCCGCGGTCGTGATTTGAAGGTTGTCGTAAATGCCGTCCTCGGTGGAATATTCCTTCCCGTCCATCGAGCCAAATAGCACATTCGTTAGCGAACGATTCATGGTCTTGCACATCAGACGCGTCAGAATAATGCCTGCCGCGCCTACCAGCGAACCACCAATCACGAGGACATGATTTGTAATGACAAAACCCGTCGCAGCGGCTGCGAGACCCGAATAGGAGTTCAACAGGGCAATCACGACCGGCATATCGGCCTCCCCGATCGGATTAACTATCAGCACACCGATCACCGAGGCCAGCAGAACTATTGGCACAAAAACCCATCCCCAGAAGGGGTCGAGGACCGCTAGTAAGATCGCCAGCACCAGCATGGCGACGGCCGTGATCACGTTGGCCAGTTGTTTGTGTGGAAATTCAATCGGTTGCTTGAATAACTCCAATTCCTGCAGCTTGCCGAATGCGACCAGACTCCCCCAAAACGTAATAGCGCCGATGATGCCTGCAACTCCGATCGCGGTTCGCGAATCAACCGTCTCAGCTTTACCGTGCAGCAAGGCCGCGGCTGCAACCAGGACCGAGGCGGCGCCACCGAAACCGTTAAACAACGCAACCATCTGTGGCATGTCGGTCAGCTTTACCCTCGTGGCGATACCGATGCCTACGATGGCGCCGATCAGAAGCCCGATCGCGACAGACCAATAGTCGTCCTGCTGGAACAGCGCGACCACGATTGCCAACGTCATCCCGGCGACACCCAGCAGATTTCCTTGAAGCGCAGTTCGTGGGTGCGACATGCGCTTCAGGCCGACGATGAACAGCACGGCTGCGACGACGTAAAGCGATTGTGTCAGAGCGGTGGTCACGGCGGGATTCTCGCAGCGATTACTTTTTCTGGAACGTGGAAAGCATGCGGTGGGTGACCATGAAGCCACCTGTCACGTTGGTCATTGCCAAGATGACGGCTAGAGTCCCCAGGAGAGACCCGATAAGGGAGTCTCCAGTTCCGGTGACCAAGAGAGCTCCGACGACCGTGATTCCACTGATCGCATTCGAACCAGACATCAACGGTGGGTGCAGCATGGTCGGAACCTTCGAGATCACCTCTAAACCGACAAGAACAGCTAGCACAAAGATGGTTAGACCGGAAATCAGCAAAATGATCTGTACGTCTTGCGGCGCCCCGTTTTCCGGCGTTATGCCGGTCTCATTCGAGACCTGTTGGGGCTGTTTGCCCGGCGATTCTTGAGCCGTTTCACTCGCCTCGTCCGATGGACTGCGATCCGTGGGGGGGGCGGATTGGTCCGCAACGACAAGGCCTACTAAGAGAAACCACGGCGCCGAAACAACCAGGCCAGTGAGGATACGCATCCAATATTTCATCACAGCGATTTCCTACGTAGCGGCGGCTTGGTAGCACCGCAAGTGGGTGTCTACGAATTACTCTCTCGGTTGCTCGGTGGAATCGTCTTCGACGCCTTCGAGTTCATGGTGACTTTGAGCTTCTTCATCCGTCTCGGTGCTCGTGGGGATGAAATCCCCCGTCTCAGTTGGCTCGTGGGTAACGTCGATGTCGGGATCATCGTGATCGCCGTCTGTTTGATCGTCTCCAGGTGCTGTTTCTGGGTCGAGAATCTCTTCGCGGGCGGGCTGGAGTTCTGGAATGAGCGGTTCTCCGGTTTCCTGAATTCCAAGCAGATCTCGGATGCGCGTATGGACGACCTGTCCCTTGTCTACGATCAGTGTCTCGCAAATGATCTCATCCTCAAGATTCAATGCCAACTCACCTTCCTCGGTGACATGCAACAACAGCTTGGCCATGTTACTTCCGAACATCTGGCTGGCGTGGTCGGGAACCTGGGTCGTAATGTTGGTCGGGCCGAGAATCGTGACGCTGTGGTCACTAATCATCTCGTCGGGCTGAGTCAGTTCACAATTGCCTCCGCACTGGGCTGCCAGATCGACGACAACCGACCCGGCATGCATCTGTTGAATTGCTGCCGCCGTGAGCAACACGGGCGCACGTTGGCCAGGGGTTGAGATGGCGGTAATTACCACGTCGCTCTCAATGGCAATGCTCTCGACCAACTCTCGTTGGCGGGAGTGGTCGGCTTCACTCAACACGCGAGCATAACCGCCGTCGTCTTCGGTGTTGTCGTCTAACGGAAGTTCGATGAACTTGGCGCCGATACTGCGTGCTTCCTGAGAACTTCCCGGCCGGATGTCATGTGCTTGAACCACGGCGCCTAACTGGCGCGCGGTCGCGATTGCGCGCAATCCCGCCGCTCCCGCTCCAATCACGAACACCCGTGCCGGGCGCAGCAGGCCGGCCGCATAGGTGACCATCGGAAACAGCCGGGGGAGGTGGTTGGCGGCGAGCAACACGGCTCGATATCCGGCAATCATGGCCATCGATGACAGCGCGTCCATGGCTTGAGCGCGCGCGATGCGAGGGATCATCTCCAGTGCCAGGACGGTGATTCCGAGGTCGGCCATTTCTGCCGACGCTTGGGGGTTGCCGAGTGGGTCGCACATGCCGATGACTGTCTGGCCAGGTCGAAACTTGACGAGGTCGTCGCGACCGGCATCTGGATTAGTGCCATAGGTACGCACCTGCAAGAGCAGGTCGGCGGCAAAGGCCTCATCACGGCTGACTAGCACGGCGCCGCTTGACTCGTATTGGGAGTCCGCAAAACCAGCGCCTGAACCCGCCGAACGTTCTACCAGTACTTGCAGCTTCTGGGCCGTTAGTGAGGCCACCGACTCGGGAGCGAGCGCGACGCGGAGTTCACCGGGAAAAGTCTCTTTCAGAACCGCGATCTTCATGATGGTTCCGCGCTGTTACATGCTACTTCAAGAACCCGTCGAGCTTCCGATGTGGCTCAGCTGATCGCCGTCTAGCAATCCGATCCAAAGTACTCAGAACAACGAGTACCAGCGTATAGGCTGTTTTGTACGGCGCGAAGCCTACCGACAAGAATCCGATCAGCCGCCCGGACGCGCTTGACGCGGGTGACAGGCCTGATAGAACGCAGGGTTTGGGTCCGGAGGATGCGACGATGAGTCCGGTTCGATTTGGTGTCATCGGTCTTGGTTGGTTTGGGCACAAACACTGCCAGATATTGGCCGATTTGCCGGGTGTGCATTTGCACGCACTTTGCACAAGGACCGAATCACGGCTCGGNGAAGTCGCCAATGAATTTGGAGTGCAGCGGACATTCACCGACTATCGCCTGATGCTTCAGGATCCCGAACTGGATGCTGTCAGTGTGGTCACGATGTGGGACCAACACACCGAGCCGACCTTGGCGGCCTTGGCTGCTGGCAAGCACGTGTTTTTGGAAAAACCGATGGCCTCGACGGTGGAAGATTGCCGTCGTATTGTCGCTGCGGCAACAACGGCGGCGGGTAGTCTGATGGTGGGTCATATTTGCCGGTTCAATCCTCGTTACGCGGCCGCCAAGGTGGAGATCGATGCGGGCGCGGTGGGTCGTGTCCTTTCGATGTACGCACGTCGTAACATCCCGGCTGGCGTCACCGAAGACATCCTTCAGAAGATCGGGCCAATTATCGGTGATGGTGTTCACGACACGGACCTCATGCTGTGGTACACCGGGGATCGGATCGTCAGTGCCTACTCCCAAACCCATGGTTTTCGTGACAAAAAGTATCCCGATTTGGGATGGACCATGTATCGATTTGCGAGTGGTGCGATTGGTGTACTTGAAAACGTATGGTGTCTCCCGGAACAAACCCCGTTTCAAATTGACGAACGGCTGGAGATCATCGGTACACAGGGATCACTCCACGTCCAAGAAACGCATCCGAACTTCTCGGTTTGTGATGCGCATGGATGGCGTTCACCGGACACGACGTACTGGCCAAAGTTGCACGGCCAACATGTCGGTGCACTGCGCGAGGAACTCGCCTATTTTGCGCAGTGTATCGAGCGCGGCGAACGTCCGGCGGTCATCCTGCCCGAGGACTCGATGCGGTCGGTTGTCGCTTGCTTGGCGGCGGAACAGTCGGCGTCGAGTGGAGACGTGGTGGCTATCCGCGACGAGGATTGGCCGTAGATCGGTGCCGATCTCGCTTCGAGCGGTCCTCTTACTCGTTGATTTCCGGTGCCCGTTTGTCGGAAAACGGAAGCGTGTCGGGGGTGACATAAGCCGGAGTTGTCAACCGCAGAGGTGTCGGTGCGCCAACGTCAAACTCGAGCTGGATAAAAAATGCGGTCCATCCTTTTGCCGGCGCGGCCACGTTAACAGCGTACTGGTTCTCGGCACGCGCTACGATCTCTCGGGCGCGGTATGCCCGGCCGATTGTCTGCACTCGGAAATCACGCGCGTCAGGGTTGTGCGCTTGCCACAACCGAACACGTTGGGGCGCTGTTTCCGCGGTTACACTTAGCGATCCGGGAGCCTCGTAATGCCATCTAAATCGTGGTCGCGGGATCTCGTGCGCGATCGAGAAATAGAATGCCAGAATTGTGTCCAGGGCATCCGTATTACGCAGCGAGTGGTTCGAGTTGGGGACGTAGCAAAGGTGCTTTTCACCGGGCAAGTCATCGAAATAGAATTGCGACGAGTCCGGAAGAAAGAACTCGTCGCCCGTCGCGTTGACGAGGCATTTGGGCATCGTGAAGCGAGCGCGATAGGCGTAGGGATCGACGAGCGCTAAGAGCTGCGCGTAACGGGGAGTGTTCCGCCGATGCGTGATTTTGTGGCGGACGTAATCTCCGATGGCAGGCGCCCAGAAACCGTATGCCGCGTAGTGATGATCCATCGAGACCTTGGTGTTCAAGACGTCGATGACGATCGGTAGGATCGCAGTCACACGGCGATCCACTGCGGCGGTCATCCAGGTGGTCCAACCTCGCTTGGAACCGCCGGCAATGACAAAGTTTTCGATCGGCAGGTTTTTCTCGGGTGGTGATGCCAGCAGTGCCTGAACCGTGTCCATGGCGCGCACTACGGCTTTGACCATTGGCAGCCTCGGTAGCCAGTGCGGATCGGCAGTCTTCAGGTATTGGTCCCATGCGTAACCGATCAGGTCGTCTTCGCTGCGCTTCACCCCATCGTCGTGGAACACCAGTGGCTGATTGGGGATCATCCCGATTTCACAGACGACCGTCTGACTGGCTAAGGCAAGTCGCTGGATCGAATCGCTCGCTTTAGCGGGGGCTGGCGATCCGTTGCGCCCGCCGCCGACAAACAGCATTGCCGTCCGCGACTGGACGTTTTTGGGTCGTACCACGGTGACCCAATGCTGCCAGATCGGGCGGTCGACTTCGTCCGGTTTTCGCCATCGTTGTGACGTCATATCGATAATGTAAGTCGTTGCGAGGGAGTCGCTTTTTTTTGAGTGGAGTTTCCAGGAGTAGGCCTTGTCTGGGGTTTCGATGTATCGATCTAGCGCGGTTTTCTCTTCATCCGGCTGCGGTTCACTGGCGGTAGTCGATCCCACCAGGAGGAACCCGACCAGGAGAGCCCAGACCGACCAGGCGGTAAGCTTGCCCGGAGTCGGGATGGCGTTGTCACCGATAGCGAGAACGGGCAGTTTGTGACAGCCAACGCTCGTTAACAGACGAGCGCCGGTCGCAAAACTCTCGGGTCGCAAATCGGTCGAGTCCGGATGATCCGGTCGCGTGCTATTCATGATCGATCCCATCAGTGAGCTAGCGGAACAGCCGATCGGCGGTAGCTTGTGTGCGCTCCGCCGAACCGGTGTGGGCCCTGATAAACGGTGTTCAAAGTCAAATGAAGCTGGCAGGGGTTCTGGATTGTGGTGACGTCACCGGACGAACTTGCCGTGTCTTGACGGCAACGGATTCTCGTAATTAGCGCCTCGAGACGGTCGTATTCCATTGTACGGAGTTGGCGGCGGACTCGCGACGAGACCGCNGCCAACTCCAAAGCGCGGGGTATCGTCGATGGTCGGCCGGTTTCTAGACGCTGCGGCAACGTGCTCGGATGGATAGGATTGGTGGATCGCGATTATTTGGCTTAAGAGGTGGCTGATCTGAGAAAGCGCGATGCGGTTGTAGCGTGGCGCACGAGCTGCGACCTATTGGATGCGTGGAGAATCGGCGATCACGGGCACGGGCGGTAGCGCGTCGAGCCAGCCGCGGATACGCGCCAACAGTTCCGTTTGTGCCGGAACCTCATCGATCACTCTGATGCTACGGCTGGCCANCGCGGNGCGCAGTTGCCCCAATCGCTCGATGAGATCGGCAACACAGCAAGCGGTTTGACGTTCGCCAAGATCGCAATCGATGAAACGTAACTGAGCGCCGTGTGGCTTCCGCACCAGCGAGATCAACCGCCCGTGTTTCGCTTTGATTCGTTGGCCGTGCCAGTAGCTGCGGCGCAATTCGTCGTTGCGGTTGAATTGATAAACTGGATCCTCGCCGAAAAAGAGGCTGGCTGCGCCATTGGGTCGAAATCCGATGACAACAGGATCGGGCCAGTCGTCCGTCTCTAACGAGATTCGCGCGACGAGCGCGGTTGCGTCTCGCAACAAGTCTTCGGATTCTTTCGGAGTGTGCGCCACGACGTGTCGCTTTCAAGCGGTGTTGGCAAACCGCGGTTACAGATTTGTGAGGGACGCGGCAGAAAAACGCCTTCGTCCGATCCGATTAGCGTTTTGGTTGTGGCGGGGGTTGGCGCCCGGCGCTGGACGAAAGCAGTNGGCCGAGCGAATCGACGNACCATCGGTCGAACAGAGCCCTGGACCGGGGCAAACACCAACCCGGAGTTTTTCAAGAGGCCATTGCACCGACCGCGTGGCCGGACACTCCTAGTGATTTTTCCGCGGCGCAATCTCTACAAAACACCACAGGCGTTCACGGTGTCACAGCTTTCAGCAGGTTCCGCAGCGGTTGGCCTGGGACATAGACTTTGGGGCGAACGATGATTGGACGTGTGTCGACAGGCGCCAGGGGCCCGGATAGGAGCCGTGGAGGACCTACCACGACACCGGCACCGGCGTATGTGGGTGGTGATGTCACGGGCGGTGCGTTGAGCGATGGCGGCTGCGAACTGGCGGGTGCCGGTCCGGCATAGCCGGCGGGTGGTTGATCGACGACAACGGGAACGTCACGACCAGGCGAGTAGACGACCGCAGGGCGCAGTGCTGGCGCCGATTGATATTGCACGCTGGGTTGAGCGCTCAACAACGGCTGTTGTACGACGACGGCGGATGTCCAGCCGGAGGGCAAGAGGTTGCGAGGCGCGAGCAGAGGCGCTTGCACGATTACGGGCCGCTGGACAATCACGGGCCGCTGGACAATCACGGGCCGCTGCGCGATCACGGGCCGCTGGACAATCACGGGCCGCTGGACAATCACGGGCCGCTGGACAATCACGGGCCGCTGGCCAATCACGGGCCGCTGGACAATCACGGGCCGCTGGACAATGACCGGATTCGGGGCGATTACGGGAGGTTGCACGATCACGGGACGTGCTGCCATGACGGCGGGTGTTACGGCTCCCGTGGCGGTCGTTGTTGACAGGCGTTGTACGGCCACCAGAGGNGGTGTGTGAGTGATTTGTTGTGCTGGGGATGTGATCGTCGCGGCAGTCAGAAACGCCAACACGTAAGCCGGGATGTATCGATCGAACATGGGTTCACCTCAAGATTTTTCGCGAGCCGGAAAAACGAAAGCACCGGCCACTGGATCTTTCCGAGAGCGTGTCGAACCCGTTCTCAAACGGGGTTCTTAAATTTGACGTAACCGATAACTCTGATTCGAGAATAACAGCTGGCTGGCGCCCAGACAAGGATCGAATCGTCGTCCCTCCCCGGCCTCTGCGGGGTCGTGCTGTGTCTGCGCGGATCAGGTAAGATCTGTGGTCTTCAGGCTTTGCCGTTTGATCCGTCGACCGAGAATCTCGAACCATGCCACATTTGCCGACCGCGAACGCCGCCGAGTTGGGATTGGATATCGATCGATTGCAGGTCGCCTACCGGCTGTTGGAAAACTGGACGCGAGGCCCCCAGTCCGAGATTCCGGGAGCGGCCCTACTGGTGGGGCGCCATGGTCGGATGGTAGCGCCCCGATTTTTTGGCAAACAGGGACCCGAACCGGACGCCCCGCCGCTGCGCCGTGACGGCATGTTTTTGCTGGCGTCGATTACCAAACCAGTGACCTATCTTGGTGCCATGTTACTGGTTGAGCGTGGGCTCTTGAACTTGAGCGATCCGGTCAGCCGGTATATCCCTGATTTTGCGGCCCACCACAAAGAACAGACCCTGGTCCAGCACCTGTTTACACACACCTCGGGGATGCCCGACATGCTTCCCGACAACGTCGACTTGCGCCGTCAGCACGCAGCCTTGTCACGTTTCATCAGCGGTGCGATTCGGGATACGGTGCCGTTGTTTCCTGCGGGCACCGGCTACAGTTATCAGAGTATGGGTACGTTAATTGTCGCGGAATTGGTGCAGCGGATTAGTGGTCGGTCGATTCACCAGTTCTTGCGNGAAGAGATCTTTCAACCCTTAGANATGGAATCCAGTGGATTGGGATCGCGTGGATTTCCCCGCGAGAGGTTGGTACGTGTCGAGATTCCCGACTACCAGGAAGAAACGGATTTTGGTTGGAACAGTTCGTATTGGCAGGAATTGGGAGCGCCCTGGGGCGGGATGTTCAGTAGTCCAGAAGATTTTGCATTGGTTTGCCAACTGATGCTGTCCGGTGGCGTGTTGGGATCGGTCCGTTTGTTATCGCCGGGATCGGTACAGATGATGACCTCGAACCGGCTCGACGACTATCCCGGTCTTTCTGAGTCGATTCGCCGTTGCCAGCCTTGGGGATTGGGTTGGCGCATGAACCACCCGGGTACGCCCAGCAGTTGGGGCGACCTGTTGGACCGTTCGGTTTTTGGGCATACTGGTGCCACCGGAACCATGTGCTGGGTAGACCCTCGCCGAGACGGATTTTGTCTGATTTTTACGAGCGCGATCCGTTCCCGGGCGCCGTGGCGATTGGTCCAGGTGGCAAATACTGTGGCTGCGTCCTTTGTCTGAACTTGCGATGATCTATACGCAGAAGTGGAGCCGGCCGGATGCAAGCGTGGGTCTAGTTGCCGGACTCGCGGTGGGGCGGTTTTTGTACATCGACGACAATTCACATTGACTCCCTTTTCAAGGCCGTTACCGGCGAAGGCTGCAGCGGGACGAATTCGGTGGTTTCTGCCGCTGCGAGCATCCCCTGCCCCGATCAGCGAGAGATCATGACCGCAACCGATTATGTTCGTCATGAACATCACGAGTTTATCGATGCCAGCCATCAGGCGCTGGAAAACGGGACCCTGCAGTCGATTCTTGGCAGGTTGGGAGACACGTTGGGGGCGCGGAACCGCGAAGCGTGGGAGGCCTTTGGCGACTCGGATCAGGTTCGCGCTCGAGCCCGGTCGATCAAGGATGCTACGCTCGCTGAACTGGACCGGCATCTCGAAACGCTCGAACAGAGTGTCCTAGCTCGAGGCGGTCACGTTCATTGGGCCGCGGATGGCGAAGAAGCGTGCCAGGCGGTGTTGGGAATATTACAGAGCCATCAGGCTCACCGGGTGGTCAAATCCAAGTCGATGACGAGCGAGGAAATCCATCTCAACAAGGCCTTGGAAGAGGCGGGAGTTGAGGTCGTGGAAACCGATTTTGGCGAGTATATCGTTCAGGTCGCGGGCCATCGCCCATCACATATTGTAGGCCCGGCGTTGCATATGTCGTCGCAGGACGTTGCCGATGTCCTCAACGAAGTCTCTGACGAGCCCTTGACGAACGATCGAGAGGAGTTGGCCGCGTTTGCCAGACGCAAACTACGTCGTCGATTTGCGGATGCCGAGGTGGGCATCACCGGGGTCAATTTTGCCGTCGCGGAAACCGGCTCGATTGTCTTGATTTCGAATGAAGGGAATGCGCGTTTGACGACGAGTTTGCCGCGGATCCACGTTGCCATCATGGGAATCGAAAAGGTGATTCCCAACTTGGCTGATCTGCCCTATTTCCTCAAGGTGCTTGCGCGTGCTGCAACCGGACAGAAGCTGTCGATCTACACTTCTATCGTCCAAGGGGCGCGGCGCCCTGAAGAACTGGATGGACCGGAGGAGTTTCACCTCATCATTCTCGACAACGGGCGTAGTCAGATTCTCCAGAGTCCACTTCGCGAGAGTCTCTTTTGTATCCGCTGCGGTGCCTGTCTCAACGCGTGTCCGATTTATCGCAACGTCGGTGGTCACGCGTATGGCGGTGTGTACGCGGGTCCAATCGGCGCGGTCTTGACGCCGTTGTACGACGGGCTGAGTGATCACCATCATCTGCCACATGCCTCGAGTCTCTGTGGCGCCTGCCAGGCTGCCTGTCCGGTTAAGATCCAGATCCCGGAAATGCTGATCAAGTTGCGTGAACAACTGCACACGGATCAAAAAATGACCGGTCGAGTAGAATCGTTTGCCTATCGTGGTTGGGCGTTCACACTGCGTCATCCGCGGCTCTACCGGACGATGACCTGGCTCGCGTCTCGGACCCTAGGACGCTGGAAACGTCGATCCGGTTGGTTTCGGCGGCTGCCCGGAAAACTTTCGGGTTGGACCCAAAGCCGTGACTTTCCCGCGCCCGCTCCGCAGCGGTTTCGGGATTGGTGGCGGGAGGAGCGATCTTGAATCGGGACAAGTTTCTCGCCAACATCCGTCAAGCATCGATAGCGGGGCGCGCTTACCGCGTTCATCCCGAGCAGGTCTCCGAACAGGCGGGGTATGTCGGGACGGAAGACGATTGCTGCGCCGCAATGGTAGATGAAGTCAACAAAGTGGGGGGGGTGGGAACGCTTGTCGAGGACCTTCAAGGGGCGCTGACGAGGCTTGCCGATATCGTCTCGTCCCATGCTGTGAAATCAGCAGTCTGTTGGCAACACGACTTGCTGGATCGCCTCGGTTTGGCGAGCTTTCTGGACGCGCGAGGTGTGCGGCATTCTCAGTACAGCGCGTGGTCGTCTTGGTCGACTGACCAATGTCGGACGACCTGGCTCGATGCTGATATCGGAATCACCAGTGCCGATTTGGCGATCGCGGAAACAGGCACGCTGCTCGTCGCGTCGGGTCCGGGACACGAACGGGTCGTTTCTTTGTTGCCCCCTGTCCATGTTGCCATCGTGGGCCGCAGTCAGATTGTGCCGGATCTGATCGATGCCACTTCGTGGTTGCAGGAACTGGGCTTCGAGAACTTCCCCAGCAACGTGACTTTGATCAGTGGCCCTAGCAAGACCGGAGATATCGAACTTCAGCTGACGACTGGGGTTCACGGCCCCGGGAATTGGTATGTCATCGTGATCCAGCAGGACGAATCGTGAGGTGCTACCGTGGCGCCTCCACCGACTCCTCTACTCTCGCTGGGGCCGATGGGTGCCGAGCCACATGCCTCTCGTGTTGTCGACCTGGGCGCGCCAAAGGCGACCTGATTGGTGGCGGTACGCAAACGAAGTGCTGTGAAAACAACAACCGCGGCGTCCATTCGTTAGGTGACTATTTCGTCGCCCGTAGGAAGACCACCAGGTCAGCCAGTTGCTGCGCGGTTAATTGCTTGTCCAATCCGGCAGGCATGATTGAAACCGTCCCCTGTTGACGTTGATCGATCTCTTCGACCGGCAGATGAAGGATCTTCTGCGCATCTAATTGAAGCGTGATTTCACGGCTCGTTTCGTTTCGTACCACTCCGTTAAGAACACGTCCGTCAACGGTCACAATCGTCGTTGGCTCATAGCTGCGTACGAAACTGACACTGGGAAACAAAATCGCTTCGAGTAGGTCACGTTCGTTTCGGATTCGTCCAATCCGCGTAAGATCGGGTCCGGCGCGGCCCCCCAGATATCCCATCTGGTGACAGGCAGCGCAGGCAGTTTTTTGATTGTGGAACACGCGTTGGCCCCGGCGGATGTCTCCGCCGGCGGTCAACTTCAGAACGGCTTCCAGCTTTTTCGTCTTTTCCTGATTTTCGGTCCGGATGCGGTCTAGTAACGGCTGGGCGCGCTCGAGCACACGATCGCCGTAACCGGCCAACTGCTGTTGGAGCTGAGCCAACGGGAGTGAACTACTGGCGGCGCACTTCTCCAACGAGTCGACCAGATGTTGTCCGACCAGAGGATCTTGCGACTTGGCGAAACGTTCCATCAATCGCGATAATTCCATGGGACCCGCGGTGGGTAAGGCGCTGCTGACTGCGAGCAACTGGTTCCGATCCAGCGGCGCACGCGTCAATACATCCACAGCGAATGATCGTAATTGGACCGGCTGTGCGGCTGACAAATGTTCGCAGAGGAAACCGAGCAGCTCGGGGGTCAATTCGTGTTGGTCACCGGGGATACCCGCCAGAGCGTTGAGGCGGATGGCTGCTGGCAGCTGCTGGGCGGTGGCAATTGCACGGAACGTTAGTACCAGATCACGATCCGGTTTATCTCCCGCGAGCGCTCGCGCCGCAGCGACCGCGTGTGTCAATCGTGCTGGGTCCTTTGAATCCAGTTGCCGATCGAGTGGCGTGCGCCAAACGGTCGGAATGCCCTTCAATCGACTGGAAGCAAACGCATCGAGTAAACCAACGCGAGTGGCCGGCGAGATGTCGCTGTTGTTCAGCGTTTCGCCCATCAGTTGCTGGATCGCCTGATTGGCCGAAAATCGTGCTAGCCGGCTGGTCAGTGCCAATCGGGCTGCCGAGTCACGCAGTGGTTTGCCAAGCGCCTCGCGAAAAAAGGGAATATACGCAGTCGCCCACTGAGGTCGGTGTTCCGCAACCCACCACGCGGATTCCCGTAGGAGTTCATCGTCGGCGCCCAATAGCGGCTTTAGCTCCTCGATGCTTAGCCCACCGTTCTTCATTTGGTCGAGTGCGATCAGCGCCGCCCGCTGGATGCGTGGATTCGTACTGGAAAGCAGACTCCGCACGGGGGCCGGATCACCGATTTCAATCGCAGCGAAGATCAGCGAGTGATCGACGATGCGATCCGTGGATTGAGAGGCAGCTTGCACGACAGCGCTGGCAGCGGTCTTGGTTCCCAGACGTCCCAACGCCTCGGCGGCCGCTCTGCGGTTTTGCAACGAGCTCTGTTGCATTAGTTCGAGGAGCTGCGGTTCAGACGTAGAGTCACGCCATAGGCCAGCGGCGTGTGCCGCTGCTTGACGTACGTTTGTGTCCTGATCCCGGAGGGCTTCACGAATTGCCAGACGGGCCTCCTCCCCTGAAATTTGGCAGAGACACCAGACCGCTTGAAGGCGGTGATCGGCGTCGCGTGATGACTGAAGAGTACTCCGTAGGGCTTTCACAGCAGCATCGCCGCGGCTTGCCAGTTCGTGTCGTGTGCGCTTGCGAACGACGAAACGGTCGGTGTTCAAAAGCGCCGATAATTCGGAAGCGTCGAGGGTTTGCCAGGCGATTTGGTTTCCACGTGGGTCCGGGGATGGGCGGGAGTCGGTGCGGCGAACACGATAGATGGCGCCCAGGATGTCCGGTTTTGACAATTGTGAAGTCGGACAACACAACTTGTACCAGCCGCCCGTATCGACGACGATCAAACTGCCGTTGGCGTCTTCGAGGACATCCGTGGGGTGGAAGTCGAGATTGTCGCTGACCAAGAAGTCTTCGACATCCGCGGTGAAGGTTCCACCGTGATCCACCAGTACGTGGCGAGCGATCTTGTGCATATTGAACAGACAGGCCATGACGTTATTTCGATAACCTTGGCCCAATTGAGAGGATTCCAGCAGAGCCAGCCCACAGGGTGCTGCGGCACCGAGATGCGATAAAACGGGCATGATCGGGCCAGTGCGGGGGTGACCTTCCAATACACCGTGGACTTTTCCGTAGACCCCTCCATAGACGGCGTGGATCAGGCCGTCCCGCAATCCATTGCCCGGATGTTGCAGAAAAGTCGTGGAAAAAATTCGCTCTCCGCCAGGTGTGAACACAACCTCGACAGGATTGTCCATTCCGCCCGCCATGACCGATTCGATCGGCCCGCCGCTGGGATGTCGCCGAAAAATGTGAGCCGCGCGGGTGACGAGAGGGGTTGTGCCCTGTTGTTCATAACTCTGTTCGGCGAAAGCGCCCTTGCACCAGTAGATCCAGCCGTCGGGGCCAAGATAAGGGCCGTGCAGGTCATTGGCACACCCGGTGAGCGTCTTGCCGTCGAACCACACTTCGCGCCGATCGCTAATTCCGTCGTCGTCGAGGTCTGTAAATTTCCAGATTTGCGGAGGCGCGGCTACGTACAGCGAACCGTCGTACCACAGCGCACCTTCCGGGAACATCAATCCTTCCGCAAACACCGTTCCCTGTTCATACCGTCCGTCACCGTCGGAGTCCTCCAGGCGGACGATTCGATGAGGGCGTTTCTCCAATTGGATTTTGACATTCTCGTTGGAACCGCTGGAATCGGTCACATACAGTCTTCCCCGCTCGTCGAAGTCTGCTGAAATGGGGCGGTTGACCAACGGAGGTCCAGCAACGTGTTCGATCTCAAAGCCGTCCGGAAGAGAAAAAACGTGGCCGTTGAGACGGACTTCGCCGGCCACAGCAGACGGCGCATCGTCGATGGTGCACAACGTCAAGGCGACGACACCGAGTGCCCAGTGAAAGCGTCCAGTGAACATGGCGGATCCAGTCATGTGCGGGGTTGCTGCGGAGTTCGTGGGAACGCGGACGCAGTCTAACATCCCTGTAAATCAGCTGCCATCACGGTCCACCTCCGTCAGCGCCGACGAGACGCTCGGGGTTGGACTTTGGCTCACGCCGTACCGGTCCGTTTCATGCGGGGACCACCGCGGTCGTCGGCAAGATCGTCATCAGTGCGGCTAATCCGGATGCGAATAGAACGCCAACTTCTCCCGGTCTAATTCGATCCCGTGGCCCGGTCGCTGCGGCGCCCACGCGAAGCCCTGCTCGATCCTGACCGGATCGGCGGCCAGATCGTTCCAGATCAGGTCCGAGTATTCGAGGTAGAGGCATTCGGGAAGGCTTGCGGCGAGGTGGACGCCGAGTTCGAGCAGTGTGTTGCCGAGCGAGACGGGGATTCCGAATTCACCCGCCAAAGCGGCTACAAAGCGGCCTTCACAGATCGAATTGTGGATATTGAGCACATCGACTGCGCCGGAGGTGAGTAGCTTTCGCTTTCCCGAAATGCCCAGATATTCGCCCGTGTTGATACGCGTGAAGTCGAGTTCGCTGCACAACCGCGCGTAGCCCTGATAGTCTTCGCGAGTAATAGGATCTTCAACCCAATAAATATCGTGTCCCGCGGCGCGGTAAGCATGCAAACGTTTCACCGCCTCTTTGACCGACCAGGCTTCGTTGGCGTCGATCATCAAGTCGACTTCGCATCCGACAACATCTCGTACCAACTGCAGACGCCTCAAGTCCCATGCAATGTCGGGATGGCCGACTTTGACCTTGAAGGCCGAAAAACCGTAGCGCTGCATTCGTTCCAGCTTGGTCCGAAACAGGTTGTCATCGAGCCGGAAGTCCAGGGTGCTGCCGTAAGCGCGTACCTTGGGATTGGTTCCTCCCAGGAACTCGTAGAGAGGAAGCCCTGCTTGCTTCGCGACCAGATCCCAGAGTGCTGTTTCGACGGGGACTGTTTTGAAACCGGGGCCTACATTGCCGCCACGCGGTCTCTCAACGCGCATCGCCAGACCTAACGGTTCGGCTTGTTTCAGAGAAGGCCAGATCGTGTACTCGAACTCTTCCTGAAGACTGACCAATCGCGCCGTAGGGAGTCCCTGCTGACACTCGAATCCAATCCCGCGCAAGCCGTTATCGCAGTGTAATTCAACCACGGTGATCCAGTGGTCGGTAAAACGGACCTGTGAATCGCCGATCGGTTCTCGTAGCGGAAGGTGGACACGGTGCAAACGATAGTCGGTGATGTTCATGCATATTTTCTAGGGCGATGCTCCCCGAACCGCAGATCGGGACTCGATGACCGGGAGCATCGATGAATGCTCCCACGGCACGAATTCTCAGCGGACGGTATGGCGCAATTGCAGCCGCGTGCTGGGGGCCTTCGCAGATAACATCACGTCACCCGCGAATTTCACGCTGGCAATACGACAAATGGCTTCTAACCCCTGTTGGCAATAGAAGAATTTGACGGCCAACTCGAAGCGCGACTTTCCGGTTTTACTTTGCAGAGGTACCTGAACGGTGAAGCGTGTGCTAGTCGTTTCCGGTATTTGCGTTTTGCCGGCGAAGTCCGAATCCACAAAGCCGCCTGCCTGGATCGTGTATTGCAGTGGTGCCGAGGGATTGAGCTTATGCCCAGCTGGCAACTCTAATTGCACGTCCACCACAAACCGATTGCGAACGGGCTTGACGCTGACCGGTTCGAACATCACTGTCTGGGACCCGGGAAGCAGAAACGCGGTTGCGGGCTCCGCCGGGCCGGGGCTAGGCAAACCATCGATGGCGAGCGTTGATACGCTACGCGCTGTCAGATCAAGAACTCGAATTGCATGGTTGTTGGTGTCCGCGACATACAGTTTTCCAGCGGCGTAACTGATCCCGGCGGGTTCGTCAAAACGGGGCGGGGAGTCTGATTTTCCCGGTTGGAATGTGCCGGCGAGCGTGCGGATTACGCTGGACTTCAAGTCAATTACCTTGATCTTGTTGTTGTAGGTGTCCGCGACGTACAACCGTTGGCCGACGCAGATCACGCCCAGAGGATGCTGTAACAGACCGTTCGCTACGGGGCCGTCTCGATCACCGAATGTAAACAGACGGTTGGAGGAGAGCGCGGAGGTTCCCAGCACCGTACGGACGTATCGCGTCCCTCCTATGCGAAGAGGTACGGCGCGAATCGAACTCCCCTCGCTGTCCGCGACGTACAGCCACCTGCCGTCGGTTGCCAGTCCGCTAGGCTGGGCGTAGGAGGCGTAGCCGAGCTGACCGAAGACGGTTGATTTTAGACGACCGTCTACGATGTCCTCCACGCCGTTTCCAGAGAACCACTTGGCAGTCCCGCCGCGTGTGCTGAGTTTCCAGAGTTGGTGCGATCCGGCCATCGCAATGTAGATCGTCTCTTTGTGAAGACACAGACCCCAGGGGCTGTTGAGATGCCGGCTTCCAGGGCGGGGACGGACCGCCGCCTGACGTCCGGTTCCGGCCACGGTCGAGACCCGTTTGGTAGCCAGATCCACCACCCGAATATTGTGGTTTTCGGTATCTGCCACGTACAGTGACTGTTTGAACAAGGCCAGTCCCTGTGGGTGATCAAAAGAAGATTCCTGGAAACTTCCGTCCTGTTTTCCGATCGCTCCACTTCCGACGACATCGATCAGATCACCGTTGAGTTTGGTGATCACGATTCGATTGTGGCTGCTGTCGGCGATGAAAAGGCGATCACTCGATTCATCGGCCAGCACTTTTCCCGGAAATCGTAGCGGGGTCAGCGGTGCGCTATGACGTTCCAGCTCAAACCGTAACGGTGTCTCGTCCAGGAGACGCATCTTGCGGTAACCTGCCAGGCGACCTCGCAAGAACCGGTCGAGTACTGGGAAACGGATTTCCCCTTCGTGCCGGGCAATCAAACGACCTGAGGGATCGATGATGCAAAGCGTCGGCCACATCCGGACATCGTATCGGCGCCAAATCAGGTGATTTGGGTCATTCACCACGGGGTGTTCAATGTCATGCCGGAGTACCGCTTCGCGAATGTTCGTGGCGTTGTGCTCGGCTGCGAACTTTCCCGAGTGCACGCCGATCACGACGACGTTGTTGGGATAGGCGCGCTCCAGCTTCTTGAGCTCGGGCAGAATGTGCATGCAATTCGAGCAACAGTACGTCCAAAAATCGAGAATCACGACCTTCCCACGCAAGTCACGAAGGCGTAGTGGGCCACCCGAGTTGATCCACTCACCAGCGCCAGCGAGTGAAGGCGCGACACGCGGTGGTTTCAGTAACTGCGGGTCACCGCGTTGGGCGACCGCTTGGCTACAAGGTGAAAACCCGCCAACCGTTGCGACGCAGAGCAGCGCTGTCAAGAACTGACGCGCTGAACGACTCCAGCGACAGTGCCGTGCGTTCATGCCGAATCTCCGTGCGTGGGTACCGATGTGTCAATGCCAGGGTCGAGAAACGAGGCCGATCACACTTGGTCAATACAGTCTGTTTACCCCGTGACGACGGTGATCGGCAATAGGCGTACGCAAGATTGATTGTTGCGGGAATTCCCGCCGCGGCGAATGATCGTCCGAAGGCGTATGCAAAAGCCGCTGTTTTTCTTGAATCGAGCTGTCGTTCGGTCGTCCGAAACCCATCCGACCGAACGGACGTTCAGCCGGCTGGGTCCGCTTTCCGATTCGCTCCACCACGCCCTGTGCGAACGAAAAGAGATGGGTGTGGTGCGTTGAAGCGGTGGTTTTCGGCAACAGCAATCGGGCAGACCAAGGAACCCTACGGCGGCTCGTCCCCAGTTGTTTGTTGCCCGACAGCTGGAGCGAACATTGACTCGATCCGCTACGGTGAGATTTCTGACCTCTCCGAATACTGGCACTTTGCGCGGAGTGAAAGACATCATGATTCGTCTGACGGTCTGTCTCTTGGTCCTGGCCGGCCGCGGTTCAATAATCACGGCAGTCGCGGCGTCGGAGGAGAGCCCTCAGCCGACAGTCGGTCCACCCAAGTGGGAAGCTCAGATCGTTCGATTTGATTCGGGTGTGCTGGGTGGCGAGGTGCCACTCCAGGCTGGTCCTTCGCTCACGAGTACGAACTATCTCATGAAGCGTTTCGCGATCGAGTCGCTCCAAGATCTGCAATCGGCCGAGTTACAGATCTTCGCTGCACTGCGCGCTCCAGACGGGAATTTCAGCTGGGACCGCTGGAAGTGGATTTGGTTCTCGCTGAACGGGCACCAGTGGGTGAAACGTGTTGAAGATGTGCCGCTTGCGCGCACGCGGGGCGATGTCGACTGGGCGACGATGACCATCCCGAACATGCATTATCTGAGAAAAGGCGTCAACGGACTGACGCTCTGGACACAGAACCCGCCAGAGTATGGTGAAGCGGGGCGTGACAAGTACCTGGTCATGGCGTTTGACAACGCCGCTCAATCGGTGAACAGTTTTGGCCGCATCGACGACGCGTGGACCCACCGAGATCTAAACGGCGATCGGGAGGGTGAACCTCGCGGCGAGTGGATGATCCGCATCAAATTGAATCAGCACAGCGAAAGGCAACGCAAAATCATCGACTCTTTGGGGCCGGCCAGGTATCGAAAAGAAGTTCAAGACAAGGCGGAATTTGTCTGGGGTTTCACCGATGCGCTGCATCGGGTGTTTCCGGGTCAACCCTACACCGAACCGCTTGGAACTACCTGGACGATCGACGTGGCTCGCAATGAATACGAGAGCTGCCAACTCGCCATCGTGCCCGTTTCCGTTGACATCGAAATGGCAGAAGTTTTTGCTGGTGACTTTGTTCCGGTTGCGGAGACAGCCGGTGCGGTTCGCATTCCGCGTGCAAACACGACGGTTCGGCTGGTAAGAACGGCACGCGCCGCTGGTGTCGATTGGCCCGACCCCCTTCCGCACGCCTACCCAATGGACATCGCGCGTGGCTCGGTCCAGGTCTATTGGATCAGCGTGCATGTTCCCGAAGATCGTGGATACTCCCGAAGATCGTGCATACTCCCGAAGATCGTG
>PADE01000148.1 GCA_002702965.1 Planctomycetaceae bacterium
CGGGCCCGCCGATGGCGGGTCGCGGCCCAACGCGTCGACCGGCCGCCGGCCCAGCGGGACGCGGTCCGGCAAACGCGGGCGATCCCGGCTTTACCTACACCAAACCGGAGAACTGGCAAGACGCTCCCGCCGGGGGTATGCGCCGGGCCGCGTTCCAGGTGAGTGAAGGAGGCCAGAGGGTTGAAATCACGGTCTTCAAGTTGCCGGCCAGCGGGCTGTTGGCCAACGTCAGTCGCTGGGCAACCCAAATCGGCCTGAAACCGTTGACCAGTGAAGACCAGCTGGCGGGTGTGACTTCCGACCTGGCGGTCGGTGAGCGGGTCGCCACATATGTCGAACTGGTGGGAACGCAGGCTCCCCCACAACGCCAGGTCACGCTGGCGGCGATCCTCCCAGACGGGGAGCTGGCCTGGTTCTTCAAGCTGTCCGGAAAACCGGGCACGGCCGCGCTGGCGCTGCGCGAAAGAGCCCATTTCCGCAGTTTCGTGCAGTCGGTCGGGGGGCCGGGTGCTGCGCGGCAAAGCGCTTCCAAGCAACGTTCTTCCAGGCCCGGTCCAGCCCGCGGAGCGGCTGCCCGCCCACCCAGTCGCGGTCCGGCCGCCGCGGCCGATCCCGGCTTTCGTTACACCAAACCGGCGGGCTGGCAGCCCACACCCACCAGCTCCATTCGGCGCGCCGCCTTTAAAGTCAGTGACGGGGACCAGGAGGTTGAAATCACCGTCTTCAAGTTGCCCGCCAGTGGTCTGTTGCCAAACGTCAGTCGCTGGGCGGGTCAGATCGGCCTGAAACCACTGACCACGGAAGCCCAACTGGCCCAGGTCGTCGCCGATCTGGCGGTCGCAGGCCGGGTCGCCAAATACGTCGAACTGAAAGGAACCGAGCAGCGGGTCACGCTGGCGGCGATCCTCCCGGACAGCCGAGAACGCCAAATGGCCTGGTTTTTCAAGCTTTCCGGAAAGTCCGGCAGCGCCGCTCTAGCGCTGCGCGAAAAAGAGCATTTCCGCAGCTTCGTGCAGTCGGTTCAGTTAGCCCCGCAGTAGTCACCACTCAACCGCTTCCCCCGTAGACGCAATACAAATTAACAAACCCCCGTAGGGGTCACCGCAAGTTGGAGCCCTCCATGGCGAGTCCCGACACCACGAACCTGTCTGACAGCGCTCCCAGTCGTGCGGCTCATCCGCTGATCCGCGTCCCCGTGCTGACGCAGCTGGCTTCGCTGAAGCTGACGGTCGTCCTGTTCGCGCTGGGGATCTTTATCGTGCTGGCGGGTACCTTCGCCCAGACCCAGGACAACATCGACACGGTGGTCGAGAACTACTTTCGCACGATGGTGGCGCAGATTGAGGTCAAGGTCTTCTTTCCCCGTTCCTTTTTCCCCGAGTGGCCTGGGTGGCTGTCGTTCCTGCCCGACCTGCGCGACAGCGAGGCAAGCTTTCCGTTTCCCGGTGGCTGGCTGATCGGCCTGGTGATGGTGGTCAACCTGGTAGCGGCCCACACCCTGCGGTTTCGCGTGCAGGCGGATGGCAGGCGATTGCGGCAGGGACTGCTGGTAACGGCCATCGGTCTGGCTGTCACCGGCGGCGTGATCCTGGCCGGATCGCTGCAGAGCGGCCAGACCAACCAGGTGTTCTTCAACTTCCCATCGCTGCGGATCCTATGGCAGCTGGTGATCGCCGAGATCGGCGCCAGCCTGCTGTTGGCCGGCTGTTGTCTGCTGTTCCGCAAGCGGGGTGGGATCGTGGTCCTGCACGGCGGCGTGCTCTTGCTGCTGCTCAACGAAATACTGGTCGGCACCACCGCGATCGAAGGCCAAATGCCGATCGACGAAGGGAGTACCAGCAACTGGACCCACGATATTTCGGTCAGCGAGTTGGCCGTGATCGACCGCTCGGCCGAGGAGACCGACCAGGTGACCGTCGTTCGGGAGCGGGCGCTCCGGTACATTGAAGACGAGGGCCTTGGCGTTATCGAAGAGGCTCTACCCTTTGATATCAAAGTCAAACAGTTCATCCAAAACGCTTCGTTTCCACGCGCGCTCAAAGCGGGGGAGACGCCGATTGCCACCAGCGGCATCGGCCAGCAGCTGGTGATTACGCCGCTGCAGGAAAAAACGGGCGTGGAAAGCGAATCCGATCGGCCGGGCGCCTACATCGAATTCTACAAGAAGGGAACCGGCGAACTTCTCGACACGCATCTGTTCGTCAACGCCCCCACTCTGGAGATGATGGTCCAATCCGACGAGGTGGCGGAAAAAGTCATCAGCGGTAAAGGCCCGTTGTTCGAACTGTCGCTGGACGCCACGCAGCGCACGCGACTCGATCGGCGACTGCTGCCGCCGGGGCTGATCGACTCCTTCGCGGCACACCAGATCAGGCTCTCCAGTGGCAGCTGGATCGCCGTCGACAAACCGGGCGGTCGCTGGCATGTGACCGACGGGGACCTGACCTATGCGATTCGGGTCGAAGGGGAGACCGCCCAGGTCTACAAGACGTACGACGTCTACCTCCGTTTTCTGCGCCGGTACCACGATTACTCGATCCATCTGACCGACGTCCGTAAAGACGATTATGTCGGCACCACCACGCCGAAAAATTACTCCTCCGATGTCCGCATCATGGATCCACAGCAGCAAGAGGATCGCAGCTCGCACATCTGGATGAACAATCCGCTGCGGTTCAACGGCCAGACTTTTTACCAGAGCGGCTATTTTCGTCACCCCGTTCGGAATATCGAAACGACCACGCTGCAAGTGGTCACCAACACTGGGTGGATGATTCCCTACGTGGCCTGCATGATCGTCGGCACGGGCGTCTTCTACCAGTTTGTCAATGTGACGCTGCTGCGCTATCTGCGGCGGCGACGGGGAGCCGAGTCCAGCGGCGACGACCCGCTCAGCCAGAAATCGGCCGCACTGCTGGCTTCACTGGCCACCGCGCACCAGCCGCCGACCACCCCGGTCGACCCCTCCCCAAAATCGGGAAAAGCCGGCCGGCGCAGCAAACGTCCCGAGCAACCGGACGCAACCCCGACACCATCGGTTAGCTGGATTCCCGCGGTGCTGGTGGTGGTCCTGTGTGCCGGGTGGATGTTCAGCAAATGGCGCCCCCCGCCGCTGACCAGCGGTTACGACCTGTTCGAGTTCGGCAAGATTCCCGTGGCGTACGAGGGACGCGTGAAGCCGCTGGACACACTGGCCCGGACCAGCCTCCGCCAGCTCTCCGATCGCGTCGAGTTCGCCTGGACGATGGACCAAGCCACCCTCCAAAATGAATGGGACGACTCGATCCAGCCGGCGCTGGCGAAAACGGTACCGGGAATCAGCAAACAGGATCTCGAAGCGGCCAACTTCGATCCCTACCGATTGATTCGCGTCTTGGAGAAAAAATCGAACGTCGATCCCCGCACACTAGAGCGAGCCGTCTTCCAAGCGACGACGGTGGAAAAAGAACCGGCCGTGCACTGGTTTCTGGACCTGGTCACGCGGCCGCAACACGGCTTGATGCATCGCGTGTTCCGCATCACCGATCTGGAGCTGGTCGATTCGCTGGGGCTGCCCCAGCGACCGGGTAGCTGGAAGTACGCGCTGAGTGAGATCCTGGGACCGGGCGAAAATGGTCAATCCACCGGCATGGACACGCTCGCCAAGCAGTCGGAGCAGGCCCGCCAGCTACCGAGCGAAGAGTTGTCGGCCTACCAGAAACGAGTGCTCGCCCTGGAAAAGAAAATCGGCATCGTCGACACGCTGATCAAGGCCTTTCAGTTCGCGGGAACCCGGCCAGACGACGTTCTGAAAAATCTGCAAGACCCTGCCCGCGGGCCAACAGCGGACGCGATCAGCAGCCTGCAATCGATGCTCGCTCAGGAACAGCAGCAGGCGGGCCAACGTCAGGCGCCATTGATCGTTCCGCAGCGAGACGCCGCGGGGAGTTGGACCACCTACAGTGCGGGCTTTCTGGAGGACCTGTTGCAAGGGTTAAAAGATCAGCCGCGGAACGAGCCGCTGGCCGATCTGGCGGGCGTGTTCGCATCCTACGGAACCGACCAGGAACAGTTCAATCGCCAGGTAGCAGAGTACCAGTTCACGTTGAGAAAACGGGGGGCGGAAGACATCCACCCGGCGGCGCTCTCCTTTGAATCGAGATTCAATCACTTCTCGCCGTTCTACCACTGTATGGCGCTCTACGTGATCGCCTTCGTGCTGGCGGCGGTGGCCTGGTTCGGCTGGCCTGGCCCCTTGAATCGGGCGGCCTTTTCGCTGATCATCTTTACCCTGCTGATCCATACTGGGGCGCTGTGCGGAAGGGTCTACATCTCGGGCCGGCCCCCGGTTACCAACCTCTACTCGTCGGCCGTGTTTATCGGTTGGGGCTCGGTGATCCTGTCACTCGTGATGGAACGCTTTTCGCGGCTGGGGATCGGTACGCTGATCGCCTCGGTGATGGGATTTTCCACGCTGCTGGTAGGCTATCTGCTGACGCATGCGGTCTCCTCGATGAAGGGGGATACGTTCGTGGTCATGCAGGCGGTGCTCGACACCCAATTCTGGCTGGCCACCCACGTGGTCTGCATCACGCTGGGATACTCGACCACCATGCTAGCCGGCTTCCTGGGGCTGTTTTATGTCCTGCGAGGCGTGCTAACACCGTCGTTGACAGCGCCGGTCAGCCGCGAGTTGACGCGGATGATCTACGGCACGGTCTGCTTTTCGATTTTCTTCAGCTTCATCGGCACGGTGCTGGGTGGGCTGTGGGCGGACGACTCGTGGGGCCGCTTCTGGGGCTGGGATCCCAAGGAGAACGGGGCGCTGATCATCGTGCTCTGGAATGCGCTGGTGCTGCACGCCCGCTGGGACGGGATGGTCCGGGACCGCGGCCTGGCAGTNCTGGCGATAGTCGGNAACATCGTCACGTCGTGGTCCTGGTTCGGGGTCAACGNACTGGGGATCGGGCTGCACAGTTACGGNTTCACCGAGGGNGTCTTGTTGGCGCTGCTGCTGTTCGGGGCCTCTCAGATGGCTGTGATCGGACTCGGGCTGCTGCCTCGCCATTATTGGTGGAGCTTTTACACGTCAGGAACAAGCCGCAAATCCACGACCTGAGCTCCGTGGGACCCGTCGTAGACCACGCTCCGCCGATCGAGATCACTGATCAAGTCGAGAACTCGCCAGGCCCTTGACTTCTGCCCTTCCAATCGAGGTCCGTTGCTCGCCGGCGATCCGGCTCTCTGAAAGATGCTGCATCCGGCATTCGATCGGAGCCAGCGCCCGCAACACGGCGCGCCCCGCGGGACGAGATCTGTCCGCCCAACCCGACAGGTGAANCGACCATGAACAGCGCGCCGACCTATGGCGTCACCGTCATGCCGGAGTACTTTCAGACCGAGTCGGTCGAGCGGCTGCTGGACGGACTGGTGGAGCGGGGCGTGACGGCCATCTCCACCTCTCCCTANGTGATGGAGGTGGCCGATCGACAGACGGGCCAGCGGGAACCGCCGGCCGATGCAGGAGCCGGCAAAGTCCGCCTACTCGACCGCCCGCTGTGGGGCCAGCGGGAACTGTGGGTCCGCACGGCTCCCAGCTTCGTTCCCCGCCCCGAGCTGTACGAGGGGCTGGCCTACCAGCCGTCGCCAGCCGAGGAGCTGACGCGGCGGCAGGGACCNCTGGTGGGACAGGTGATCGAGGCGGCCCGCGAGCGGGGCCTGGCCGTCTTCCTGCAAGTTCAGGCGGCCATCCCGCCCGGTTACCGGGTGCAGTTTGGCGGTCCCCAGACGGCCGATCAGCCGCGGCTGCCCGACGGCCGGTGCCCCGACAACCGGGTGGCCAACAACGGCAGCCTGGCCAGTGGCCAGATCATCGCCTACCAGCGGGCCTTGTTTCGCGACCTGTGCCTGGCCTACCCCGGCATCGCGGGGCTGCGTGTCGACTGGCCCGAGTACCCGCCCTACGAACTCGATTCGATCTTTATGGACTTCAGCAGTCACGCCGAGCGGGCGGCCGAGCGACTCGGCTACTCGTTTGCGGAAATCCGCGGCGATGCGCAACAGCTGTACGACTGGCTGCACGGCGGGCTGACGGCGGCCGACCTGGACCGCTGCGCCTCGGCTCCCGAAAGTTGGCCGGCGCTCGTGCGGCAACGGTTTCCCGCCCTCGAGGCCGGGCTGGCGCTAAAGACCGCGCTGGTGGAGGAACTGCTGGTCGGCTTTCGGGCCACCCTGGACGAGGTCGGCGGCGACCTCCGGCTGTGGGCGACCTCGTTCCCGCCNCCCTGGTCGCTGGTCTCGGGNCTCGACCCGGCCCGCGCCGCNCGNCACGTCGACGCGCTCAGNGTCAAGNTGTACGGCATGCACTGGTCGATGATGATCCGCAACTACGGCGAGCAACTCCTGCGGGCCAATCCCGGGCTCTCCTCGCGTTCGGTGGCCGCCGCGTTGTTCGGGCTGCTCGATGTGGGGCAGGAACCCCCTTCCGGAGATCTCAGCCAGGTCCGCTACCCGGATCCCGACCAGCCGCACCTGGGAAGTCGCGAGGTGCATCTCCGCAAGATCAAGCAGGCGCAGGACGCCGCTGGCGATTGCCCGGTCATCCCCTTGGCACACAGTTACGGCCCACTGGAAGATTTTCGGCGGCGGCTCGAGGCCGCTCGAGAAGCGGGTCCACACGGCGTGTGGGTCAACCGTTACGGCTACCTTAGCGACGCCAAGCTGCAAGCGCTGGCCGAAGTCGTGCAGGCCTGATCGGCTCACAGCGCGCGCAGGTNCTCGATGGCGGCCCCCATTTCAGCCACCGGATCGGTCGCCTGATCGCGTTGNAGGGTGAACGCGCCGCGATAATTCTGCTCTTGTAGGATGCCGAGCAGCTCCGCCAGGTCGACGGCGCCGCTCCCCACAGGAACTTCCAAACCGCGACCCTGGGCCAGGTCGCGTATCGCATCGCGAACGTGCACGTGCAACACGTGCGGCGCCAGCGCAGCGATCGCCGCGCTGGGGGAAAATCCGTGGATCATCAACTGACCGGGATCGAAGTCGACCCCGATCACGCCCCCCGGTAGCGCGTCGATGAGACGCAGCAGNTCGCCGCCCTCTTCGGAACCCGTGCGGGCGGCCAGCGGAGCACCCACGTGTTCACCGTGGCGCCCCAGGTCGGCCAGGCTCTCCACAAGCAGATCCCATTGGTCCCCANCGGGCTCACCGGGCACCTGTCCGATCTGGTTGACCACCACCGGGGCGCCGATCGCAAAAGCGGCCGTCATCGCCTGTTTGGTCGCGTCCAGACGGCGCTCCAGATCGGCCTCCACGCCGTACCCCCGGCGGGTCTGAAACGTCAGCGCACAGACCTGCAGGTTCACGTCATCCAGCAGCTTCCGTAAATGCCGAATCCCCGATTGTGACAATTGGCCGATCTGGATTTCCCGGCGAGCATCGATTTCAACGGCGCAGGCGCCCAAACGGGCCGCCGTATGCAGCGCTTTCTTGAATGGCAGTCGCAGACTGGCGAGCTGAATGCCGATTTTCAAATCTGGCAAGGAATGTCTCGATTGTGTGGGCCGGCGGGCTTCCGGACCCATTCTATCTCCATTCGTCCAAGCGCCCATTGGGCGGGCGGCGCTGCGTGGCGCCGACCGANTCGCCCCCGCGCCGTGGCTGAGGTTTGTTGGTATGTCGTCTTCGGGTTGGCTGCGGAACAAGCTGATCGAATTGTGGTCGATCGACACACGGTCACTGGCCCTGTTCCGGATTGCGTTGGGCCTCGTTCTGTTGGCCGATNTGGCNGGCCGGCTGATCGACCTGGAGGGGTTGTACGGCGCCGAGGGAGTCCAGCCGGTGGCGGTGGTCCGCCAACATCTGCAGGACCACTATCCGAGCACCTGGTCGCTGCACCTGGTCAGTGATTCCTCGGCCTACCAGGTCAGTTTACTCGCCCTCGCGGCCGGACTGGCAATCGCGCTGATCGCAGGCTGGCGGACCGAGCTGGCCGCGCTCGGGTCGTGGGTGCTGCTGGCCTCGCTACACGCCCGTTCCCCGCTGGTGACCAACGGCGGAGACGTCCTGCTGAGGATGATGTTGTTGTGGGCTCTGTTTTTGCCGCTGGCAAGTCGCTGGTCGCGAGACGCCCGCCGTACTGCAGCGGGGCATTCACCGGCCACCGTCTGCTCGGTGGCGTCGGTGGCCGCATTGCTGCAAGTGTGCCTGATGTACGAGTGGACCGGGCTGTTCAAATGGAATGACGTCTGGCTGAGCGGCGAGGCGCTCGATCGGGTGCTCTCCCTGCCGCTGTACGCCACCGCTGCCGGACAGGCGCTGCGCGCTTACCCCCAGGCGCTGCGGGTGATGACCTGGCTGGCANTGGGTCTGGAGCTACTNGGACCCTGGCTGCTGTTCTTTCCCTGGAAAACAACCTGGGTACGCGGGCTGACGGTACTCGTCCTGGCAGGCATGCACGGGGGCATCGAACTGACGATGCACGTCGACCTGTTTTCTGTTGCCTGTTGGACCGCACTGACACTGTTTGTTCCCTCCGGGTTCTGGGACTGGCTCGGCGGCTGGGCCCGGCCGGCCGCCGACCCGCCCGCTGCGCCACCGGCCCCGCTTCCGGCACGCCGGACCGACACGCAGCGACGCCGGTTACTGGCGACCACCTGCGGATGCCTGCTGACGACGGTGGTGCTGTTCAACCTGGCCGATCTGGCGCTCCGCTGGAACCTGTGGTCGGGACCGATCCCGGCCGGCATGCACCGCGTCGTACAACTGGCCGCGCTCGACCAGCGCTGGGACATGTTCCGAGCCGGCGGCGGGCCCGACTCCCGGCTGCTTGCGTTTGCGGAACTTGTCAACGGAACCGAACTCGACCTGCTGCGCAACGCGCCCCCCAGCGAAGACCTGGGCGAACTCGACCCGGCGTTTCCACCGCGTCGTTGGGCGCTGTTTGTCACCGAGCTCCGACGGGAGGCCAATGCTGCCTTTCGTCTACCGACGGCCCAATTCCTGATCCGTCGCTGGGACCGTCAACACCCGCCCGAGCAGCGCGTGCGGCGGTTGGTGCTGCTGTTGCTGCGCGAACCGGTCGGAACCGAGCGCGGCGACAAGGCGGTGATCTATCTGGAACTCGAGGTCCGTTGAGTCCACCACCGGTCAGAGGGTTGCTGCCCAAGCGGCTATCGGTTTGACGCGGTGGGCCCATACCGCAGCGCCAATCCCGCCAGAATCAGGCTGCCGCCCAGGCCGGTCGCGAGCGTCGGCGCATCGCCCCACGCCAGATAAACCCAGACCGGCACCAGCAACGGTTCCAGCAGCGCCAGGAACGACGATTCATGCCCGGTCACGCTCCGCAATCCGCGGGCAAAAATGACGTACGGCAAACCGATCTGGAACATGCCAAAACCGACCAGAAAAATCCATTGACTGCCGACCGGCCAGAGACCCTGACTGAGCGCGTACGGCGCGAACAGGGCAGCCGTCGCGATGTGATTCAGCGCCACCAGGAAAGCCGATTCAAAATCCCGCAATTGGCGCAGNGAAATCACCACGCCGGCAAAACAGATCCCCGATAACAGACCCAGCAAGATGTGCTCGGCGCGGGAATCTCCCAGGCCGAAATAGCAAATGACCCCGACTCCCAACATGCCGGTCACGAGCATGCTGCCGTCGCGTGGATGGACCGGTTCCCGGAACCAGCAAACCCCCACCAGAAAGACCCACATCGGAGCGGTGTACTGTAGCCAGATCGCCATCGTCGCTTCGACCCGCGTCATCGCGGTCAGAAATGTGAGATTCATCACCGCGAACAGTACGACCATCGGAATCAGCCGCGGTGACCAGCGTGGTCTGCGGGCCATCGGCAGCAGCACGAGGCTGGCAAACAGCGCCCGCCAAAAGACGAGCAGTGGCCCCCGTTGCTCCTCGGGCCAGGCGGCAAAGACGGTCGCCTTACTGAAAAAACCGCTGGTCGACCACATCAGCGCGGCAATGCAAATCAGCAACCTGCCGCGGCCGACTCCACCCGCCGGAGCAGTCTCGTCCGGGTGCGCCGCGTCGCCCGGCTGGGCAGGGGCCGGCGCATCCTCGAGTTCGCGCGTCATGACTGCAACCGTGAACTGGAATGCGGAAACACCCCGAATCGCCGGGCCGCAGACTGCGCCGGCACAGCAGACAGACTCCCGCCACCCCGTCAGGCCAGCAGTTCGTTCACCACATTTCCGGCCACATCGGTCAAGCGGAAATCGCGACCGTTGAAACGGTAGGTGAGCCGAGTGTGATCGAATCCCAACAGCTTCAGCACCGTGGCGTGCAGGTCGTGGGCCGACACACGGTTTTCGGTCGCCTTGTACCCGAACTCGTCCGACGCACCGTACTGGACGCCCCCCTTGATGCCGCCACCGGCGAGCCAGGTCGTAAACGCATTGGGATTGTGGTCGCGCCCTTTGGCCCCCTGCGAATCGGATGTCCGACCGAACTCCCCCCCGTAGATGATCAGCGTGTCGTCGAGCATTCCGCGCTGTTTNAGGTCGTCGAGCAGCGCCCCGGTCGGCTGGTCGACCGACGCGGCGCAAGTTCCGTGGTTCACCGATATGTCGCTATGCGCGTCCCAGGGCACGTCGTTGACTCCGCCACCGGGCGTCTTGGCAACATCGGCAAAGACCTGCACGAAACGCACCCCCCGCTCGATCAGTCGGCGCGCGATCAGACACTGGCGACCGTAGTCTTTGGACTCGTCGCGATGCAGCCCGTAGGCCTGCTGGGTGGCCGCCGTCTCTCGATTGAAATCGAACGCTTCGGGAGCCGCTACCTGCATCCGGTAGGCCAGTTCGAACGACTCCAGCCGGGCCGACAGGTCGCGATCGAAGGGCCGCTTGCTGGCATGATCTCGATTGGCCGACCGCAGAGCGTCGAGCAGCGACCGTTGCTGCGGATCGGTCAACTCGGCAGAGCGCGCCAGGTTGTCGATCGGCTTGGCCTGCCGCGGGTCGAGCGCCGTGGCCTGGTAGACGCTGGGTAGGAACCCGGATGACCAGACCGGGTCGCCCCCGCGAGGTTTTTTGCCGTGCATCACCACGTAGGCGGGCAGGTTCGTGTTCTCGCTGCCCAGACCGTAGGTCAGCCAGCTGCCCAGGCTGGGAAACCCCTGGCGAATAAACCCCGAGTTCAACTCGAGCATCGCCGGAGTGTGATTGTTGGAACGGGAAAAANAGGAGTAGATAAAGGCGATGTCATCGGCGTGACGCGCGATATTGGGGAAGATCTCCGAGATCCAAGCCCCGCTTTCTCCGTGCTGCNGGAACTTGAAGGGGGACTTCAGACACTTGCCGCTGGTCGTGAAAAACCCGGTCTTGGGGTCGGCTCCGTCGAGCTGTTGCCCNTTGCGTTTCTGCAACTCGGGCTTGTAGTCAAAGGTNTCGACCTGCGAGGGACTACCGGTCTGGAACAACCAGATCACCGCCTTGGCCGGAGCTGGAAAGTGCGGCGCGGTGGGTGCCAGCGGNTTCGTCGTTTGNGNATCCCGCGCCAACAGCCCCTCGGAACTGAGCAGGCTGGCCAGGGCCAGCGAACCGCAACCCAGCCCGGCCGTTTCCAGAAAGCGGCGGCGGGAGGCGAAGTTGAAACCGGGAATAGGTCGCATGGGAAAATCCTCAGGTCGGTTTATGACCTCTCGAGTTGGACCGGATGCGGTCCTCCGCTGGCAAAGTCAATCCACGTAGATGAATTCATTACAACAATACAACAGCTGGCAGAAGTCGCGAACGGCAAGTTCCTCGGCGTCCGCCTGGCCGCTGCGGGAGGCGATCTGGTGCTGCACAAACGCCAACATCGCCTGCTGTTCACTCGAAGTGGGATGCCGCGCGAGCGCAACGCGAAAGCCGGACACGACGGCCGCCTCCAACGGGGTCTTCGCATCGGGTCGAATCCGCTTGGCAAATTGGCCGGCCAGCTCACGAACAAACGCGGAGTTGAGCATCGCCAGTGCCTGAGGCGCGACCGTGCTCTGGTTGCGTTGACCCACGCTCTGCATCGAGTCGGGAGCGTCGAACAACTGCAGGATGGGGATCAACTGCCCCCGCTTGACGGTCAGATAGACGCTGCGGCGAGTCGCCTTTTGGTCGAGTGACCCCTTGCCGAACATCGTGCGATCGAGGCGACCACTGACNTCCAGCAGCGCGTCGCGGATCAGTTCCGCGTCGAGACGCCGTGCTCCCCGGCGCCACCAGAGCCGGTTTTCCGGGTCGCGTTGCTGTCCGGTTGGGGAATGTTCGCTGGCCTGCATCCACGTCTGACTGGTNAGGATCAAGCGGTGAATCGGCTTGAGCTTCCAACCCCCGCGAATCAGTTCACCCGCCAACCAATCGAGCAACAGNGGGTGCGTCGGGCGCTCACCGCGGGTCCCAAAGTCGCTAGGCGTCGAGACGATTCCGCGGCCAAAGTGGAAGTGCCACAGGCGGTTGACGATCACCCGGGCCAGCAGCTGACCGGCCCCGTGATCCGCATCGGTCAACCAGCGGGCCGCCGCGATCCGGGGCGGGACCGTCGTCTTGTCGCGATTGAGCCACTGCTGTTCGCGCCCCTCGGCCGGCGTCAGCACCTGGAGAAATCCAGCGGGAGCTTCACCCTGCTTGTTGTCGGCATTGCCACGAGCCAGGAAGTAGACCTTGAAGGTATCGTTGCCGAATTGGTACGTCGTGCCTTTCACCCGCGCCGAGTAGGCCTGGGTCAATTGGGGTTTCGGCTCGGACTTCTGGTGGTCGGTGACAGCCGTATTCAACGGCACCCATTGGTCGTCGATCGTGCGGTACCAATTGCGTACCGCAGTGGTCTGCTTGTCGTCCCACTTCTCGGTGGGCAACTTGAGCGCAGCGACAACCTCTTTGGGCGGCAGGCCGTCCGCCAGGCGAAAATAGAAACCCGAGGGACCTCCGGCATTGACGATTTTCAACAGGATTTCGTTCCGACCCAATTGGAGTGAGATATCCAGCTTGTGCTGATCGGCCTTCGCGCCCCCCATGGTCTTCTTGGCCAGCACCTGCACCCCGTTGACCCAGGCCTTGATCGCATCGTCGGCGCCCAGCGAGAGGGCCAACTTGAGCGGCCCCGGCGAGTCGACCACCCGAAATAGATAGTTGGCGGCGTTATCACCGGTGAGCGTATTGTGGACTTTGCCGTCGACCCAGTCCGGCTGGGCCTGCCAGCCGACTTTTCCCTCGTTGAACGTCTGCTTCAGATCAACCGATTTTTCAGGTCCAAAGTCCTGATCGTAGGCCTTGTTGAAATCGGCGGCCGTGAACGGGCCGGCGCGGTGCCAAGCCCCCAGTTGCGGAGCCGGTGGCTGGTCAGGACGCTCCGCCAACCAGGCGGCAAAACGGTCGGGAAGCCGTTCCTGTTCCCATTTCTGTTGGGCCCCTGTGAGCGGGGCGTGCGCTGCATCGTACTTTCCCTTGGCGGCCTGAAATTCTTCGGTCTGTAAGTTGATCCCGGTATCACCAAATCCGACCTCCTTGAAGCAGGAGACGAACCGGTAGTAATCGCTCTGCGGGAGCGGATCGTACTTGTGGNNGTGGCAGCGGGCACAGCCAACCGTCAGTCCGAGCAACGACGTACCCAGTGTGTGCACGATATCGTCGAGCTGCTCGTAACGGCTGCGCTCGCGTTCTTTCTGCGTCTGCTGTGTGGTGAACGGACCGGCGACCAGAAAGCCCGTGGCCGCGATCGCGTCGAGCGCCTCGCGCGCCTGGGAATTCGATTGCGCGTTTTTCTCCGCCAGCAAGTCTCCGGCTAACTGCAGCCGCACAAACTGGTCGTAGGGCATGTCACGGTTCAGCGCGCGGATCACGAAATCCCGGTACTGAAAGGCGTTGGCCCGATCCTGATCGAAGGCGTACCCGTTGCTCTCGGCAAATCGGACCAGGTCCAGCCAGTGCCGTCCCCAGCGCTCGCCGTAGTGCTGACTGGCCAACAGCCGGTCCACGGCAGACCGGTAGGCCTCCTCAAAGTCCTGCTCCGCGTCGCTCGTGAACTGATCGACCTCGGCGGGNGAAGGGGGGNGGCCGAGTAGGTCAAAGTGCAACCGTCTGAGCAGCGTGAGCGGCTGCGCCAGCTTGTTGGGAACGACTCCGGCCGACTCCTGCCGGACGCGGATGAATCGATCCAGGTCGCTGCGAATCCAGTTGGCGTCGGTTGGCTGCGGGGGCGCAGGCTGTGCCAGTGGCTGAAACGCCCAGTGCTCGCGGCCGGACACGATGTCGGTTTCCGCCATCGCCACCGACTTCCCGTCGCGCGGNTCCGGCGCCCCCAAGCTGATCCATTTTTCGAAATCCGCAACGATCGACGCGGGCAGCTTGGCCTGGGGTGGCATCTCGAGCCCATCGTACTTGAGCGCCGCAATCAGCAAGCTCTTTTCGGGCTGACCGGGGATCATCGCCGGACCGGTTTCNCCCCCCTGGCGGATCCCGTCACGGGTGTCGACCTGGAGCCCACCCTTGAGGGCCTTGGCGGCGGCCGCTTTGGCCGAATGGCACTCGTAACAGCGCCGCACCAGCACCGGGCGAATCTTGGCTTCAAAAAAATCGAGCCCCGATTTGTCGGTCTGAGCCGTCGCCACAGAACAGACAAACAATGCCAGCGCACTACCTATCACGGTGCGTTCTATCATCGAGCGACCAAAAAGGAAGGAAGGCGAGCGACGGACCCACATACGGATGGACCGAAACAGGCCTCTCATTATGTACCAGCTCTACCCGTGGTGCCACGGCGATCGGCGGTCATGCGATAGGCCACCCCCGCGGGACAGCAACGGGTCAGGGCTGAATTTCGAAGATCGCTTCGACCTCGACCGCCGCACCGGTAGGCAGGGCCGCGAAACCCAGCGCGCTGCGGGCATGGAAACCGTCTGTGTCCTTACCGTAAATCGTGTGCAGCAGGTCGGACGCGCCGTTGATCACCAAGTGCTGATCGGTGAAATCGGGCGCCGAGTAGACACAGCCCAACAGTTTCACGACCCGCAAATTGTCGAGCGTCCCGTGTTCGTTGTAGACCGACTGCAGGATCTTCTGCGCGCAGTCCTTGGCCGCTTCGTACCCCTGTTCGACGGTCAAGTCCTTGCCGAGGACACCTTTCAGGTCACTCGTATGTCCCGAGGTGATCAGCAGGTTTCCGGAACGGATACAGAGATTCAGATAGCCGGCTTCTTGCGGCTGAAGTGAAACGCCTAACTCTCTCGCTTTTGCTTCGGCGGACGCGGATTCTTCAGATGACACGTTCATACTCCTCGAGCCAGGTGTTAAAGGACTTGCCAGCCTGCCACATTCGCCGGGAGCCTGCAAGCCGTCCGGACTGGGAACCAATCGCAAATCGACTTATGATTTGATGATCGCACCCGGGATTGGATCCGGCCGCGGGCGGGTGCTCCGTCTGACTCCACCCACTGGATAGCAGTAGCGACCCATGAATGCTCTCTGCAGCGGCTTGAGACCGCTGCAAATCGGCAACCTTTCGGTCGGTTTCCCCGTCGTCCAAGCGGCGCTGTCTGGCTACAGCGACTGGCCGATGCGCATGGTTTCGCGGGAACTTGGGGCACCGTACACCTTGTGCGAGGTGATGCTGGACCGCTTCCTGATCGAAGTCAAGCAGCGTCGGCGAAATCGACATTTCCTCTATACCAGTGAGGACGAACATCCGGTCGGCGGGCAGTTGATGGGGGCCGAACCTGAGCAGTTTGCCGCGGGGGCTCTGCGACTTGTCGAAGCGGGATTCGACATCATCGACGTCAATTTCGGGTGCCCGGTCAAGAAAGTTCTAGGGCGCTGCCGGGGAGGCTTTCACTTAGGACAACCGGTGACCGCGCTGGAGATCCTTCGCCGCACCCGCGCTGCGGTGCCCGATGCCATCCCGGTGACCGTAAAAATGCGNCGCGGGATCGACGATTCCGCAGAGAGTCGCGACCATTTTTTTACCATCCTGGACGGCGCCTTCGCTGCGGGGATCGCGGCCGTCACCGTTCACGGCCGCACCGTCCAGCAGCGATACGTGGGCCGCAGTTCCTGGTCATTCCTACGCGAGGTCAAACAACACGCCGGCGACCGGGTGATCCTCGGTAGCGGCGACCTCTTTTCCGCGGGTGACTGTCTGGCGATGATCGAACAAACCGGTGTCGACGGAGTCACCGTGGCGCGCGGCGCCATCGGCAATCCCTGGATCTTTCAACAGGCTCAGGCGCTGCTCCACGGCGAACCGCTGCCGGCAGCGCCCAGCCTGCTTGAACAACGGCAGGTGATGGAGAAACACTATCAGTTGGCCGAACAACTCTACGGACCCGACCGCTGCGGTCCCTTAATGAGAAAATTCGGTATCCGGTACGCCGCGCTCCACCCCCAGCACGATGAAGTCCGGCGCGCCTTCACCCAGATCCGGGGGCGAACCGATTGGCAGGCTGTGCTAACCAACTGGTACTCCCGAGATTTGGCCGGTTGTTTCCCACGACCGGACCAACACGTGGGAAACAACGACTGCTCCTCGTGATCACCCACCGGGTAGTCCAGTGCCCCGGGGCAATCTTTGCGGGCTTCCTCAGTCCGGATATACTGGCCATTTGTAGGGATCCTGCTTAACANCGCCACATTCCCGGTGAATCACTNATGCCGCGGTACGTAGTCCGATTTGGATCGATGCGCACGCTGGGGGTGTTGTCGCCGCGCGGAGGCGCCACCTATGCGCGGAATTGCCANGTCATCGTTCGTACCAATCGCGGTATGGAGGCGGGCGAGGTGCTCTGCGAAGCCACCGATCGCGCTGTCGCGCAGGCGAAATCCGCGTCGCACGGGCAGATCTTGCGCCCCATGTCGGAGGCCGACCAGAAGGAACTCGGACACCTGCGAGCCAACGAGTCCGAGGCACTCGCGACCTGCAAGAAACATGTCAAACAGCTGGGCCTCGACATGCAACTGGTCGACATCGAACATCTGTTTGGTGGAGAGCGGGTCGTAATTTTCTATCTGGCCGAAGAGCGGGTTGACTTTCGCGAACTCGTCAAGCAACTGGCAGCCGAATTCCAGACGCGGATCGAGATGCGACAGATTGGCGTGCGCGACGAGGCGAAACTGCTTGCCGATTACGGAGATTGTGGCAAGCCCGTCTGTTGCAACACCCACCTTTCGGCGATGCCACCGGTTTCCATGAAAATGGCAAAGCTCCAAAAGGCAACGCTCGACCCGACGAAGATCTCTGGGCGCTGCGGGCGTCTGAAGTGCTGCCTGAGATACGAATTTGACACCTATGAGGAACTTCAGAAAGAACTGCCGCCCATCGGTTCGGATATCGTCACCCCTACAGGCCGCGCGCGGGTCCTGAATCAGGAGATTCTTACGCAGCAGCTGCTCGTTCAAAGCGAAGACAATCGGCGGGTGTTGATCGACGCCAGCGACGTGCTTTCGGTGATTAAAAGGGGTACCGGAGAACGCACTCGATCGCACGATACAACGCGCCGTTCAAATCGACGCAGCAACGAGAAATCCCAGGGCAACGAGAAATCCCAGGGCAACCAGAAATCCCAGGGCAACCAGAAATCCCAGGGCAACCAGAAATCCCAGGGCAACCAGAAATCCCAGGGTGACAAGAGCGGACCCCCGTCCTGAGCAGCCCCGTCCAAAGCAGCCCCGTCCCCGTAACGCCCGCGAACGATGCCGTCTTTTCCGATCGAATTCATTCAGTTATTACGCGATGACCGGCGCTACAAAGCCGAGGCGTATCAATTCGTCGGCGAAGCGCTGAACTACGCCCAGGAAAACCGGGAGGACCCGCCACCGACTCAAGAGAAAGCTGAGTCCCATCTGACTGGACAACAATTGTGTGANGTGATTCGCCTCTACGCGTTGGAGCAATACGGCCTACTCGCGCAATCCGTGCTGAACAGTTGGGGTGTTTTTGAAACCAGCGATTTCGGTGAGATCGTCTATAACCTGATCCGCATCGGACGGATGAAGAAGTCAGACGATGATCGCCGCGAGGACTTCGACGAAGTGTACGCCTTCGACGTTGCGTTGAACAAGGGTTTTCGTTTTACCTTGCCGGAATAAACAGCGCCATGGGACGGCGGAAACCACGCGCTCGAAATGCGCCCAGCTCGCCTCGAGATCGCGAACCCAATGGATCGCCGGGTCGCGTCGCGGCCACCGATGAAGTGCCCCATGGGGCGCGCCCGCCGCGCCCAAACCGGTTGCTGCTCGGGATCAGCATCNCGTGTTTCCTCATCTGGTTTTCAGTGCTACTCTACGCGGCGGTGACCAAACTGGCAGGTCCCTAGCCTGCCAATCGTCGACGACCGACAACCCGCTCAGTCGCAGGCCGCCGGACCACTCGATCCGCAGCTGCCGTGTGAACTGGAGGCGGTGAACACCGTGGTCAGGTAACGCCCGAAGAACTATATTCAATGGTACGTCTGGAACTCCGTTTTCTCCGGCAGGTGACCATGCAGCGACCTGGCAAACGAAGCCGCGAGCTGACCATCGCGGCCATTTTTTCGCTTACCGCGGCCATTTTTTCGCTTACCGCGGCCTGGGCGCAGGGGGCGACGGAGAAACTCCAGGTCGACCCCCATCGGGTCATTCTCCGATCTCCCGAGGCCTCCCAGCAATTGCTGGTCACGTTGCTCTCCCCGGCGCAAGAAACGGCCGATGTAACGCGTCGGGTGGAATACGAAATGCACGACGTCTCGGTGGCATCCGTCAACCGCCGCGGACAAATTCAGCCCCGTTCCGAAGGCAGTACCGAGTTGACAGTGCGGTTGCGGGAGCACGTTCTACGGATTCCGATCGAAGTGCGTCAACTCGAACACCCGACTCCCGTGTCGTTCCGGGAACAGATTATCCCCATCCTGACCAAATCGGGGTGCAACTCGGGGGGCTGCCACGGCAAGGCAGAAGGACAAAATGGTTTCAAATTGAGTGTGTTTGGTTTTGACCCGCTCGCCGATCACACGGCCATGGTCAAGGAAAGTCGCGGCCGACGGATTTCTTTGACGGCGCCCGCGCAGAGCTTGCTGCTCCTCAAAAGCAACGCGCAAATGCCGCACGGAGGGGGCCACCGGATTGTCGAGCACAGCCTCTGGTATCGCCGCATGGCGCGCTGGATCGGCGAGGGTGCAAAACTCGACCAAGCCGAGCCCCGACCCCTCTCGAAAATTGTCGTGCGACCGGCGGCAGTCGTCCTGAGGACACGCGCAACCCAACAGCTACAGGTGACTGCCGTCGATGCCGACGGGAGCACTTTTTGCGTTACCGCGGAGGCTGAATTTGACTCCAACGCACCACCGATCGCCGGTGTCGACACCGATGGTCTGGTTCGCGCCAGCGATGTCGCGGGTGAAGCGGCGATTCTCGTTCGCTACATGGGTCATGTCGCGGTCGCCCGCATCACATTGCCGAAAACGGGTGTGGTGGTAAAGCGGCCGGCAGAAAAGAACTTTGTCGATCGGCTGGTCTGGGACAAACTGGTCGAGCTGGGTTTGCAGCCCAGCGGTCTGGCAGACGACGGGATGTTCCTACGCCGCGTGTTCCTCGATGTCACGGGACGGCTGCCATCCCGCGACGATGCGCGCCGGTTCCTCACCGATCCAGATCCCCAGAAACGCCGTCGGGTTATCGACCACCTGCTCGAGCGCCCTGCGTATGCCGAATACTGGACCATGCGCTGGTCCGATATTTTGCGCGTCGACAAAGACAAAATCACGCCACAAGGGGCCGTTGCGTTCACCCGCTGGCTGCGGAAACAGTTCGCCAAGAATCGCCCGTACGACGAGCTCGTCCACGAGATCCTGACGGTTCGCGGCAGTACGGTCTCCGAGACTCCGGCCGCCTTCTATCAGGCGTTGACGGATCCCCAGCAACTGGCGCGATCGATCAGCCAGGTGTTCCTGGGAGTACGTATCGAGTGTGCCCAGTGCCACCACCACCCGTTCGAAAAATGGTCACAACGAGACTATTTCGCCTTTGCTGGACTCTTCACGGGAGTGACCCGCAAAGGCCTACCGACCGGTGGTCAACTGATCTCTTCCAGCGGCGGCGGCGACCTGAAACACCCACGCACGGGTGAACCGGTCCCCGCCGCGGGGTTGGGGGCTCCGCCGGCGTCACCACAGGGGGGCGCCGACCGCCGTGAGACGCTCGCCGCCTGGGTCACGTCTGCGGAGAACCCGTTTTTTACCCGCATGATCGTGAACCGGATTTGGGCGCACTATTTTGGGCGCGGACTCGTCGAACCGGTGGATGACATGCGTGCCACGAACCCCGCTACGAACGAACCCCTGCTGGCAGCCTTGGCCGACCACTTGATCTCCGTCGATTACAACCTGCGGGCCTTTACACGCACGTTGTTGAATTCTCGCTGCTACCAGTTGACGTCGCAGCCAAACGACAACAACCAACGCGATGAACAGGCCTACTCCCACGCGGCCTACAAGGCCCTGCCGGCCGAGATCCTCTTGGACGCGTTGTGTCAAACGACGGGTATCCCCGAATCGTTTAACGGTTGGCCGCTGGGGTATCGAGCGGTCCAGATCTGGGACAACCGCATGCCGTCCTATTTTTTCAAGATCTTTGGACGGCCAGCGCGGCTGTCGGTGTGCGAATGCGAGCGCGGTAACGAACCCAGCATCGCCCAGGCACTGCACCTGATGAACTCACCGGAAGTGTTGCAGAAACTCCGCCACCCCGACGGTCTGGTCGGAGAACTGACCGCCAGCGGCAAGACGCCCACTGAAGTCATTGAAGACCTTTACCTGACCGCTTTGTCGCGGTCTCCCAGCCCACCAGAAATCGAACTGATGTTGCAGGCGTTTCGGGTATCCGATTCGCGCCGCGCTGCAATCGAGGACATCCTCTGGGCGCTGCTGAACACGCGCCGTTTCATCTACAACCACTGACGCGGCGCGAACACGGGGCAACAACTCGGTGCCCGGCTGTCGCAAGGCGTCAATCTTGCAACTCGAATATCACTTCCACCTCGGTGGAGATGTTACCCGGCAACGAGCCCATGCCGACGGCGCTGCGAGCGCCCACTCCGTGTTCGTCACCGAACACCTCGGCCATCAAGTCGCTGAAACCATTGATAACGGCGGGGTGATTCTGAAAATCGGGCG
>PADE01000149.1 GCA_002702965.1 Planctomycetaceae bacterium
GGGGACCAGTAAAGGGATGCCGTAGGTCGCATTCCAGAAGACGCGAAAGGCGTTGAACGTGCCCACGCGAAGATGCGTCAGTTCGTGAATGAAAATTGAAGCGCGGTAATACAGCAGGATGCTGATAGTGTACCCGCTGCCGAGCAGCGTCCACCGCCAGGATTCCGAACCGTTGAACCAAAAAGGCATCGTGGCCAGTGCGATAAACAAGATGTGAGCGCCGATGATCGTGAGCCCGTAATCGAGCCAATAAATCCAGCTACTGGGCGTATACAAGTCACTGACGATTTCCCTGGCCTGGCTCAGCGAAAACGGGACGGTGGGTGGTGCGAGACGGGTCATGATGATTCAAAAGGTTCGTTGCGTGGCCGACGGTATCGGGCAACCTGGTATCGAAATATTTTCTAGCGGATCACGGTCTAGCTAGGACGATCGCTGGACAGGTTAGTGTGGGTGAGGCGGAGGGCAGCGGCGGTCGGTGCAGTCTGGGATCTCTTGCCGCGCGGGTTGAGATCCTGAGGGTGAACGCAGTGCCGCAATAGCATCAGACGGGTAAATCGAACCCGATTAGTCTGTTCCGTCTCGGCTGCGGTCGGCGAGAGCGTCTAAGAACCAGAATAGACACATCGACCGGGTTGGTTCAACCGCTCCGGGCTGAAACGCCGATTTTTCGTGGTTTGCGCGGGTCTTGCCGACCGCACACTCCGCCGGCCCGCTATCGCCGTCGCTTCACGCACAAATTCAACCGCCCAGAGGACCGCCGCCGGTTTTCCAGTAACCGCCTCGCTCGTGGTCAAATCGTACCTCTCGGCCCCGACAAGCATCGTCGAAGGCGCCGTGGCAGTAGACTTGTTTGCCGCCTACCCAAGTCCGCACTGGCCAGCCGGTAAGAGAAACGCCATGCCACGGACTCCAGCCGCATTTGGTCAGTTGCCGCTCGTTAAGGACGACCTCCGTTTTCTCCAGATCGACGAGCACCAGATCGGCGTCATAGCCGCGGGCGATCCGCCCCTTGCCAACCATGTCCCAAACACGTGCGGGGGCGTCGCACATCCAGTGGGCGATTTGTTGGAGCGTACATCGGCCCTGGTGAACCTGGTCGAGCATCAAAGCGAGCGAATTTTCGATCCCAGGAAGTCCCGATGGCGACTGGGGAAAGGGCTGTTCTTTTTCTTCGAGAGTGTGGGGTGAGTGGTCGGTCGCGATGACCTGTAGCAGTCCCTGCCGGAGCGCTTCCCATAGCTCGACATTGTCGTCCGGTGACTTCAGCGAGGGGTTCATTTGAACCAGCGTTCCGAGACGCTGATAATCACCCGTATTCAGCAACAGGTGGTGCGGGCATGCTTCCCCTGTGAGGAGCGTACCGTGTTCGGTGAGCAATTGCGTTTCGGCCCCAGTCGATACGTGCAGCACGTGGAAGCGGTGCCGATGGCGGCGCGCCAGGTCGATAGCACGTCGCGTCGCGGTGATCGCGACTTGGTGGTCCCGAATGCGCGAGTGGTCGGCGACATCCGTCGATCCTGCGAATCGCTCGGCATTTGCGCGGATGGTCGTTTCATCCTCGCAATGTGCGGTGATGGGCAGGCTTGTTTCCGCAAAGATGCCCTCCAATGTGTCTTGGTCATCGACCAACAAGTCACCTGTGCTCGAACCAATGAAGATCTTGATTCCCGGTGTTCGGTGGGCGTGTTGCAAGTCGTTCAGATTGTCGTTTGTCGCGCCGATGTAGAATCCATAGTTGACCAGACTGTTTGTCGATGCGATTTGCAGTTTTTCTTCAAGCCGGTTCTGCGTTGTAGTTGCCGGACGGGTATTGGGCATCTCGAGAAAGGTTGTGACGCCGCCCCGGGCACAGGCCCGGGAAGCGTGTTGCAGGTCTTCCTTGTGTGTCAGGCCCGGTTCGCGAAAGTGCACCTGGTCGTCGACGACNCCCGGCAAAAGGTGCAGCCCCGACGCATCGACGACTTCGTCAACCTGGATTTGCGGCGCCGGATCGATGTCGGCGATCGCCGAACCGTCCAAGAGCACCGCTGCGGTCCGAGTCTCCCCGGGCAGGACGACGTTTGCGTATTTGATCAACGTCTTCATGGCGGAATTCGTCTACGAAGATTCAAGAATGTGGGGTGGGTGACAGATCATTCTACTCGACGATCGTGTGTCGTCGGCAGACTACCACGTGGAACAGCACTGTACTCCGGAAGGGCGCGACTCCGGAAGTGCGCGATGACGCGCATGCGGTGTGATGCCATAATGCAAACCGCGTGTCACGTTTACGCGGTTCTACAAGGGCTGTTGTTTTCTCACCGCACACATGCGCTATGGACTGGATACTGGGAATTCTCTTGCTGGTGATTCAATTCGCCTGCTGGTTGCTCGTGTGGCTCGGATTGCCGGGCAACTGGTGCATCTTGGCGGCCGCTGGACTGTACGCGTGGTTGAGCCCCGCGGGCCCGGATGACGGGCTGGGGTGGCCCGCGCTCGCGGGTTTGACCACCCTGGCGGTGTTCGGTGAGTTGGCGGAGTTTGCAGCTGGGGCGTTTNCCGCACGCAGCGCAGGCGGGAGCAAACGCAGTGCCCTGCTGGCGATCGTGGGGTCGATGATCGGTGGAATCGTTGGCATCGTTGTGAGTGTGCCGGTACCGATTCCGATCGTTTCACAGCTGGTTGGAGCTTTCCTGTTTGGTGGCTTGGGGGCGATGATTGGAGCGATGCTCGGGGAAGTCTGGAAAGGTCATGATTTGGAGTCGAGCGTTGCAGTGGGAAAATCGGCTTTTTGGGGCCGTATGCTGGGGACCGTCGTCAAAGCGGTTTTTGGACTCGGTATGCTGTTCTTGACGTTGTTGTGCATATTTTTCTTTTGATTGGTACATTGCGTACGTGGCCTTGTCTGGGGCGGGNGATCACCCGGCGCGTTCCGGTGACNTCAATTTGCCCAAGAAATTGNCNAAGCGGATTCGGTGGGCGACAGCCCAACGGAACTCTAACGNCTCCCGCGGGTTTGTCGGTGGGGGGAATTCCCGGCCTTGCCGCCGTTTTTCGGAGGAGAGTGATTGCGATGTTGCGGAGTCTACCTGTAATCGTCCTGTGCCTGTCGTCGCTGTTGAATAGTAACCGAGACGTCGCAGCGCAACAGCGCACACCGTTTTCGGGCCGGCAGGCGATGCAGCAAAGGTTTGATCGCGCCGCGCCGGAACTGGGGGCGATCTTGCCCGACTTGCGCGCTCATGATGACCAGGGTAATGCGTTTGCGCTACGCGCGCAGCGCGGTCAGTATACGGTCCTCGTGTTCGGCTGCTTGACGTGACCGCCGTTTCTCCGGAATGTCTCCAGTTTGGAGGCGATCTATCAGGACTATGCGCCCCGCGGCGTACGGTTCTTCTACATCTACAAAGCGCTGGCGCATCCCGGCTACGACGGGTACGTGACCCCCTTCTCACTCGCCGAGCGATTACAGCATGTGGCTGAAGCAAAAGTCCGCTTGGGGAGTCAGATCTCGTGGATTTGCGACACGCTTGAAAACGACCTGAAACACAGTATGGGAAACTCTCCGAACTCGGAGTTTGTGATCGATCCTGACGGCGTGTTGGTTCGCCGGCGCGCCTGGAGTAACCCAGCCCAACTCCGCCGGGACCTGGCGGAACTCGTCGGTGAAGTCGACAAGCCGACGCGGCCGGAAGACGTCGGATTAGTGCGTCGGACCCGCAGCCGCACAGCACCCGTAGGTGTCGTACCTCGAATCGAGCTTCCATCGAGGATGAGTCCGCTGGTGGTAGAACCGTTGGAACAAGATCAGCCGATGCCTTTTTACGCTAAGCTGCGAGCAGAGGCGTCGTCGGACCTGCTGGCACGTGGAACGGGCGATTTATACCTCGGGTTTTTTCTCGATCCGTTGTACAAGGTGCATTGGAATAATGCGGTGGATTCGCTGAAATTTGAGATTCAGACGTCCTCCGGCGCGTCGATTACACCCGCGCGTGGGGTCGCCGCCATAGTCGAGGTGGCCACCGACGCCGATCCGCGGGAGTTCTTAGTGCGCGCTCAATGGCAAGAGTTCGAGAACCCGCTGCGGGTCACCGTCAACTATTTTGCCTGCGATGACGCCGAGACGTTTTGTATCCCCGTGACACAACATTACCGNGTTTATTTGCGGCGCGANAGGGACGGTGGAAGACGCAGGATGTCGCGNCGCCCAGGGGCGACAACGTCCCGAGAATCTCGCGAGCCATCGATCGATGCGCTGCTGCTCAAGACGCTCGATCGCGATTCTGACGGCGAGTTGTCGGCACAGGAATTGGCCGGCGCGGCCACGGCGCTGCGACAACTCGATCGCGATCGGAACGGGACGCTGGACGATGCCGAGTTGCAACGCCCACCACCCGTNCGGCTGACCGATCGCTACCGCCAATACGCTGCGCGCTTGATGCGCAAATATGACCGAGATCAAGATGGACAATTGGTTCCCGAGGAATGGGAGGCAATGGCGCAAAACCCGCAGTTGGCCGACACGGACGGCGATGACATCGTCTCGCCGGAAGAGCTGTTGCGGTGGCTAGAAGCGCGCTGATTTAGGCGAGTTCGAAGCGGGACGAAGTGCTCGCGGGGAGCCACGATCGGTTACTCGCCGCGCGACCAGTGGTCGAGTTGCTCGTTGATCTCGGCAACCGACAGCGGCGTAAATGGCAGGAACCGCCCCAAAGTCCAGTCGTCGCTCCCTGGACTTTCCTGGGCTTCGTTAACCACGTCGACTTCCTCTTCCAGCGCGTTGATCCACGGAGGCACATCGAGTCCGGCGCCGGTCGGTTCATGCGACCAGTTCTTGCATTCGCGTTCCAGAAGATCGAGCACCGGGGAGGACTCACCGCGGCGTACTTCTTCGATCGCGGGTTTTACCATTGCCCGCAGGCGGTCGATTTCTAAGGGCTTCACGAATCCTTCCGCCAACCGGTCCGCGATCATTGGAATCCGCATTGCGTACTTCTCTTGCAGTTNTTCCATTTCCTCACNAAAGTGATCTGCTTCACNNCCGATCCGATCCTTGAGNGCGCGGCGCCACGTTTCGGCTGCGTGTCGGTACCCGTTACGCACCAGCACGTCGTGCGCCAGCACAATCGGTCTGAGATTCCAGCAGATGCGATCGTACTTGATTCGTAAACGGAGGAAATCCAGTAATGTGAACAACCGATCCCCTCGATCGGATTGGGTGGTCGTGCTGTTATATTCACGGTACTCGGTGTAGTTTTCGACCACCGCCTCGAGAATCAAGGTCAGCGAGTCCTGTGCGCGCTCTCGTGTCAACTCCCCGTCCAGGTCTTCCACCAACCGCAAATCGGCACCATCGTCAAGGCACTGCTCCAGCCAACTCCCGACGCCGGCGTGGAGAATGGCGCGCAAATTCGGGAGATTCAAGAACCGTTGNGTAAACAGATCGCTCCCGTAGTCCTGAATAAAACTGACCACGGGATCCCAGTCGGGAGGGGCCTCGACTTTCTCCAGGACGGAAAGGCGCAGGGTCCGGCTGTGTTCTAACCAGCTGTATAACAGCGANTCNGTGAGCCGTTCCAGGCAGGCGACGAGGTGCTCCTCATTTTCGCTCTTGTCTCCTCCCCAGTGCTGCGCCGATTGAACCAGGCTGGTCACCGCGGCGCGATAGCCAATGGTAAAGATGTGGTCAAATTCGGTAACCGCGCCCCGACCGACCGGGTTGTTTCGCTCGATGGCTCGCGCCAGTTCGATTAACTCGCGCGTTTCGCTAAGTAGACCGCGACGAGGTAGCCAAGAAAGCAGGTCGCGAATCGTCGTCTGTTGGACGCGTGCATTGACGATTTTTTGCGCATCACCACCTTTGGAAAGCGGTACGTAGAGTAGTTCCGCTTCGCGTAGCGACTCGATAAGGCGGGGCCAATGCGCGCGGAATGCTTCCATATCGTTGTGCAATAGAGACGCCAGAACGGTTGTCGCGTCGTCGTCCGGAGCTTCTTGTTCCCGCTCCGAGGAATGCGCTGCAGCAAATAGCAGGCGCTGNGCGTTGGAGGTGAGAACGGCGGTGGAAATCACACGTTCCAGAAGTGAGTCTTTGGCGNATCGCTTGCGATCGTATTCCATCAATGACTCGTGATCACCAGCCGGGTTCTGGAGCCGATGNGCGGCAACCTGCTGGAGCAGATCCACGAGACTGCGGTGATTTCTTTTCGCTTGTTCGGCCAAATCGAGCAATCGGGAATCCGTCTGGGAATCGCCCGGCGCCGTTGCCCTCAACCTGGGGTGGACCGCGATCAACTGCCAGATTTTTGCCAGACACTGCAGAAATGCGAGGCGGTCACCGATGCGTGAGGATTCGAGGACCCACTCATCGTGGTTTACGTCACCGTCGTGGAAGATCGTCCCCTCGAACCCGTCGTCGGTGCTGTCGCGAAAGACCACATCTTCGTAGGCTGCGTCGTAGAGATTCTCTTGCGTTCCCTCTTCCTCTTCTTCTTCGTCGGCACCTGTCGTGAACAGAACGTCGAGTGAGGTATCTTTCTGTTTGCGATTTCCCGTTAGCGCGAACTCAGGTACATCCCAGTAACTTCCGGCATTGGATTCCACGTAGTCGAGGAACTTTCTTAGCAACTCCGAAGCCGTTGTCCCGGGAGGTTCTTCGGAAGCCGGTTTGGGCTGCGGCTGAGACAGCGTCAGAATCCACTTCAACGTGAGCCGGTGAAAAGAACTGTCTCCCCGTTCCAGCCGTACTTCCTCTGCCTGGCTCAGCCAGTGGATCAAGAGAGACATCAGTGAAACAAAGTCGCGGCGCTCCAGCAGTGCTTCGATCACCAGCGCATAGGCCTTGGGCGCAGTGAACATCTCTGCGTACTGAGACCAGAATCCCAGGTCTCCAGCTGCCGCGCCACCCTCGTGCCAGTGTCGCAGGGCTTCGACCACATGTCGCGCTGACTGATAGACACTTTGCGGGTCCGCGTATTCGACGTGCGATACCTCATGAGCCGCGAATTGTCGCAGCCACTGGGCCAAGTCGTGGAATTGTCGGTCGATTTCCGGGCAGAGGTCTTGTCGATTGAGGGCAGCCAGTTCGCCCCATAGCTGAGAATGAAATGCCAGCATTCGTTCGGTCAGTTCGAGAAATTCGTCCACGCGATGGTCGAAAACGCTGTTCTCGGGCGCTGGAAACAAGCTGAATTGACAATCGAATCCGAGGATGTTCCAGGGATCGACAAAGGCACCGCACTCGATTCCGCGATCAAGCAATTCGCGCATTTCGGCTGGAATGCTGATCGCTCGATCCAAATTGGCTGCCTGTAACGCCTGCTGTCCTTCTGCCAACAGACAGTCGACACGGCAACTCAACCTTGCGGAGGCGACGGGAACGACAAGCACCTGCCGCGAGGCGGCTTCGAGATGTCCGATGCGGGCGAAAAACTTTGCCAGGTGCACATGTTCTAATTGGGTCGCTCGATGTCGAGCGAGCTCGGAATTCAGATGTTGTCGCGCGCCCCCAAACGCCTGCTGCAACTGTGACATCTCCTGTTCCAGACGCGCGCGGTGCGGTGACAACGTGCGCTGAACGAGTTGTTCGTAGAACTGGTCACGGTACTGTGCGATTTTCGGCAGCAACGTGCTCAGGGTAACGTTCGAGTCGTGCGCGCCGGGTCCCGATCCGCTCGTACCGGCTGCCATCAGAATCGTCCCTGCCAAGACCGCGGCGGCTTCGTACTCGAGTTCCTCTCGCGGGATTCCTTCGGCTTGCGTCAGCCGACGCATGAGCGTTTTGAGCGTGATTTCTTGCAGCACAAATCGCCGGTAGAACCCACGGTTGTCGATGCAGTGTGGGTCCCACAGACCAAAATGATAGTTGGGTCGTTTGTTAACCGGATGGTCAAAGTCGTACGCGCGCGAGTCGATCGCGAGTTCGTCGAGCAGCTCGGGGTCAAAGTGGGCCGCGCGCAGCAGATCCTCATCGGTTGTGGTGAGCAATCCAATCGCAGTTTCAACTACCCGCTGGTGGGGCCCTCGCGAAACCCCGGCACCCCGCACGAAGATTGGGATCGGTCGTGTCCACTCGTGTTCGTACGGTTCAATCTTATGGCTTTCCAGCGTCGCCACCGGCCGAAACCCGAGGTAATTGTTGAGCCGGCGAATCGCACCGTGGCGAATGCGCTGCGATTCTTCCCACGGTCCCGACTCTTGCAACACGGCCTCGCAAACACGGCCCAGAAAAAAGGGGCTGATCAGGTCACCGGGGGCCTGATGAAACAACAAATCACGATGGAATTCGAGATACCCGGGGATGACTTCCCGCGAGATCAGACCGAGGACCGCGGCGGCCTGGCTAGATTCTGCAAAGGCGGCAACTTCGGAGGACAGACGACGCAGCGCGGTTTCCAAGTGGGTGACGATGTGCTGCCAACGAGGTTGTGCGTCGGACGGAATCTGTGCAGCGAGCGTATCGAGTGCGGCCAGGACTTTTGGATCGGATGCGCCGGAGGAAAAATTGAGATAGCCGAGCACCTGTTGGAGGGCATCGTCTCCCTCGTGCCGGTGGGCTCGCTGAGGCATCTTGGTCGTTCTCCTCCGAACGATTGCGTGTCGAAGTGCCCAGAAGTAGCAGGTTGATTGGTGTGCGTCCGGCACGGCGTTCCGTGGCGGGGCCCCAGTGTGGCGGGTGGACCGGGCACGAGTCCGCGTCGGGGCGAGGGAACCTGTGATCTTTTAGTGAGTGTTCCGGTTGATGCGTGGCGTCATGATTCGATTGCTTGTCAATAGTACGCAACATCCCGCGGAACGCAACATACCTGGAATCGAATTCCACTTCGAACAGGAACGTTCAAGAGACGAACAGCGAGGGACCGATTTTGTCATCCGGTCCTGGAGCGCGCGTCCCGCTTCTCCCCCTTCGGCGAAGCCGCCGC
>PADE01000150.1 GCA_002702965.1 Planctomycetaceae bacterium
TCGGCCGATCTCAGGCAGGCCATCCTGGCGATTGTTCACTCGGCAGACGTTATGGCCGAAGCTTCGTGTGCCGAGCCGGAGTGCGCATCAACCGCCGCCGCCGGTTCCAGGGTTCGCGGTTTGTTTGCTGTCTGTGTTCAAATTCGTGTGGTTCCCATCGCTTAGGGGGAGACACCATCGCTGAAAAGGACCCGCGGTTTTTCGGACCCGCACCGGCGGCAGGAGGGGCGGCACGTGTCTGGGTGGGCAGCGTTGGCCCCGCGTCGGGGATCGTCTGCAGCCCTGGATCGAGCCGAGCGAACGGCGCACGGGGTGTGCTGCATGCGGTGCGGTTTTCGATCGGATCAGGCGTATTGCCCGGGCTTTACGGGGTTTGTCCGACTCTCCCAGGGGGTATTTTTCATAGGGTAGCGCGGGGACCTGTTGGCGATGAGCGCCAGCCCGCCAAACCCGGTAGCGCACACCTGCGAACCTGAAAACAGGAGTTCAATCGAGCTTGCCTTGCAACAAGAATGTCTGCATTTCGCCCTTCCCTTTGACTTGCAGAGGTCCTCGGTTCTCGAACCTGTATTTGTCTTTCAGCAACCGATAAGTCTGCTCGGAGACTTGAATCTGTCCAGGGATTCCGTGGGACTCCATGCGGCTCGCTGTATTGACGGTGTCGCCCCAAACATCATAGACGAACTTCTTGACCCCAATGACTCCAGCAACCGCCGCTCCTGAGTGAATGCCTACTCTAATCTGTAGATCACGACCGGATTCCTGATTGAAGAGCTCGAGCTCGCGCCGCATAGCCAACGCCATGTCGGCGGTGGCTTCCGCATGGTCATCTCGAGGAACAGGGAGCCCTCCCGCCACCATGTATGCATCGCCTATGGTCTTGATTTTCTCCAAGCCATATTGGTCCAATTGAAAATCAAAACGAGAGAAGATCTTGTTGAGCATGTCAACCAATTCAGACGGAGACACTTGTTCCGACACCACTGTAAAACCGACAATGTCTGCGAAAAGAATCGTCGCCTCACTAAACCCATCGGCGATGGTTGTCGGATTCTTCTTGAGTCGTTTGACCACCGACCCAGGCAGGATGTTATGGAGCAACTCTTCAGAACGCTTGTGCTCGTTTTCCAACTTTTCCGCCAAAGAAATGTTGGCGACCCGGAAATAGTAAAGAAACCCGCCGAGACACAATGCCGTGGTACCAACGGAGGCGTGGAAAAGGAAATCACACAAGACGGGAAAGTCAGCAAGCCATGGCGTGAAGAATGGATACAGGACTTGTACCATTGGGTAAAAGAACAAAATCTCCAGGCTGCACAAGAAAACGAACTTGGACTCTTGTTTCGAGAACACTGAAATGGCGATGATTGGTGGGATCAGGGAGAACAGTTCAAAGCCAGTGGCCTTCCCCCCCAAGAAAAGCGCAAGGCACGTCAGGTAGATATAGCAAAGGTTGACAAGGTAGATCTTCGCAAACCTGTAAAACCGAAAATGATTGAACAAGGGCGTCACCGCGAAGGCGGCTATTCCCACAACGCCCAGAGCGATCCCTTTGTAAACTCCCAAGAAAGCGTAAAGCACACTATAAGTAAAGCAACAGCCTATGATCAGGAGAGCCGCCGCGTTAATGGCCCGTACATAGCTACTCTCCTTCGAGATTTCGTCTGTGTCGATCCGCACCACCCGGTCGATGAAACCAATCATGTTGGCGTTGCCTCATTGTTATTGAAGCAGGAACTGACTTGTCTGGTTTCGGCGGAACCAAAGCACATGGAATCTGTAGTTTCCCGCGCGGAAAGCGCGCGATTGGGCGATCAATACGATGACGACGTCGTGGCACCCGAGTGTGAAATCGAGGCTTGGACGAGAGCACGCGAACCCACTTGCATCGGAGCGAGGCTCTGGAGTCGCTTTCTGCCGGACAGCGCGCTGATCAATAACGAACGTTGATGCCCACCGTCGCGATGTGCACGTCTAATTCAGTGGTGATCGATGAACCTGGTACCGGCCCAACTTCAGGAAGAACGTACGGTCCGGTTGCCCTCCAGGGAGTGACGTAGTTGTAGGCAACGCTCAGCGCCGCACCTTCGTTCAACTGGTAGCTGGCTCCGACCGTGGGAATGCGCCGATAACTCAGGTTCGACGCAATGTTGAAAAATGCCGTCGAGTCGTCGATCAAGTCGGAGGCATACATGTAACCCAGCCGCCCAGTTAATCGCTCAGTTAATTGCAGTTGAGCACCAATCGCCACCGAGAACACATCTTTCCAGCCCAGGCCTGCAACACCAAAATCTGCCTCGTAAGTGGCGGGATCTCCTAGAGTATCGGCCGATGTGTAATCGAAATGCCGCACGTCCACGGTCAGCACAATGAATTCGAAACCCTTGTATGCAGCCCCTCCACTCAGCACCGTGGGCAGCATGAAGTTCACTACGTCGGTACGGCGCAGTCCTGACGCGTCCTCGCTGAAATAGCGAAGTGGTTCAAACCATGTCGGTGTCTTGATGCTGCCGCCGAATTCCCAGCGGCAGTTGTGAACGTAGTGAAAGCCTAATTCCGCACCGAGTCCCCAGTGGTATCGAGTGCCATCGCCACGAGGGTACGTCCCATTCGCGTTCACACCGACAAGAATATTCTCGTCCAAAGTCACTTTCCCCAGACCGACAATAGGTCCACCTCCAATGGAGAGTTGATCGTTAACTTTCACGGAAATGGCGGGTTTCACATGGAAGAAGACGGCGTCCGATCTCACACCACCGATTCCCACGCCGCCAAGAGCGGCGGGTGGCGAGAGAATAGGATTCGTCGCGTCGGCGCGTACATTGGTGCCAAACCCTCCGACCCCTAGCAAGCCCAAGCCAACCGTCACATTCGGATTGTCGGTGTGGTGCACCCACGCGATTGTCGGTATGGGGCTGACCCCATTTTCACCTTCGCTGAAGCCCGAGCCGGCGCCCGGAAACGACGAGGCAACATCGAAGTTGCTGTAGATCGCTTCAAATCCAAACGCTAACTCATCATTTGGCAGTCGACCTATGGTCGCCGGATTCCAATACATTGAGCCAATTGCTTCGATTGCCGTGCCGGTCGTCGCTCCAGCCATACCTCGATTTACTGCCCCAGCGGCTGGCAGATAGATCCCTTGCCCCATCACATTGAGAGACGATGCGAGGCCAAAGAGACAAAGCAGCGTCAAGAAATGAAATGTGCGGAAAGGTGCCATCGTGTTGCTCCGTAACTTCGGATCCTTCGCAAACTAACGGTTAATCTCGTTAAAGAGTATCGACCGACTCTGAGGGAAATCTCGGTTAAAGCAGCGCCTCATCACCCCAAAGCAAAGCATCACGTCACGGTTGATGTTAAGACTTGCGGACTAGGCTAAGTTTGCGAGCGGATGCTGGACAACGTGGAATCGGTGACGGGGCAGGGGGCTGCCGTATCCTGGTGGTATGCCTTGCGGGGGCTGTGGGAATCCGCGTTGCGACTCAATGAGCTTATGCACGTCAGCTGGGACATTCCGGGCACCATTCAACCGGTCTGGAAAAGGGGCCGATTGCCGGTAATAGAAATTCCCCACACGATGCAGAAAAACGCCACCGAGGATTCGATCCCGCTTCTGCCTGGATTCGAGAGTCTGTTGCTAGAAACTCCACCGGCAGATCGCAGCGGCTGGGTATTCCAGCCAATGTCGCTACAAGGCCTGCGAGGCCGGTCAGCAAAGACCGAACGACTCGCGGTAGATTGGGTAAAACGCATCCTCTCCAGAATTGGCAAGCCCGCGGGGGTTGTCGTAGAACCTGAAAACCGCCGCACCGGCGGCAGGAGGGGCGGGGGGGGAGTGGACTACTTGATGATCTTGCAGTTGGGAAGCGCTTTCTGCAGTTCGGCGATGCCGGTGGCGGTGATCCTGGTACGGGAGAGCCATCTGTCAACACGGCGTTCCTTCGTGCCATAACTGACACTCGGCAAGCCATCCCAGCCGTTCGCCGTTACGGGTCACGTCGACGCAGAGAATGGTCGGGCCTGATCGGTCGAGTTGCGAAACGCGAACCTCGTGCCTGGAACGATGGCGTTCGCCGGGCGCGACCAAACAGCGGGCAGTTGGCGGAGCGGCGGTCACGCCTGGTGCTATTATTAACCGTAGCGCAATCTCGATCGGATCGGGCCCCACGTTCTCAATGATCACATCAATCGTCGTACTCTGCCCGACGGCGAGGCGCACGCGGTAGGGCTCGATACGCACCCAATCCGCACGGCACTTTTCGTCCGCCCCGTCTTCAACCAGGCTCGACAAGACCTCTTCCAGATGCCGCGCACTCTCGCGAAAGTCCAGCAGGTCCTCTCGCGTCACCGGTGTATCCGCGCGTCCTTGCAGAACGTCGCCGTCCGCACTTGCCAGCTCTCGACGGTGGTGGCCGTGGAGGAGGACATCTGGCTCGATTTCAAGCATGCGTTCCGCGACCTTCAGGTGGTTCGCCGCCGTAACCCGATTTGCAAAGATGATGTGGCCGTGAGAGAGACGGCCCGCGCGCAGATGAGCCGAATCACCCATCGCCAGGTAACGGACTCCCTTCATTTCGAAACTGATGCCGGAGTGAAGGTCTGTCTGCCCTGGGAGATCGTGCATTTGCATCTCAATTCCTCGCCACGTAAACCGTTCGCGGTCGCGACACGTGCGTTCAACGAGGATACGATTTGGAAGCAGACACGGCATGTTGTAATGTTGCGGATCGCGCAAGATCGGTGCTATTCGATCAAGACACCAGACCGGGACCTGCCAGCGGCGCTGGAGGTATGGCACCCCAATGACATGATCGTCGTGATAGTGAGTGATGACCACCGCGTCGATCACGTCGACTCCGTAATCTCTTTTCAGAGTATCAATATGGGTTGGCAGGAATCGCGTGCGATAGCCCAGCGCGCATGGTCTGGCATGCGCGGCACTTGAATAACCAAGATCTATCAGCAGAGCGTGCCCGTCATTGGATCGCAGCACATACCAGCTGCAGCTCTGCCGCGTGCTCTGCAAGAGTCGTGGTGCAAGCTCGAAAAACTCCTCGGTCGGAGACGGTTCGATGGGATGGTCTATCTCTGTACAAAAGGCAGACAGCCGCTTGGCAAGTGACTCCAGAGTCTCGGCGGGAGAATCGATCGGCAAGCCATGCCCCGGACAAACGACATCAGGCAGGGAATCTCGCAGTAAAGCAATGGACGAGATGGACAGTTCAGCCCCCAACGCGTCCCCGTACCCAAACTGAAGGTTGTGAATCTGTGGGACGTTGCCACTGCCGTCGACAAGGTCACCTGTGAACGCCAGCCGACGGCCAGAGAACTCGCCTGACAGTGTGACTGACCCGGGCGTGTGACCCGGAGCAGGGAGAACTTCCAGTTCCACGTCACGCCAACGAAAGAAGGCAAAATCTTCCAGCGATTCATCAACGGGGACACTACGAGGCAGCGAAAAAAAATCCGCCACTTGATTGTAATTGTGGTAAATCGGGCGTCGGCGCCAGAAGGCCTCCACGTCCTCTACCAGATGTCGTTCCAGCTCAGGGACGGCAACCTTCGTTCGGGTCCGATCCAGGCGGTAAAGGCCAGAGCATTGGTCACGATGGGTATGTGTGAGAAGAACCCACTCGACTCTCTTGACCCCAATCTTCGGCAGCTCCTCCCACCAGTCACCGTCACCAGGGTCAATCACCACTGCCGCGTCTCCGTCCACGATGACGTAGGAGCTGCAGGTTCCTGAAATTTGGAAGACATCGTCGACAACGCGGTGGATTCGGTCGGACATGTGCATTCCTGACTGGATGCTGAAAACAGCCACCTTCTTGCACCTGCAGCAAAGAAACGAACCAGCCCTGCACATGCAAAAAGCACTAGCGTGAATGATATAATTTGCCCTGACGAGTCATCAAAGTCACGGCTCTCGTCACCGATACGACCATTTCAAAGAACATTTGTCCCTGGGTGACCAATGGGTCTTCAACGTCAACGTTTCCGTGATCGGCTTGTGACTGAATGGAAGATCGCAGCTGTGCTGTTGGCTGCTTTCACACCTATGCCAACACTGGCACAGGACCAGGTCACGGCGAGAGGTGTTGTATTTCACGACCAGAATCGTAATGGCAAACACGAAAAAGATGAACCGGCGCTGGCAAACGTCCCTGTGTCGAATGGATATGACGTGGCATTAACCGACGCCAAGGGCCGTTACGCGCTGACAATCAACAATCAAGACGCAGTCGTGTTTGTCATCAAGCCTTGTGGCTATCGGCCGCCATCAAATCACCACAACCTTCCCCAATTCCATTACGTTCACAGACCGGCAGGATCACCGCCTGACTTGAAGTATGCAGGAGTCGCGCCGACAGGGCCTTTGCCAAGTTCAGTTGACTTTCCACTTTACAAGCAAAGCGAACCGAATGAATTCAAGGTTGTATTTTTCGGAGACCCTCAGCCCAACAATCTCAGTGACATTGATCACATGGCCAATGATGTGATTAGCGAGCGAATCGGAAGCGACGCCGCTTTCGGCATTGCATTGGGCGACTTGATGGCTGACAGACTCGATCTTTACACGCCGTATAACCGCGTCATGTCACAACTTGGCATCCCGTTGTGGAACGTGCCGGGGAACCACGATCTGAACATGGACGTGCCAAACGACGCACTGTCAAATGAAACCTGGAAACGCGTTTTCGGTCCGACCACGTACAGCTTTGATTATGGTTCAGTCCACTTTGTCGTGCTCGACAATATTCTCTGGAGCGGTAGCTCCTACGGCCGTGGCTTTGACAAACGAACACTTGAGTTTGTCGAGAACGATTTAAAGCACGTGCCCAGAGAAAAACTAGTTGTGATTGCAATGCACGCGCCACTGTTCACGGTGAACAGCCGGGACCTGCTTGCTTTACTGAAAAACCGACCGCATACGCTTTCGTTTTCGGGGCATCACCATGACATTGAGCAACGGTTCATGGGTAAACAGGAGGGGTGGCCCAACACAGGTACACATCACCACATCAACGCTGGGGCCATCTGCGGAATTCACTGGCTAGGCCAACCGGACGAATTCGGAATCCCCCATGCAATGACTCATTGTGGATCGCCAAACGGCTACCCGGTGGTGACTTTCAAGGGCAATCAATACTCGATCCGCTTTCACGCTCCCCGACGTTCGCAAAACGACCAGATGCACGTATTCGTCCCCAACGAGATCCTGTTGGGAAAGTCGCACGACACGACCGTGCTGGCAAACATCTACTGGGGAACGGAAAGGTCCAATGTGACATTCCGCATTAACAATGGCGATTGGCGTCCTATGAAACGCAGCCCTCAGCACGACCCCTATCTGAAGAAAGTCATTACCCCTGGACACCCGCTCTCGATTGTGACGCACATGTGGTCGGCAAAACTGCCCGCAGACTTGCGAGCTGGTGGGCATACCGTTGAGGTCCGAACGGTTGACATGTATGACCAGACGTTCTTTGGCCGCAGGATCGTCCGGATTGTTACGCCAGAGCAGCTTGCCGCCCGCGAACGCGCCAAGCAGAACGCAGTACAAGAGAGCGGCGTGAGTCACTGGGAAGGGAAAAGTGGTCGTTGGACAGCCAGCCAGAGCTGGTCAGCGGAGCCGGCTGGTCAATCCGTATTTTTGCATGGAGCGGTTGTTGTCACGTTGAGCAAGGAAGTCACGATCAACCGGTTTCAACTGTCCCATGGCGCAACACTTGTGATCGGGAAAAGTGGCTCATTGATTTCCACCGGCCAGGCGAATTATGTCGGCTCGGGCTATTTGGGAGACGCGAACGGAGGCGGTCATCTCAAAATCGATGGCACTGGCCGCCTGAGCACTCGCTTCTCCATCTCTTTGGGCGACCGTGACGCAGCACCAGGCAAGCTGACACTGATCGACAGCAGTCAGGCCAGTGTTGATGGCGGTCTTTATGTGGGAGTGAGAAGCGACGCTCGGATCACGATGGACAATAAGGCCAGGTGCGTGGTTGACGGTCCTGTGCAATTAGGCTGGGGTACCAACCTCGGTTTCCGCCCATCCTCTATTGTTGAGATCCGCGGTGGCCGTCTGGAAGCCAGGTCCATTACCGCGACAAAACACTGTCAACCTGTGTTTCTGTTTTCCGGGGGCAACATCGTTTTGCACGGAGATCAGCGCGCTCTCGTTCATCAAGAATGGTTTTGGACCTCCCGTCACAAACAACTCGACGTGCAGTTTGATGCGAAGCTTAACCGCACGACTTTCGCTTATGTTGTGTCCAGGAATCAGGCACCGTAGTATCCGCTCAGCGAAAGCAATTTCGCCACGGAGGGCAGAAGACCTGTCAGGGCAGCGGCGACAAACCAAAGTAAACACAGGCAGCCCGCAAAAGCACCCAATCCCTGCGGTTTCGCTGTGCCGGCGATCGCAGCACCGCCCGCGTTCGGGCACTAGCAGAAATACAGAACCTCTCTGATTCTGGTAAATCAGGGAGGTTATTTTTTGCGGGGCCCTGGGTAGGCAACAGCGCTTTAGGTAGACGCTATCACGCGCCCGGGTACAATCGCCGGTATGCACCGTTTACTTTTCGTAGTGGTATTTACCTCGTGTCTATGTGCGTCTGTTTTCCGACTGGAAGCACACACACTTTCTGAAACGGGCCAGCCCCGGGCGACTGTAGTGGTCGCTGCAGATGCGCCGGCGCCAGTCCGACACGCGGCTGACGAATTGCGGTACTTTCTCTCCCGCGTCACAGGCACAGATTTCTCGATTCGTCACACCAGGTCTCCCGAGGGTACGAACCTGCTGGTTGGTCCGAAAGCGGCCCGACTTCGAGAGCCAGGTTTTACGACCGACGACCTGGGCGAAGAAGGCATCATACTCCGCTCGCTTGGCCATGATGTGATCCTGGCGGGCGGCGCGCCGCGTGGAACACTCTATGCCGTATTCACATTTCTCGAAGACTATGTTGGCTGCCACTGGTGGACCCCCGCTGCCAGCCACATCCCACGGCAGCCGAATCTAAAAGTTCCCAAACTGGACTTTCGCTATGTTCCCCGACTCGAATATCGCGACATGAGCTTTCTGCACACGGCCGAAGCCGACTTTTCTGTACGGAACAAGCTCAACGGCCACCATCACCGGCTGTTCTACGACAACAGCTTCAACAACATAGGCCAGGACAGTTCCCGCGGTGGAAGAAAATATGCCTACATTCGCAGTGACAAGTGGGGCTCTCACGGCTGGTGGACCTTGATCGAACCAGAGGTCTATTTCAAGGCCCACCCGGAGTGGTTTGCTTTGATCAACGGTAAACGCACACATGTTTCTCCGAGGTATCCGATTTCAAATTTGTGCCTGACCAATGAATCGATGCGGGCTGAATTGACCAAAAACGCCAGACTGGCGCTTCGCTGGAATCCACACGCCACGGTCATTTCGATTGCCCAACCCGACGACGCCGGACCACCAAACCGGTGTCAATGCGAAGCCTGCGCGGTGGTTGAGCAGGAAGGGAACCCGTCAGAACTGGTTGTCCGCTTCGTCAACGCGGTCGCGGCAGATCTTCAAGAGCAGTTTCCTGACGTCGCGGTGAGTACGCTGGCATATCACTACTCTCAAAAACCACCAAAACAGACGCGACCACATCCTAATGTGCTGGTGCGGCTAAGCAGCATCAAGTGTTCATTCAGCCGGCCCATGACAGACAAACGTAACTCCCAGTTTCGTGCAGATCTGGAAGGCTGGTCCAAGATGTGTGACCGACTCTACCTCTGGGACTACCCCATAAATTTTGGTTATCCGCTGCCACACCCGAATCTCCGCGTTTATGCACCAAACCTGAGGTACTACACCGAACACAACGTCAAAGGGATGTTTTGCGAAGCCGGAGCGTTTGCCGAACTCGCCGAACTGAGGGCCTGGCTGCTTGCCAGGCTGATGTGGAACCCGAACGCGGACACCAACCACCTGATCGAAATATTTGCCAACGGATATTACGGCCCTGCGGGTCCCCACATCGTGGACTATATCCAGCTCACTCACAATGCGGTTGAGGCAACCGATGACTTTCTTGGCTTGGGTTCCAGGCCGGAGGCAGAATTTCTCTCTCTGGAAACGCTGCTCCATGGCTGGGAGCACGTGCAGACAGCCGCAGCAGCGGTTGCCAACGATCCGGTTTTGGCGCGGCGGGTAGAGGTGACTCAGCTGCCAATTATGTTTGCCTTTTTACACCGTTGGAATGAATTACGTGAGGCAGCAAAAGACGCAGGCGTCCGCTGGCCCATGGGTTCATCGCAGCAAGAACTGCACGCTGCCATCGTCACGCTCGCTAGCGCCCATGGAATTAACCTGAAAGGTGTCTCCAGCCCGATCCCTTTCTGAGCCTGGTAATTCCACAACCGAAACAGGGTGGGCAATCCTACGGTGAAATCCCGGTCATCCCCCGCGTGGCAGCCATCTGGTGACGGGAGGCCGGCTGCTTCGATCCGTTGACAGGTGCGGGAGTGTGAAAAGTCGTGGGAGAGTTTGCAGGTCTTCTCAATTTCCCATCACCAGCAGCAGACCCAGCAGACGTTTCATGTGCGGCTCCTGCGGCAGGCGTATCCAGAGGCCACCAATAGGGAGGCTGACGCGACGGACGCGTGGCCAGGGCCGGGACCCGCACCGGCGGCAGGAGGGGCGGCGGGGAGCTACTTCGTGATCTCGCTGGAATCCTGTCCCCGCCACATCGACCTCTGGCACAACGAAGTCAGGAGTCTTCGGATCGGGTGAGCATGCCAATGTTCCCGACTTTTGGAAACTGCAGTAAATCCGTCGAAACTGGGACGGCGCACGTGTGCGTTACGGCGGAGGCAGCGGATCGTGACGGACCAGGAAGTCACCGTCCGTAGCGACGCACGTTCGAGATTCTAACCTCGCCGATCTGGCCGAAGAAGTTGCCTTCGCCGAGGTAATTGAAGCCACCGCCGTAGCGGGAATAGCCGGTGAGTCGCGTGCTCACGCTGAACTGAGCGTCGTGCTTGCGGTTGTTCACGAGCTTGCGGCCATCGGGGCTTTGCATCTTCCAGAGCAAACGCCCATCGAGAAACAACTCGTGCAGGTCCTCAGCGTAGTTGTATTGCCAGGCGACGTGATGCCACTCGGTATCGCGAATGCCGGCGTCGGTTCGGTTGCCGACGATGCCCTGTGGGCGATGCCACGGATCCAGGTTCTCCAGGGCCTGGTCCTCTTCGGCACCGAAGAAGTGAATGCCGGGTGCCATGCTGCCATCCGTGGATTTCGTGTCGGACAGATACAGCTCCCATACGCCTTTCTTTGTTTTGTCGTACGTGCCGCAGACATGACCGTAATGGAATGGGTTGTGCTTTCCGCGCACCGTGCCACCGAAAGCCTGCAAAGGACCTCCGCGCCGGACCCAGACTTCCAGCGTCCACTCCCTTTCGCACGTCTTGAAGTCCAGCTTTGCCGGGCCTTTCCCTGCGCTCGCGAAGCCGTGTTCGCCGTGTCCGGTGAACTGCGGGAATTTTTCCTGGCGGCCCGGCCAGGTCACTCGGCGATCACCACCCATGTTGGTCCAGGTCAGCGTGTGGGACTCCTCGCCCATGCGGTCCGGAATGAGTTTGCCGTTGGGGCCCTGCCAGTCGAACAGCGCGACCGTGTGTTTGTCCTGTTTGATCTCGATCAGTTCTTTGGGCAGCACTTTTAACACGACATCACGTTGCCGGGTCTGGCCATTGGCGTCCGTGACTTGAATCGTTAACGCGGCCCAGCCTTCGCTGGGTGGAATGCCATGGACAGCAGCCCACGAGACGTTTCCAGAACGCGTGACGATGCTCACCGAGATCCCCTTCGGTAGTGCGCCCTTGACGACCTTCCACTTGAGTGGAGTTGCCAAGTGTCGCGTGTTCAGCTTCGCGAGATACGGCTCTCCCACAAACGCCGGTGGTAAGGACTCCGTCAACAGTTGTCCCTCCGTAAGGGTCATCTCGAAACGGTGGGTGTCGGTCGCGCCGGATTTATCGCGGGCTTCGATCGTGAAGGCGGTTGTCTTTCTGGACTCTGTTGGCGTGCCGTGAATCCGTCCGTCAGACGCGTCCAGCGTCAACCCGTGCGGCAAACGACCGTCGACGATCTTCCACGTTACGTCGCCCCGCGCAGCATCCGTTGCAAGCTTGATCGAGTACGGAATCTTGACGCCGGCTTCGGGCAACTTCTGCCGAATGATCCCGAGTGAATTGGCAACCGCGTACCGCATGACGCTGGAAATCCGTAGTTCGTCGATCTGGCCCTCGAACGTGCCCCAATTCAGATTGAATGGAGGGTCCTGTGAGTGCGGAAAGCCGCCGACAACAAATGGCACACCAACATCGACGGCGTCGTTCACGACGATCCGGT
>PADE01000151.1 GCA_002702965.1 Planctomycetaceae bacterium
CAACGCCTCGGTTCTTCAGTTCCGCTTTAAGTTCGATCAAGCTGTGGATTACCGCCTTGTGGCCGTCCAATATGCCAACTGTAAGATTGATGGCGCTGGGATTTTGACGAGCAACCTGGATGGTATATAAACGTTTTTTTATAGTCGCCTACTAATAAACTCCGATACTACGCAATGGACAACGAGGCTCTGAATGAAGAACTCTTAGAAGCCGAGGAAACTGTTGAGCAGCCTGAACAAGCACCCCGACGCAACTCCAAGCAGTCGCTCATCGACAAGATTTTGGAACTGTCGGAACGCGACAATATCCCCCTTGAGCACTCGAATACAAAACTCAAACGAATGAACAAGCAGCAACTAGCCCAGTTATGTGCGGACATGATCGAGAAGGGGCTCCGGAAAAAGATGGCGGCCACCGTAGGTGCGTCAGACGATTCGGAACGTTCCATCTGTTTGGGTGCCNCTACGCATGNTNCANGACGTCTGNGCCGTNGGTGTNGAAAAGGCGTCCGATCATTTCCNGGGAGACTATGGGTACACCGTAGAAGGATTTTCTGGAAATCTCAAAGAGCCGACGGTTTCAAAAAGNATTGACCTCTGCCTGGAGGAAATTGCGAGGGAAAATACTGAATTATTAGAATACATTCAGAGCCCATACACNCGNCTGATGATAGCATGGGGAGGCGCGATGGCTTTTTCCTGCCGTAAACAACAAAGACGCAGCAATGTTACCGATCTGGGACCCCGCCCGCCTCAACGCAAAAATCCCATACGTATGCGCCGCCGTAGGGGGCCGTCGGATGGGAAAATCGACGTTAGTGACGCATCTCTTGCGCCAGTCCAAGAAGTTTGATCTCGTGATATCGTTTACAGGAACCACTGCGTGTTCCCCGGAAATGGCGCAGCTGATGGAAAATCGGTGGGACCCNCGGTTCCAATTCGCGGAGTGGCGACAGCCCCTGGTCAACGCGTTACTCAAGCAGCAGGAACGCTTAAAAAAGGAAGGGGTCAACCGTCAGGTGGCTATTCTAGTGGACGACATTGTGCTGAGCAGCAAAGACGAGGACGCTCTGGCACACCTGTGTCTGCGCGGCCGTCATTTTAACATCTCGGTGTTGGCGTGTGCAGTCAGCTACACGACACTTCCAAAGCGCTGCCGGCGAGCCCTCGACGTCCTGTTTCTATTTAGTTGTCCGATGGCGGGCGACTGCCAGATCCTCTGCCAAGAATACGCAAACCGCAGCCGGATGGCACGCTATCTTTTAACGCAGCTACCGCCCTGGACGTGCCTAGTTATGGAGACGCTCGAGAGGCGCCAAAGGCTGTACCATTATCGAGTGTTGTGTACAGGGTCCCAAAGGTTAGGGTCGTCTTCCGACGCTCCAAGCGAAACACAGGACGCTGCCGTGACAGACGAGGAAAATCATGAAGAGTCCCGTCCACAAAGTAACAACGAGCCTTTAGGTTGTACTCCANGTGCGGAAAGCCATGAATCGGACGCCGCGATGAAATCCGAACGGTATGACCCTCTCTCTCAAACGTAAAAAACTTTTCGAGATCTTTGCANAGTTCNGGTTTGGAACGGATGCTGGCGTACCGAATGCGCGGACANCACCACCGGTTCCTGTCACATATCCGCAGAAAATCTACCAGATGCGGCTTGCAAATTCGCTGTACACCCATGCTTTTATCACATCAATCCTAATAAAAAAATGCGCTGGACAAATATATTTGGGGCTGCAGGCGTGCTGATTCTGGTAAGTGCTTTTCGCCTACAGGATAAGTTCATGTTTAGAAACGCAGCAGAGCGCGAGCAATTTGTGAAGGCGCAGGAACCGGAGGCGTAAACACCATGCTATGGCATGCGTTTTTATTCCAGACACATGGGTAAAACGGATGTACTATGAGACTGTTGCTTCACTCGGACGACGCCAGCTACGACGCCACTACCAAAAAATACAGGTTTCAGCTCGATCGCCGTATCGACAAACCAAAACAACTACGAGTGGCGAAGGCNTGTTACAGTGCCTCTACGATGGCTGCGTATCCGTTGGTCGTGTACCTTCGCAGTGACGCGTTGCACCGTCTCATAAAACAGAAACATACACTGCGTCTCAAGGACGCAAACCACGANGCGACCGAAAATATTTTAGCGACCCTGGTCGAAGGAGATCGAGTCGGGCGGTACTCCAATGGTGTGGACATTCGACGTCTGGAAACGGACCCACATCTGCACGTGACCGAAATTGATATTTATTTCACGGCAAATGCAACAGGGCTGGACGGCGAGGCAGCGACGGGCGCNGGATCGGGCGGGAGTTCCAGCGCCGTCACGGATGCCGAGATTGAAGCCATCGGGGCCGATCTCTGCGCGTGGATGGATCTCGGCGCGGCCCGAACGCTGACTGCCAATTTTGCACAATGCAGTGCGGTTGGTGACCTGCCGCGCTATTTGTATAACCGCAGCCCGGGACTCTCGTCGCTGATTCTGTACGGCAACTGGGACTTCGAACTGTACCAAATGGGAACAAACGCAATTGGCATTTCCAGAGACAGCGACCCGGCGGGGGGGCACGGNATGCACCTGAGCGATTTCACAAATCCAACNTCCGAATTCGAACANACNTTTNNGGTCCATAATATCGTNCGGACNCCCGTGGCCTACAACTCNGACAGTGCCTATTTCAAGTTAGGAAATAACCAGTGTTTTGTCGCGGCGGATAACAACGGCGTCATAAAGTTTCGNAACGCGGCCGGNGCGTGGGTGAACCTGACAAATGTCAGTTGGATTCCGTCCCGCACGTACATCCTCAGCGTTACACGCCAGCCTACAGGTGCAGGGGGAGCGTTTGAATTCCACTGGCGGTGGGAGGATCTAGATGGCAATACGACCGTGACCGAAACGACCGTCGCAGGGCAGGCGGTTGTAGCGGGGAACCAGCTGTCCTGGGGGCTGGGTGCCGCGGGGCANTANTTTNGACATATNTCGGGCCCCCTTATTGTGGCNAATGGGATTGANACGACTCATTATGACAACTCGATTGCGTGGCTCANAAAGTGGTACGCAGGCGAAAGCACCTCATCGTCTGAAGAGGAAGCCACGACCTCACAAGATGCCTCTTGGTTTGTTGAACTAGAAATAGAAACAGTAAGTTAAAAACAAATGGGACTGGTACGACAAGAACTCCTTCCCGCTGACTACGAATATGTGATGGTGTTTCGCCACGGCAAGCTGATCACATGCCTTCCTTCTGCGCCGCAGTTCTCTGGAGGAAAATCGACTGTGTTTCGGATATTATGGAATGTTTTAGTATTTACTCGCTATTTCCTCTAGTAAAATTCCGGGGGGAACGCCACATCTGGAGCACGCATCACAGCGGCGTCCAATGTTTCGGTGTTCACCTGGAACGGCTGCTGCAGGAGGCGAAGTCCGTAGGTCCAGATCATCCGCACGACGCCAGGACTGGCGATGTAGCCCACGTGAGGACACGAAACCCGTCGCCAACACATCGTCTGGAGAACATTCTGCCCGTCCCTCAGCTGCGCCAGAACGCGACATTTCGCCCGCATGCTTCTCTGGATGACTTGGTCTCCGTAGGTACGCGTCATCAGGTGGTCGGCATCGACATCTTTTCCACTCATGGTTGTTAACTAACGTGAACTGACTGTGGCGCAAACTGCAGTTGTTTGGACTAACGCTCAAAAAGGGAAGCCTCAGGGGACTTAAAAGGGATAATCCTTATTTCTCTTATTATCTCTAAAAATAAGACTTTTAAAAAAGAAAACTATTTAGAAAGTCTATGGAACATCAGAGATGTTCTCTAGGATTCCTGTGTGACTGTACAGAAAAGTCTTGAGATACTTTTCCATTCCTGAAGTCTTATTTTTTGCCAAAATAAGCGGAATAAGCGAACTGCACAACCATTTTTTCTCCAGGTATTTAAAAGAATGGGCTGCTTTTGCTACATAATTAAAATGAAGAGGAAACGACAGGCCGTGTGGAGAGAATGCATCTGGTGCAAAGCCCGTGGCATCGAGCCTCCTTACCGAAGCGGTAAGTTGAAGATCCTGGAACGACACATGGTCACCTGTCAGGCGGCCCACTCTTTAGAGCAGCAAAATCTGGCAGATACGCGGCCTAAAATCGACATCATCATGGCGTTGGTACAACTGCAGCAGAAACAGATTGCGGACCTCACTGCCCGAATGGCAGTGGTAGAGCAGCGCAAGCGAAAACCCATCGATCCCACAAACTACTGGTACCGTCTGACGCCGAAGCAGTGCTGGGCTAACCGCAGAGAAAACGCGATCCGAATGATGGAGGGCGTTCGGAAGATGTACACCCCAAAGCCCTACCATGAGAACGAATGGGACTTTTTTATCTGGTATTTTCCACAAGACATCGATGCGGCAACGATTCTCATGAGTGCGCTCTGGCCCTGTCTCGAGAAACGAGACGATAAAACGTGCCTCAGAGGCATTGAGACGGACGATCCGTACTGTATTTTCAAAAATATTTGGGGCAAACAGCTCTGCAAGGGTGCCGATTTCGGATGGTACATCGAAGCTCTGCAAGCAGTTGGTGTGCCTCCTGCGTATTACAACGCCATTCAGATTTCACGGGAGGGCGATGAGTTTCAGAGCGGCATCATGAAATTTCAGAACACGCGGAAAAAGGTGAATGGAGGCAGTGCCCCTCAGGGCCTGGTACGCTTGGTCCGAATCTGGCGAAAGACTGAGGTGGACGAAGAGGTCAGGGAGGTATGTACTGCTCTTCCACCACGAACGGTGACGACGTCGGAAATAGAAGTACCTCCTGATCCGTGTCCCGAGGAATCAGTAGCAATTCGTGACGATAGTACGTTCTCTTTGGGTCCCCAATCGAGTACCGGAACACCCCCGGATTTCGTCTCAGTGCGGTGCGTCTAAGCACCTGGTACTTTTTGCGACTCCATTTTTCCTGAAACCCTTTTTTTGACCCCTTGACCTGTTCTTTGAATGTCATTTCCAGTTTGCGTACGTGGTTACCCACTGCTAACACCGGTAATTTTTTTTGTCCCTCCAGGCCGATCCCGTACTGATCCTTGTATTTTTCGTTGACGGTGTTTCGTTCGCGCTGGTTGAGTTCCAGCAATTGATAGGGTGTCATATTGCCTCTGCGCTGCCGTTTTTGGTTGTTGAGTTGTTCGGAAATATCCCATAGGAGGTCCGCTACATCGTCGTGCAAGTCTGCGATCCTATAGACTTCCAACCGGCGCTGGTACTGTGCATTCATCGCCTCCACAATTTGGACGGGGGTGCCGGTGAAACTTCGCAGGTGCATGGCGGCTGTGCCGTCTCGCGGCAGCCGGTATTTTTCAATGAGCGGAGTGCCCACTGTCAATTCGGACCCTTTGTCTGTCAAGAGACGCCTCGGTAAGTGCCCCAGGCTCGTAAATTCCGAGAAAAAAGCCTTCATTGCTACATCGAAGAAGGGCGCTGCTTTTTTTTCGAGTGCGTACGCCCGACTGAAACGGGACCAGATATCCATGCAAACCAGTACCCCACCCGAACGCTTCTTCCAGCCACTGTTGGCGCTAGGAAAAAACGTATCCATTGCAATTATTCCTGGTTTGGTGTAGATGGTCCGGTGTGGAATCTTGTCCGGAGGCTTGCGTCGCGGGAACATTAGTTGGTATGTTTGCAAGGATCGTAACACATCGCGTACATTCCTTCGCGAAATATTACAGTACTTCGTGCGTAGTGTGTCGGTGATCGGTTGAATCGTACTTGGCATTTTGGGATCAAAGTACAGATTTTTGATCGCTTGTCGTTTTTCATCTTTGAACGCAAAGGGAAGTCTCTCTCCTCCCTGGGTATGGTAGAGTTTTCCTTTTTCGGCAGTCACATTGTGCAGGTATTTCATCCAAGGAGGCAGCGGACTCCCACGCTGCAATGCTTGGACGGCCTCTAAAATCCGTTCATCGCCCACGTTGAGAAACAAGATGTGCCGCCTATCCGACTTTACAGAGCTCTGCACCAGCGGGTTCTTCCTCTGGGGACGCTGTAAACCCAGCTGAATTCTGCGCGAAGGTTTGAGACGGTCCCTCCTAGTATTGAACTCTCGAGTGGATACGGACTCGTTAGGACTCGGCAGCGCACCCGACAACACCTTGGAAATCGGTGCGTTCAAATATTCATACGTCGCTTTGACTCTTGCCTTTGCGCGGGCAACTCCCGCCCGTTTAGAGCGTCGCATCATTTACCATAGACCGCGAGAAATATAACGCACCCTGCCAGCAAAAACAGCACGGTGCTCCCGCTACTGGCAGGCGAATCTTGTGGGACGACATCAAATTGCACCTTGTATCGGTCTGACGTTCCGTAATTCGCAATGTCATCAATTTCATTCTGCACTGCTTTCGTCTGTGCTACCAACGCGTTCCGACCGCCCGGCAATGTACGGGCAGCAGAATCGACTGGGAATTCCTCAAAGAGCTTCTTCATGAGAGGCCTCATGTCGTCCGATTTCGTGAGGTCCGGTGCGCCCACCCCAAGGGATAGGTCATGCATTGTTTCGCCCATTGGGTGTTTTTGCGTGTCTTTCCCTGCGAGCACGTCATTTTTGAGCCGTTTGCTGTCGGGTGTGCGGTTTAAGACCTGCGCGAGTTCCGCTTTTACGCCCCGGGTGACATCAAGCGGTTCCGTGAGATGCTTTCCGTCAAACGCCCGTACCACGCGGACTTGGTCGCCATCGATCGCTTCTACCAAGGCCAAAATATCCTGATCGGCTTTGATGGGTGGCGCGGCGGCCATACGGCGACGGCTTACAAGGGTATCCAGATCGTCAATGAATTTTTTTCCAGCTGGTATCCAAATCCACTGTCCTGCGTAGATCGTGTCGGGGCTGAGAGACGTAAACGACTGGTCCAAGACGTTGCCACGTTTCCAGTGGGAGGAGTTTGTCCGGACGCCGCCTGTTAGCTGCGAAACGTTCACGTGCACACGATTGCCTCTTTTGTCCTCGATAATGTATTCTTCATCGAACGTGTCGACGATGATNTAGTTCTTATTTTTGTAGACCACAGCTTCGCCTGGTTGCGTAGGTACATAGCTCTGAAGCGTCGGATCGTGATCTTTCAAAAACTTCACTTCGCGTACAAGACTAAATTCGGGGCTATTGTCCAATTTGGCCGCGAGCGCTTCAGGAACGGGCCGGAGTTTTTCGCCGACATGTCGTTCTTCTCGACCCGTTTCAAAATTAAAGACGCTCCACACGTCTGCTCTATCTTCCGGACCCAAGATAAACCCAATCACGTGATGAGGCGTCTCTTGATAATCGATATCATCAGGTACATCAAGATAGTTGTCTCCCCAGATGTCGGTGCTCTCGGTAACCTGTATGACATGCGGGGCCTGATTGATTCGAACCGGCAAAGGTTCCATGTCAATGATCACCCACTCCCCTGCGCTGTAGCCTCGGGGCTTGAAGCGTTTGCCAAATTCTACGACCCCAATTGTCACCACTTCCGAAAGAAGAATGCCAATCGGACCCTCGACACCTGCAACCTTCGACAAAATAACTCCACCAACGGCTTCCGCCCCAAATTCGAGGGCATCCTTCGCAAGTCCTGTCGCCAATTTTTTCCCGATTGTTTCGAGGGATAGTCCATCGCCTGCGTCGAGTCCGAACTCTGCACTGGTTTTTTCGCGAAAGCTGTTCCACGTATCACTGAAATCCTCACGCAGAAGCTTTTCCGTGACGTTCAGAGGCTGTTTTGCCCCACTAGAGAGCGAATCAAAAGCGTTTGTTGCGATGTCGTGGAACGATCCGCCAGCGTCCACGATGCTAGTGCCCCAATCCTTTATTTTTCCCCAATCGTATGTGGGCATCCCTGTCGCTTTGTAGGTTACTCGTTATAAAAAACCGCTACAAGGAGTATTATGGCGCCTAGAACCAGCATGGTGTTATTTTCCGTCGACGGACGACTCTTCCACGCATCCTCGATCGCAGACGCTCGGATATTCCGGTTCTGTTCGAACCATTTGACGATTTCTTCCTCACCGCCGGTAAAGTCCACAAGCGTCGCTGGGAACGCTCTCAGAAGACGTTCGCGCGTCATAGGATCCTCGCCTTGCGTGGCGGTTTGATCTGCCATCTGCAGGTACGATTGCGCTTGTGCGTAGACCGCGTCACGACCCTCGTTGCTGGCCGTTTGGAACGCGCGTAAGAGGGTCAAATCCTGTTTCCACATTGTCGATTCGGGCGGCGCTTCGCCGTCTAAGACTTGCACATACTTCAAAAGGCGGTCTGCTTTGTCCACGAGCTTGAGTAACGCGTCGCCAATGTCTTCGTACCGTCGCGCCAAATTTTGGGGGCCGAGTCCGCCCACGCGCTGTCCTCCCTCTCCTTCAGCAAGAAGCTGTTCGTCTTCCGAATCGCCCCCCGCGCCCCCAGCTTGTAAGGCGTCGCGTTCTCGGTTGAACTTGTCAAAAAAATATTCCATTGTCTTGGCACCTCCTTCGTCTCCACCGTCCTGCATCAGACGGCGGAACTGGTTAAACCCTGAGAGTTCGTCCGTTTCCTGGGGCGGCGTTGGATCCGGGGGCGGGGGGTCCGGTGTGCTGCCGGATATTTGCATGAAAGGCCAGTCGGACTTAATATACTGGACTGTCTCTATGGTTTCCTGATTCTCAGGAATCTGTACCGGGGTCGTATGGTCGACCGGGTCGGTCTGGGGGGGGACCTGTGTTCGAGGGGGTTCTGTCCCCGCTTCGCTGACGTCGTCCTTGGGAGACGTCCCCGTACCGTCGTCATCCGTGACCACAACTCCTAGGAGCTCATTGACGTACTCCTCATAATATTTTACGGTCGCTTCGGTTAGAGTCGGCGAATTCATCGCGGCTCGGATTTGTCGATCGACGGGTGGGTCTCTGTCTCCTAACCGGTCCAGCAGTAGTTGCATTCTTTCGAACAAGACTCTCGCCGAACTTCCCTGCAGGATAAATTGCAGGTACTCTGCCTCTGTCAGAATCCGTATAATGTCTGTACTTGCCACTTCGCGTACTTTTTCTGATTTTGCATCCTGCAGGACTGTCGTGAGGGGACCGATCGTGGCCACCTGTCCTCCCCGCTCTTTGCCCTTCCAAGCATAAAGCACGTAATCGCCGGGGTAGAACCAGTTGGCCGTATCCCCTTGGTCAAAATTTTCCGTCTGTACCCAGGTGGTATCATCCCATGTGTCGTTCCCCCACCCGTCCGTCGTGTTTTGCCAATTGTTACTTTGGAAAAAATCGTCAACTTCAGGAATTTCTTCGGCAATATCCGACATCTCGGAAAGAGCTTCGTCAATGCCGATTTGACTCGGGTCGAGACCGAGTGGGAACTTATGTAAATTCCGAAACAGGATGGATGCGGTATTAGACGTGTTCGCCAGTTGGGCTGATTTGGCGTTATCGAGCATCGTCCGTGCTGTTTTCCCGTTGAACCAGTAACTGTATTTGTGGTTCATATCGAACTTATCACCAATGGTGCCCTTCGTCGGGGTTAACAGAAAAATGTACTCGGTTGTCATGTCCGTGTAGCCCAGTCTCGACCCCTCGTTCGTAATGACGCGTCCGCGTACCCACAGGTTCGTAGCGGGCGACGTTTTTGTA
>PADE01000152.1 GCA_002702965.1 Planctomycetaceae bacterium
ATCCAGGGCTGTCTGACCCTGGGTGTTGCGAAGAGACGTGTCCGCGCCACCGTGGCGCAGTTCGTCGCGGGCTCCGTGCGGCGGCAAAAGCGGACTCGATGGCCGACACCATGGACAGGGGTTTCATCATCGTTAAATCACCGGCGGGACGGGCCATCGCACAGCTAACAATGCCGCGCAGCGAAGCATGCCGCGCAGCCTCGTATACCGATCAGCCAAGTCGACCGAGGCTTCAGCGCCACCGATCGACACCACAACCCGTGGCCGCGGCGGGCAATTATGAAAACACCCACCGACTACTGTCAATGCCATCCCCGTCAGCCGCTCCACGGCGGAACGGATGTGCGCTACTGAAATCGCTGTCGTCCGGGACCGGGATGCGATTTAACCACCCTGCAACAGCTCGTCCATCTTGCTCACCAGCGACTTGACGTGGTCCACGCTCGCCTGGAAATCGCGCTGTTCCTGATCGTCCAAATCGAGTTCGATGATTCGCTCCACACCGCTGGCACCCAACACGATAGGAACGCCGACGTAGTATCCACCCACGCCGTACTCCTGCTCGCAATAGGCCGCACAGGGCAGTACCCGTTTCTTGTCGCGCACAATCGCCTCAACCATCTGGGCCACAGCCGCCCCCGGAGCGTAATAGGCGCTTCCGGTCTTTAAGAGCCCCACAATTTCGGCACCACCATCGCGTGTCCGCTGAACGATTTCACCGAGACGTTCGTCACTGATCAATCGGCGAACGGGAATTCCGCCAACCGATGTGCAACTCGGCATCGGCACCATCGTATCCCCGTGCCCTCCCATCAGCAGCGCCGACACGTCCTCAACGCTGACCCCCAACTCGATCGCCAGAAAGGTGCGGTAGCGAGCCGTATCCAACACACCTGCCTGCCCGACCACGCGTTGCGAGGGAAAACCGCTGACGCGTAACGCCTGTTGAACCATCGCGTCCAGGGGGTTGCTGACCACAATGAGGATCGCGTCGGGACTGGAATCTTTGACCTCTGCCGTGACCGACGTCATGATCTTGGCGTTGGTGGCCAGCAGATCATCGCGACTCATACCCGGCTTACGGGGCAAACCCGCGGTAATCACGACGATATCACTGCCCGCGGTGTCGTCGTAACTGGTGGTTCCCATGACGTTGGAGTCAAAGCCCATGACCGGCGAAGCTTCCATTAAATCGAGCGCTTTTCCCTTGGGCATGTCTTCTGTCTGCGGAATATCCAACAGCACAATGTCCCCCAATTCCCCCGCAGCGCACCAGTGCGCCGCGGTGGCGCCTACATTCCCCGCACCCACAATCGTGATCTTTGCGCGCCCCATGAAGCTTACTCCTCAAAGCTGGTTGGTGAGATCATCCATCTCGGACTGAGGGTAGGCCCTCAGTCCGCCGGCGGCGAGGCACTCCTTCGAGCCATCTGACTCGGCTCCCGAGCAAACCAACGGGGGGGCCAAAGAGAACTCGTTTCGGCGGTGCGCCGCGGCGTCGTTTCCGTCACAACGGACAGCCACGACGCCAGAATCTTCCGGACATGCTCGAATATCGTGGACTCACACCGCAAGTCAAGTGGGCTGGCGCTGCGTTTCGAACACGACAACTGGCCTCGAAACCATCTCGATCTGCCAAGCCCGGACCAGTGGCCCGGGTCTCGCAGCCACCTCGGCAACTACCGACCGGCTTCGCGTTGCTCGCTCGCAACGAGTCGGCTACAATCCCGCCTGCGATTGGGGGAGACCTCGAGCCCTGTCGAGTCAAGGATGACGCGATGAGTACGGACGCTCCTGCGCGCAGGCCGGAATTTAGCTGCTTCGAGCAACTGCGTTACGCCGCGGAAATCCTGCGGACCGAGGGAAACGCGCTGGTCCAATTGGCAGATCGGCTTGGCGACACGTTTCTGGATGCCGTCAAACGGATATCGCAGTGCCCCGGCAACGTGATCGTGCTGGGCATGGGTAAGGCCGGCCTGATCGGTCAAAAACTCTGCGCCACGTTGGCCTCGACCGGCACCCGGAGCCATTTTCTGCACCCCGCCGAAGCCGTGCACGGCGACCTCGGAAAACTCGCCCGCGGAGATCTTGTGCTCGCGCTCTCGTTCAGCGGTGAAACCGAGGAAATGCTCCGCCTCTTGCCCGCCTTGCGCAGCCTGAATATCTACCTTATTGCGTTGACCGGACACCCCGACAGTCACCTGGGCCAAGCGGCCGACCTGACCCTCGATCTGGGACCGCTCAGTGAAGCCTGTGCCCTCGGGTTGGCACCGACCACTAGCACGGCCGCCATGCTCGGAATGGGAGACGCACTGGCGCTCGTGGTGAGCCGCGTACAGAATTTCTCTGCGGAAGATTTTGCACGCTGCCATCCCGGTGGCAGTTTAGGTCGAAAGCTGGCCCGGGTCGACGAACTGATGCGCGGTCTCAACGACTGCCGAGTCGCAGATGATCGCCGTTCGGTTCGTGAAATCCTCGTGCAGACAAGTCGACCCGGACGGCGCACCGGCGCCATCATGTTGACCGACCCGCGGGGTGTCCTGACAGGGCTGTTCACCGACAGCGATCTGGCGCGGCTGTTGGAATCGGGACGAGACCAACGGCTCGATCTGCCGATCCGCGAAGTGATGACACCGGCACCGCGAACGGTCGCTTCCAACTGCGCTGTAAGAGACGCGGTCGCAATTCTCGCCGCGCACAAGATCAGTGAATTACCGGTGGTCGATGGGGACCATCGGGTAGTCGGGATGCTCGACATTACCGACGTCGTAGGAGTGATGCCCGAACCCGTCACCCACGAGACGTCAGCCTCGGAAACGACCAACCCGCCTATCCGCCCCGGAACGCTCCGAATGTCCTCGCCGGAGAGCACTCGAAAGGGGACCAGATGACCGCACCCACCGCTGCCCGCGATGTCGAGTTGATCCTCTCGGACGTCGATGGTGTGCTGACCGACGGCGGCATTGTTTTTGACAATCAAGGGATCGAAATCAAGCGTTTTCACGTGCGTGATGGTTTCGCCGTTAAGCTCTGGACACAAGCCGGATATCGCTTCGGCGTGTTGACCGGTCGAGTTTCCCATATTGTCAAACTGCGCGCGGCCGAATTGGGAATCGACCCCGTACGACAGGGATTTCAAGACAAGTTTCCGACCGCTCGCGAAGTCATCAGCGAGCTTGAGCTAAAACCAGAACAGGTCTGTTACATCGGCGACGATCTACCCGACTTACCGGTCATGCAGCATGTCGGTTGGGGGGTCGCGGTCGCAGATGCGGCTGCCGAGGTCCGCGCGGCGGCCGACTATGTCACCGCCGCCGCCGGAGGACAGGGCGCTGTCCGTGAAGTTATTGAAACCGCATTGAAGGCAAAACAACGTTGGGGTGATCTAGTGAGGAAGTACGGCGTCAAATCACCCTGACACTCGCCATTTGCACGATCTCCGTTTCCAACCGATTCCGAAAATTCTACCACCTCGAGAAACCCGTACCCGACATCGATCCGAACACCCGCCCGATCGCGCAGACCCGCCGCTAGTAGGTCCCGCGGATCACCCCCGCAGCGCGCCACCACACCCCGGCCAGAATCCCACTGGATGCCAATTGCCTCGCTGCCATTCCCGCGAAACATCACTTCCGGCCCGCTGCGACCGGTCGTCCGCTATGCGTTGTCACTGGGCGCCATGCTGGCGGTCGCGTTCCTCTACCAATTGACTCTGGTGCCGTTGTTCGAACCGACCTTTGACTCCGCGGCCAAGCCGTTTGACGCTCAAGGGCTGGCGCCCGCCGACGCGCTTAACGCGCGGAATTATGCCGCCTTGTTTCCCGATGGCGCCTGGGAACGCGACAACCCCAAGGTCTTCCGAACGCCTCACGGTAGCCTGCTCTTTCAGGATTATCGCACCGGCGACAACGGGCGTCTTAATTTGCATCCGGTGACACTGGTCGTGGAAATGGGCGGTGATTCGGAGACTAATCGCCCGGACGCGAAACCGAGATGGATCGTAATGCAGGCCCCCGACGGCGCTGAATTGAAGTTCCAACGTGCCCTCTCTCTGATGTCCGCGAACGCGGGCAAACTTCTGGGTGGCCGACTGCGTGGCGAGGTGACTCTCCGCAGCCCACCGTCACACCCCGGCGCCGACGACGATCTATTTGTCCGCACGCAGAACCTAAAAATCGACCCGGCCCGGATCTGGACGACCGCCGACGTGGAGTTCCGCTTCGGTCCCAACTCGGGCACGGGGCGCGAGTTGATGCTGGCGTTCGACGATCTAGAACCGGCGCCGAACCGCCTCGTCCTGGGAAAACTTAGCAGTTTGGAACTCGTCCATCTCGACCACCTGCAACTGGAACTGCCCAACTCTGCCCGCGGCTCGCTCTCCGCTACGGGCGCGCTTGCGCGCACAGCCGCCGAACCACCAACTCACCTTCAAGTCGATTGCGACGGACCTCTGGTGTTCGATTTCGCACAGCAGACCGCCTCGCTGCGGGAAAACGTGCACGTCACACGCACCGTCGATTCGGGCTCCGACGATCACCTATTTTGCCAACAGCTGCAGGCATTCTTCGCTCCCTCTCGGACCGGGAAGAGCCAGCCGGTGGCGGGGCGGGTGACCACCGGCGTCGTGGAGAAGCTCGTCGCAGTCGGTGAACCACTGGTCCTCGAAGGAGGATCGGTCGGCGCCCGCGCCCGCTGTCGCACACTCGAGTACGACATCCCGCGGCGGACGCTCCGTCTCGCGGATCCGCAGGGGGTGCAACTCGAACACCGCAACCGCTCGGTGACCGCGCCGCGCGTCGAGTACGAATTGGCCCACAACCCACATCGTATCGGGCGTTTGCGGGCTGCCGGTGCAGGCCGCTTTCAAGAACTCAACAACGGTCACATCGCGCTGCGCGCCAACTGGTCGGAAGAACTGAGATTGGAACCCCAGGGCGCTACCGACGGCTTGGCCGGGCACGTCTTGTCACTGTTCGGCGGCGCGCAACTCCAGTCAACGGAACAGGGCAGTTTGTCGGCAAATCAAATCCACGCCTGGCTGCGACAGTCGGCTTCCTCGACTCCGCGTCGCAAGAGCCAATCCGGTGATCGGCTGGGGTTCGAAAAGATGTTAGCGACTGGGAGCGTCCGCCTCGACAGCCGGAGGATCCTCGCGGCGGTGGACCGACTGGAAGTATGGCTCGACGACCTTAGCGGACCGAGCGAAAGCTCTCAGACGTCATCGCAACCATCGGTTGACGCATCGCGGTCACCAACTGCACCACAAGCCGCGGTGTCAGNGTCGCTCCCGCTGCNGCGTTNCCGCCTCTCCGGTCGAACCGCACAACTGCATTTTGTGCGCGAAGGCGAGGAGACGATGTTAGAGAATGCCAGTATCGATGGACGCGTCGAAATCGCTGAAATCGCGTCCCCCCAGAGCGGCCAGCCGCTCATGCTAGCCGGGGACCATCTCGAATTGAGTGGCGGCGGATCGGACAATCCAAAAATCCTGCTGGTGGGATCCACCGCTTCCGATCGGGCCACTTCCGATGCGCCGCGGAGTGGTCAATCGGCGCTGATCGCGGGGAGGGGTATCGCGCTGCGTGGAGAGACGATTCAACTACACCGCGGAACCAATCAGTTGTGGGTCAACGGTGCCGGCCGTATCACGTGGGCAGCGGACCGCGAAACGGGGCCGGCTAGCGAGGCCGGACCTCTCGATTTGCAATGGTCCGATCACCTGGCCTTTGACGGTCAAACCGCCGCCGCCGGAGGTGGGGTGATCATCCGGGGTAAACGAATTCAAGCGACGGGCGATTTCAGCGACTTTGTCGGCCGCGGCGAAGATGTACGGGTCGCGCTGTCAAAAAGGCTGGAATTCTCCAAACCCCGCTTCGATCAGGACATCCAAGCCNAACAACTCTTTTTCGTCGGACCCGCGGAACTAGAAAACCGCTCGTTCAACGCCACCGGTCTACAGCAGTCGCAAGACCGACTGGAGGTCAGCAACTTGAGCCTGCAAGTCGCGGCCGGTGACTTGCGCGCCGACGGGCCCGGCCGGTTGAGTTCGGTTCGCTACGATCGCGATCCTCTCGATGAGACCAGCCGCGGCGCATCGGGACTGCCACCGCGTCCCGCCGAACTATTTTATTTGGACGCACGGTTTGCGCACGAAATGACCGGCAATCTGGAGTATCGAGAAATCACCTTTCGACNACAGGTGCAGGTGGTCTACGGCCCTGTCACGCGGTGGGAGGACCGTCTGGCGGCGGAACAGATCGTCGGCCGCCAACGTCGTGGTGGTGTGCTCCATGGCGACCAGCTGACCGTCGCGGACACCAATGGCAAGCGGGCGTCGGGAGTGGAGCTACTGGCGCACGGCAATATCCGCGTCGAAGGACGGGAAACGAGCGGCTTCTTTACCGCGACCGGCCACGCGTTGAAATATGCCCACCACAAGGACCTTTTAATCTTGGAGGGCAACGGCCGCGCCTACGCGGTTCTCACCCGGCAACAACGGATCGGGGCGGAGCCGCAGACAACCCACTTGGAACGCATTGTCTATCACCCGCGAACAAACAAGCTGAGCCTGGAAGGCGTGCAATCGGTCGAACTCAACAGCGCGCTGCGGACCGTCCGACCGGGCCCGCGACCGGGTTCTGGCGCATTTCCTGGCCCGCGACCGGGTTCACCCGGCCGCCCGTTGTCACCGCGGGTGCTACCCCGTTAGCCGACAGCGAGGTCGAGCGACGGCCCGACCCATTCCCCTCTCCCTGTTCGGGCAGGGGTCGCAGACCGCCGGCGGCGGCAGGTTACAATATCGCCGGCGACGGAAGCCGGACCGCTTCGATTCGCCCGTCGGTTTCACTCCCTGTCGCTCAGCACGGCCNCCGCCACCATGAAACAGCGCATCCAGGATCTCGTGATCGGTGGCGGTGTCGTGGGCATCAACTGCGCCCTGGCTCTGTCCGATGCCGGCCGTCAGGTAACGCTGGTCGAACGGCGGACGATTTGCAGCGGTTGTTCACACGGCAACGGCGGTTGGGTCACTCCCTGCCACTCGCTTCCCATCCCCGGGGCCGGGCTGGTTCGTCAAACGATCAAATGGATGCTGCAAGGAGACTCCCCGCTATACATCAAGCCGACCCTGAGACCGGCGCTGTGGACCTGGCTGTGGCGGTTTTATCGGAACTGCAACGAGCGCGCCCAGCTGCGCGGTTTGGAGGCGATGGCCGAGTTGAATCAACACGTTATCCCCTTCACCCGGGAACTTGTGCACCGGCATCGGCTCGATTGCCAGTTCGAGCAACGCGGCATCACCTACGCCTTTAGGACGGACCTCGGATTGGAGAAAGGGATCCGGGAATGCGAACTTCTCAACGACCACGGAATCCCCGGCGAGATACTCGATCGGGCGAGCCTACTGGATCGGGAACCCGAGTTGTCCGACACCATGCGTGGTGGCGTCCTTTACCCGGGCGAGGCCGATTGTGTCCCCGACCAATTCGTCAAACAACTGGCCGATCGACTTCCCCAGTTGGGAGTACGCCTCTTGAGCGGCACGACGGTCAAAGACTTCACCATCAGCGGATCAAAGATCACAGAGGTAACGACCTCGAGTGGGCAGTTCGAGCCAGAAAACGTCGTTCTCGCGTCGGGTGCGTGGTCCGTGGCGCAGGGCCGCAAGCTCGGCCTGCGGCTGCCCATGGAACCCGCTAAGGGCTACAGCCTGACCCTGCAACGACAGCCAGGCATCCCACAAAATCCGATTAATCTCGCCGAGGCAAAGGTCGGCGTGACACCCTGGAGAGAGACCGTTCGGCTGGCAGGAACGATGGAACTGGCCGGCCTACAGCTCAAGATCAACCAGCGNCGGGTGGCCGCCATTGTACGCGCGGCAAAAGAGTACCTCCCGAATTTCTCCGCCGACGACATCCTGGAGACCTGGGCCGGAATGCGCCCACTGTGTAGTGACGGCCTGCCAGTGATCGGGCGTTCTCAGCGGCTCAGCAATCTGCTGATTGCCACCGGGCACGGTATGCTCGGGCTGACGCAATCGGTGGTTACCGCTCGGATCATCGCCGATCTGGTCCTCGGCAGAAACCCGCTGATGGACGTGGCTCCCTTCTCGCCCGATCGTCGCTAGCCACACCCGATCGAGCCGCGCGGCAAACCTCCCCGCGCTACCCGGNGTCAGTCGGGCAGCAGATCTAACAGGTCCGGTCGCACCCCGGCGGGCGTTGTTTCCTGTGCGATCTCACCGACCGCCCGCCGCGCCGCATCCCCCACACGAAGCAAAATCCTCGCTCGGTTCAACTCGGATTCTGTCATCGCCCGGTCCACGACCTGCAACTGTGCAACGGCGGCATCGGCCAACACGATCAGTTCGTCGAGCAACGCTTCAGCATCCGTGGACGCGTCCGTGTCGCTGGANCCGGGCGCCGGCGGCGGCGCGGACTTCAGCAATTGGATCGCTTTATCGAGATATCCCAACGCATTTCCAATATCGGTCAGACGGCTCTCCTCGTCGGGGGAAAGTGCGCGGCCGACAATCTGAATGCGTCCACTTTCACCCCGCAACGCGCTCACCGCGCTATGCAACTTGGGGACCAGCGTGGGGTGCGAAGCGGCCACCGTTTGCGCGGCGTTATCGAGGGTACTCTGATTCTCTACCGCCGGTGGGGCCTTGCCCCGATCGTCGGGCTGGTCCGCGACCTGGGGCGGTTCTGGTGGCGCGCTGGGCTCAGTCGCCTCCGCGGTCGGGGCGGCCGGTTTGGCCAGCGGCGTTTGCGAGTCACCATCGCCAGCGGTGCGCGGCGCCGGTGACGTCTCCTGATCGGTGTTTCGCTGGACCGGCGGCGGCGCACCCGCATCGGAACAGCCGATCAGCCCCGCAACACAAACGGCGACCAACGACCCTTGGACGACCCGGACCCCATACCTCACCTTTCGCGGTCTGTGGCCGACACGACCTGTTGACTCCATTTCAACCTCTCCGAGAACTTGTGTAACGGGCAACGTGGGTAACCGGCCAAGCAGTTTAGTGCTAGTCGCTCATCGGTAGCAAGCGCCTCGGTACGGCCGGCAACCGATCGACAGCCACCACGCAGTCCCACCTAGCCGCGCGGCTACAAGGGTTGATGAGCACCCTATTGCGCAGCCTCGTCGGGCCGCGGTGGAACCGTGTGGATCGAGATCTGCGAGGGAGGATAGCTGCGGGTGTCCCAGGAATCCGCCAACGGGAGCGACGCCGGATCGAAGCTCCGATCCGATTCCACCACCAGTAGGCTATCGGCGGGGGTCGCCTGCTGACACCGCGCGAGCAGCTGGCACAGGTCATCCAAACGGTCTCGGAAGAAGGCGTACGGGGGGGAGCAGAACACGACCCAAGGCATCGCCTCGATTCCCTCGGGCGCGGTCGAGTCGGCCGCGCAGATCTCCCGCCCCCAGACAAACGCGTCACCGCGAAAAACGGTCGATTGACTCTCGACACCCAACAGTCGCGCGTTCTCACGGATCACATCGGCGGTGGGAAAATGCCGTTCGATCAGCGTGGCAAACCCGGCTCCCCGACTGAGGGCTTCCAGGCCCAGGGCGCCGGTACCCGCAAACAGATCGACCGCGTGCTTCCCCCGGATCGCGGGTCCCAGCAAATTGAACGCCGCCTCGCGGAGCCGGTCCTTCATCGGCCGCGTCCGGTGATCCCCCGTATAGCGAATCTTGCGACCCCGAAAATTGCCCCCGATGATCCGCAGAGTGGTCGGACTCCTATCGGAATGGTGCGGCTCNCCTGGGCCACGGCGTCTCGATGTCGAACGCGCCATCTTGTTCNCCGCGNCCGCTTTCCGCGGTCCTCACAGCAGTCTGAGTCTGGTCTAACGCTGCGACCCGCCGCGCTCGCACAGCGGATCCGGCCCGTTCTCTAACGGCCACCGCGCACGCCACCCAGCAATCTGCCGACGCGGTGGTGGAATTCAGACGTCGCCCGCACCACGAGAACGCGCAGCGGAGCATAGTAGACGATNGTACCCGGTCCGCCGTTGACATCCCAGAATTCCGGGGAGATCGTCCGCTGGATGAGCTCCACCAGCTGTTGACCTTCGTCAGCCGCCACCCCGCCCCCGGCACCTCCCTGTTCCGCATCCGACACGCTGGCGTAGGAGAGCAGTTGTGCCGGCCCGCCGAGCGTGGTACCCATCCACTGAAGTTCTGCGGCCAGCCGATCGGTCGCTGCCAACACCCCTGGCTCCAACCAGGCCTGCAGCGTAGCCCGTTGCCGCCGTGACAGAGTTCGCTGTAGATCTCGGGATGTGTTCCGCAACCGGGCCGACAGCTGAGCTTTGTAAGCCTGCAAACGGTCGCTGAGTTCCAGTCTCGGATGGCGTACAATCTCGCGGAACAGCGCGCACATTTGACGTATGTACCGGTCGTTTTCCGCATCGGAACGCGCTCGCGCGTGGGCCCGCAAGAGGTACCGCATCTCGAGCCCGATATCGTGCACGCGGCGCGGCGGCGCAGCGGTGCGAGGCAGTCGCACCCGCGGGTCTTCGAACTCTTGCAACAACAACAGACTCGACAAGCCGAGAAGGGTCGCAGACGCCATCCGGGGTCTCCTCAATGACACAAGCCCCTGTGACGTCATTGTAGCGACCGGCGCGAAGGTCGCCAATCGAGCGGTGCCACCAGACCTGAGCCATAAAAAACGGCGGCTCGCCGTCGTGCAAGCCGCCGCTGGGTAGGTCTGGTATCGAGAGGTCGCGACTACTTCTTGGCGATCTCTGTCGTAATGAGTTTCACGATCGTCGGATCGTCCGGTTTGGTTCGGGGCCCAAAGCGGCCGATAATGCTGCCGTCACGGCCCAACACGAATTTCTCGAAATTCCAAGTCACCTTTCCTGGCCCCTTGGGTTTCGCATCCGTTTTGGTGAGATGCTGATAGAGCTTGCAGGCCGTTTTTCCGTTGACGTCCACCTTGGCGAACATGTCGAAGCTGACCTCGTACTTGGAGGTGCAAAATTCCTTGATTTCNAGATTGGTTCCCGGCTCCTGATTTCCGAACTGGTTACAAGGGAAACCGAGTACCGCCAATCCCTTCTTGCCGTATTTTTGATGTAATGCCTGCAACTGCAGGTACTGGGGAGTGAGGCCTCACTGNCTAGCCAGATTAACGATCAGAACCACTTTGCCCTTGTATTTCGCCAAATCCACGGCCTTGCCATCGATCGACTTCACTTTGAACTTAAGAGCACCGGGGGTTGCCTTTTCGTCATCGGCGGATGCCGTGCCGACCGTCAAAGCCAACAGCCCAGCGCCGAAAAGCGCTAATAACTTCACGTCAATTCCCCTTCGTAATGGGTCCTCAAGACCGTCGATATACCGGTATCATTAATTCACTTGAGCCATGCTACGCCGTTGGCTGCCAACGTGCAAGTCGCGGCCCANCNNGGACTACCCTCGGAGACCGAGCCCGCCAGCGNGCGACCCTGCTCCCGACACCCCTGTGGAATCGAACCACCGGGCGTTCCGACCAACAAGACCACTGTTTCCAACCAGATCGATACGATGGACCCGCTACGTTTTCGATTTCGGACGATCGAGCCCACCGCCGATGCGCCGACCTACCGCCGCCAAAGCGGATCGTGCGACGACAAGCGGTTACAGCTGGGATCACGGCACTGGGACCTCGGCGATTTGGCAGCCGTTGAGCGGGACGACAGTCGCTTGCTACTGATCCTGAATGCATCCGACGCGCCCCCCCAAACGTGTACTATCTCCGTCAGCCGCATCGATCCAGCAGAGCTCAAACGTCACCTCGATGTGCAACGCAGCCGCATTCGCGCCGAACGCAACCGACTACGTCTGGCTACGGGCGAGCGCAGCGCGCCGTTCCGTCAGGCGCTGTGTCGATCCTGCGAGGCCACCATTGACCTAACAGGGTTTGCTGAAACTCCGCAAGCTTTTTGCCCGTATTGTCAGACGATTTCGACGGTGCAGCCTGGAGTCTCACCGGCGGCGAATGAAACCGAGTTCCGGCTCTGCGAAGTCTGCGGGATGTTCAGCCGCCCACAATCGTTTACGTCGTTCTACTTCTACTACTTAGTGGTTCATTCCGGATTTCACGCGCGCCGCACGATGCGCTGTCCCGCTTGCATGCGCGCCGCGGCCTGGAAAATGCTGGCCGCAAACCTGTTGTTTGTGGTCGGCGTCCTCCCCTCCTGCGTGCAGTTGACGCGGGCCTACCGGAGCAGTCGCGGCAACGGCGAATTTGCCGGCTTGGATCCCGCTAACCTGCGGGCCCGTCGTGGCCGCCTTGACAAGGCGATCGAGGGGTATCGCCAAATCCTGCAGCGCGTCCCCTGCGCTGCAGGAATCCATTACAACCTGGGACTGGCGCTCTACACCCAACGGGACCTGCCCCACGCCGCCGCGGTGCTCGAGCTGGCGCTGGCCGACTGCGCGAACTACGAACCCGCCTATCGACTCCTGCTGCGTTGCTACGAGCAAATGTCTCAACCCGATCAGCTGCAAACGCTGTCGCACCGCTGGCCAGGACTTAGCGGCTGAATGCACCGGCACCACACCGCCGATGACCCCTAGACGCTGGGCCGGGGCGCTGGTGAAATCGAAGCCGTTCGCCAACGCACGTTTCCTACTACACCTGGCAGTCAGCCTCTGTGACGAGTATCCACCATGTCTGATCCACTCTTTAGTGTCACTGACCAGATCACCCTTGTGTCGGGGGGGACCCGGGGAATCGGGCGGGCCATCGCGGAAGGGTTTGCGCAGCGCGGTAGCCGCGTGATCATCACGGGGCGCGATCAGAGCGCCGCAGAACGAGCGGCCGAGCAAATCGACGCCGGCCCCGGCGAAATTGTGCCGATCGCCTGTGACGTCGCCTCGCCAGACCAGATCGACCAGCTCGTGTCCCGCGTCGACGCCCAGTTCGAGCGGATCGATACGCTGATCAACGTAGCGGGCGTCAACCGCCGCAAACCGGCGCTGGAGGTCAGCGAATCCGACTACGACGCGATCTTGGACGTCAACCTAAAAGGCGCCTTTCTGCTCTCGCAACGGGTCGCCCGTGTCATGCTTCGCGAAGGAGCCGGGTCACAAATCAATATCGCCTCGTTGAACACCGACCGACCTTTAAGAAATGTGCTCCCCTATGCCGTTAGCAAGGCCGGCATGTCCTCCATGACCCGGGCATTGGCGCTGGAATGGGGACCGAGTGGGATCCGGGTCAATGCGCTGGCGCCCGGCTTTGTCTTGACCGACCTAACCCGCAAACTATGGTCCGATGAGACGATGCAGGCCTGGGGATTGGAGCACACGCCGCAGCGACGGCTGGGCGTTCCCGAGGACATGCTGGGGACCGCGATCTTCCTCGCCTCAGCGGCCTCGGCATTCCTGACAGGGCAAACCATTTTTGTCGATGGGGGTTTCACTGCGGGCTGGAATTGGCCGATCGGGGACTGATCCTGGCCGAACCACGAAAACCGGGGTGCGGTCACCGATCCGCCAAGACCGATCAGGGGAGATCTACGGTCACCGCGGCGCTGAACATCAATTCCGGATCTTCGCGGACCGCCAGTGACGCAGCGAGATTCTCGATCGACCGGGTGAGGCGGCCGCGGAACACGTTCTTACCATTTCCCTCGATCACGATCTCGTCGTCCAGATCGACCATTCGATCATCCAGTCGAACCACCACCCGCTTCACGTCACTGCTGGTCAGCGTGATCTGTTGGCCTTCACGGTGGCCGACCAACAACGACCGCCCTTTCGCGGTTGCGGGTGGTACCGCCAGCCAGTAGCTGGCGGAGTGGGTCACATCATCCTGGTGCCAAACCACCTGGTCGGGCACAGCAACTCGACGAAAGCGTGCCATCCAGGAGACAGCGACCGCATCCTGACGATCCATCCAATGCCCTTTTCCTTTGTGCAACCGCACCTCGTGTGGGTAACCGTCCGGGTCGTCCTGGCGCAGCTTGGCCAATCGCTGCTGCCATTGCCGCGCGACTCCGTTGCGGTTGTACGCTTTATCCAGTTCGCCGACGTGCAGCGCAAAACCGATGTTGCGCAAACTCAGCGGAGAGGCCTCGTTGGGGTGACCCGCCATCATCGCGGCAGCGGCCCAACGGTCGGCCATTCGAGGCGCGAGTTGGTACACACCATCTCCTCCGGCCGAGTACCCCATCAAATAGACGCGATTCGGGTCGACATCTGCAAAGACGATCAAATTACTGATCAACCGGTCAAACAATGGGTCGATATGCCCCTGATGCCAGAGGTTCCATGTATTGGTGGGAGCCCGCGGCGCCAGATAAACCCCCTCCGCCGGGCGGTACAAGCCCTTCTGATTCTCCCATTGCTGATCATTGACGGCCTTGGGAGCGCCGCCGCCGCCGTGCAACGAAATGAACAAGCGGCGTCCCGTCGGAGGCTGTTTTCCAAAAATCGTGTAGTCAAAACGCAGCGCGTGCTTGCCGACTTCGATCCGTTTGGCAGTCATCTCATCACGGCGGGTACGGCGAATGAATTCGCTGTGATCTTTCCACAACAACTCGCCAGCCTGTTTGGAAACGTCGCGGCTCAAGGGCTCGGTGGCAAACGGCAGTTCGCTCAGCGGGGTCCGCTGATCACGGGAAACCGCCAAGTATTTCCGCAAAGCGGCCAGCGCCGGAACAGCCTGTTTTGCAACACCTTGGTCGGCGAGTAGCGGAGCGACTGTGCAGCCCCAGACCAAGAGCGAGAGGACCCATCGANGGGACGCATAAATGACCATGTTGCGATTCCTGTTCGGGGATAGCCGCGTGACTGCGATGCACGGAGCCCGGCACGCTTAATGGATCACCGTGGCCGGCAGCGATCCCATTAGAATCTCGCCAGCCAACCTCCATCCACATACAGTATCTGGCCGGTGACAAAATCGGACGCCGCCGAGGCCAGGAACACCGCCGCACCGACAAGATCGGCAGGTTGACCCCAGCGCCCCAGTGGACAACGGCCCTCGACCCACTCGCTAAATTTCGGATCGTCAACTAACGCCTGATTGAGGGGAGTTTGAATGTACCCTGGTCCAATTGCGTTGACCAGGATCCCATGTGGTGCCCAGTCGACCGCCAGCGCTTTGGTCATCAACAGAACTCCCCCCTTGGAGGTCGCATAGGGGGCATTGTGAGGTCGGGTACTATGACTCATCAGGGAGCCGATGTTGATAATCTTGCCCCCCTCGCCCGCCGCGATTCGCTCGCGAGCAAAGGCCTGACTGAGTGCAAACACCGCGTTCAGGTTTAAATCGAGGACCTGCTGCCAATCTTCGGACGTCACCTCATGCGCCGGCCCCCGGCGGGTCATCCCGGCGTTGTTCACCAGGATCTCCGGAGCTGCCAAACGTCCCACCAGATCGTCGTACGCCTCGGAAATTTCCGCGGTCTGCAGCAGATCGACCGTGACGATCTCAATTTGCCGTCCCGTGGCGCGCAAATCATCCCGGACCTGTTCCAATTCCCGCTGGCCGCGCGCCAACAAGATCAAATCGGCCCCGGCTTCCGCCAGTCCGCGGGCCAACCCCGCGCCAATTCCCTTACTGGCGCCGGTGACCAGCGCGCGACGCCCGTCCAAGCGAAACAGCTGCATGGTTCAAGTCCCTCCGGTTTGAAAAGGTTCCCGGTGGCGTCGCGCCACGAGCGGGGGCGCGGTCGAGCTGAGGCCGGCCAAAACAGATCGACCGCGGGTCACTCCGACGCGCCACGCCAGCATCGTCCCCGGGCAGACCCAGGTAAAGCACGGCCATTTGGCAGGCCCGATCCGCCTACGAAGATTCAGCCCAGTCGCGATAGTACTCGATTGAACGCCGCACACCCTCCTCAAAATCGACCTGGGGCTGATAACCGAGCAGCCGGCGCGCGAGTGTGATATCGGCTGAGCTGTCGCGAATATCACCCGCGCGCGGCTCGGCATGGACCGGTTTCAGGTCGGTTCCCAGATGCCGGTTCAAGATCGCAATCAGCTCGAGCAACGTAATCCTACTCCCCTGGGCCAGATTGAAGGACTGGCCAGCGACCCCGTTCGCATCAGCCGCCAGCAGATTTCCCTGGACAACATTCTCAACGTAGGTGAAATCCCGCGACTGCAATCCGTCGCCAAATACTGTCGGTGGCCGACCGGCCAGCAAAGCCGTGATAAACAACGGAATCACCGCTGAGTACGCGCTGTAAGGGTCCTGCCGAGGACCGAATACATTGAAATAACGTAGACAGACCGTCTCCAATCCGAAGCTGTGGTAAAACGCGTGGCAGTAGTATTCTGCCGCCAATTTGGCCGCCGCGTAGGGCGACTGTGGCGCGGGGACATCCGTTTCGCGGTTAGACATCGTCGGCCGATCGCCGTAGAGACTACTGGATGCCGCGTAGACGACCCGTCGCACCCCGCTGCGGCGCGCCTGATCCAACAACTGCACCGTCCCGGTCGTGCAAGCGGTGTGGGTCGCAACCGGATCTTCAATACTCAACGGTACCGATGGCAACGCTGCCTGGTGAATGACCACCTCCACACCGTCGAGCGCCCGGCGAACCAATTCGGGATCGTTCAGGTCCCCTTCGTACCACTCGATTTGGCTCTCGCAACTGTCCAGATTTCGTCGCTGTCCGGTGCTCAAATTGTCCAGCACGCCAACCGTATCTCCACGGCGCAGCAGGCCCGCCACGATGTGGGAACCGATAAATCCCGCTCCTCCGGTCACCAGAAAACGCGCCATGTTGTCGCTCCTCCTAGTGCCCGGGCACCGATCCGACCCTTTACCCAAGACGTCTCGACTGCTACCACCGAAACGCCTCACTCGCCCATCCAGTACGGCAACCGTCCCAAGACCGCAGTCGATCCCGAATCTGACCCCGCCCCTCGACGCCGGACCGACCATCTATTCGCCGTTCGGCATCAACCAAAGACAATACAACCGGCCGTCGTCACCGCCGCGGCCTTCAACTCCGCGACGCCGCGTTCCGTTGGCGCGCAGGGGGTCGTTCCCAGTTCGACAACCGGAAGGGTGCGATCACAAGCCCGGCAAACCGCGATCGAATGTGCGTCCCATATGCCGCCGGAGACAACGACCGTGTCGAATCGCAACCGCACATTTTGCAGTAGCGAATCCCATCTGCCAACTTCGTCCACTGCGCAACTCAAAACCCCCCGACCGACCGGCAGAAACGTCAACGCGACACACGAGGTACGGCACATCGCGCGCCGCCAGAGCGCGCTCTCGTTGAGGATCTCAATCATTCCGCTGCGCCCCGTCTGGCCGGCCCGACGGCTCAACGCCCCAAACGTTAGATCCCCGTCTATCAGCAGGACGTTACGATCCCGTTGGGCCAGATTTAGCGCCAGCGTCGCCGCGGTCGCGGCGACCAGACCCGGGTCGACAAAACCGACAAGGCACAAACACGAAACGGGCGGCGTCGGCAGCGCAAGCAGCTCCTCGACTAACTGTGAAAACCCTGTGGCCAGAGGCTTCTGTCCGGCCCACCGCTGGGTGTCAATCGGGTGGTCCACTGCTGCCGAAACCGTTCCAGGGGATGCGATGGTCGCCGCCGCAACCGTAGGCCCCTGGGCCTCCAAGGCTTGATGGCTGGCTAGCGCGTCGCGCAGAGTCCTCAGCCCACTCGTACTGACCCCGGCGTCAACCGCCGTGACGGTTGCCTTGGGTTGAGCCGGGTCAGACAGCGGCCCACCGACCGCCCGCGGATTTTCGGGGCGCACTGACTGCATCGACCGGTTTTCTCCGTTTCCCACCAACAAGCCCTGTTCTTTGGAATGCGTGTTTGCATTGCCGTCCGCCACCCCCGGCGGCGGACGCCGGCGTCAACACGCGCTGGCCCCCCCTCACTCAGCCGGCGGCGCGTCCCCGATGGTCCGAGCGAAACGCCTCCATGAGCTGTTCGAACGCCGCCTGCTGCGATTCGGGTGATCGCGCAGACGCGGTGTCGGATTCTGGTGGCGCCGAGTTGAGAGGTGGCTCACAAGAACGGACTTCGTCTTGGACCGGCAGACGGACATCTGAATGCAGTACCAAATAAGCGTCCGTGATCGGAAACGCCCCACCGTGGACCAACATTTCGTCCGACCCGGTGACCTCGAACAACTCGTTCGGCTCCGCCATTCCGCCGGTGGCCGGCGAGGCCTGTGGCTCCGCGTCCGAGATCAACCGCGCAACCTCATGCCGTTTGCGCGCCTCCACCTGTTCATCCCCATGCAGCGGACTCTCGGCCGCCGCCGTGCGCCCATCCGGATCCGCCCCATCACTCGTAATGATCAAGGTCATCAAGTTTCGATCGTCGGCGAGGGAAGCCCGTTCCGAGCCCGCAGGGCACGGGTCGGCGGATCCCGATTGGTTCCCCGCAGGTGGTCCCGATACTGTGGCGATGGTCCCCGCGTCCGTCTGCGCGGTCTCCATGGCCCCTGGTTGCCCCGTCGGCAACTCCGCGGCGAGCGTCCGGTAGCGGTCAAGAACGACTTCCTCCTCAGCAAATTCCTCCCCAAATGGATTCTCCGAGGGACCCCCTGGCGGCGCCGCATGCGAATCCGGATCAGAACCGCCATCGGCACCTGCTTGTGCGAGGCCTCCGAACGCTCCCCATTCAACCGCCGCCGTCTCGTGCTCGATTTCGGACAGGTTTTCCATTCCAATCGCCTGAGCCGGCGCCTCGGGAGGGTGCGTTTCGGTCACTGGATCTCCGCAGATCTCATCCTCCAGCGGACCAAATTCGATGACTCCCGCATCACTCGCTGGGACATCTGAGCTCGCGCTCTGTTCGTTCCAGGGAGCCGGAAGTTGTTGCAAATCAGCCCAAGCCCGCTCCACCTCCAATCCACTCACAACGTGTTCGCCGCGCCGGGCTACCGACATCAAGACGTGATTGCACAACTGGTTCATCACCCGGGGTATACCATCGCTGGCATGGTAAATCGCGCTCAACGCATCCTCCGGGAAAAGCGGATCGGCCGATCCACCGACGCGATCGATCTGAAAGCGCACGTATTCACACGCATCGCCGTACCCCATCGATTCCAGATAACAACGGGTCGCGATCCGTTGATTCAACGATTGCATACGGGGATCCGCGAGCTTCTCTTCGAGCCGGGCAGATCCACTTAACACCAACTGAACGCGGGGCTGGCCGTCGCTCACCAGGTTGGTGATCATTCGCAGTTCCTCCAGCAGTTGGAAGGGCAACGCATGCGCTTCGTCCGCCAAGATCAACATGCCACGCGACCCGTCCTGGGTCGATCGCAAGTGATCGATCAAATCCAGCCGCAGCTCCCCCTCGGCCAGACCACGATAGGGGCGGTTCAATTCAAACAGAATGTTCTGTAGCAACGCGCGGCGGCTGCAGAGCCGTGCACTGGCGAGGGTCACGACTTTGAAGGTGGAACAAAATTGCGCCGCCAGCCGCGCACACAGCAGCGACTTCCCGGTCCCCGCAGGACCCACCAGGAATCCCGTACCGGCCGCCAGTTCAACGCACTGGGTCAGCGCCGAGCGAGCCTGCTCGATGACCTCTGCCGGGAACCAGCAGTCGGCATTCGGAGCCGAACCGAAGGGAAGCTGAGCAAAATGATAATAGTGTTCATACATGGCACATTCCGTGGTGATGGCCTGATACTGAGTTAGGGAATTCCGTACGACACCAATGTGAAACGTTGGGAAATCATTGCCAACGGATCCCGCATGAAATCGTCGCTGGCATGGTTTCCCATGATTCCGGCGATCAACACCAAGACGAAAATAATCGCCAGTCCGAATTCGCACCCTGTAATCCATGTGTCCAGTACCCGCCGCCGACGTTGGGCCGCCACCTGGGACTCAGATGCGGTACCGCGCGAGAGCACGGCGAGGACAGGGATCCCTATGGTTTGCGCAACGTCGTGCGCCGATGTCCAGACGCGATAAATGCCCCGGCGGACAATCCACACACCGATCAAACTCGCAACGCCAACCGAGACGAACAGCGCCCACATCGTGGTCGCCACGGTCGGGCGACCGGACGACTTCCCGACCACCTGAGCGGGTTGGCTGTTCCAGCGGCTCGTCGAGTTGGGGCGGCCCGCGAGACGAACAGCGGTTTCCGCCTGTTCGCGGCGCGATGTCGCTGTTCGCAGTTCCGCCGCGAGCGCCCGGGTCCTGCCGTCGTCGACAGCGTCCCCGGACGGGTGTTCGTGGGCACCCCGTGCGGCCGTGGTGGACAGGATCTCTCCAGGCGGATCTGCGTCTGCGGGCGCTCGCAGATGTTCGCCGGTCGGTGTTTGCTCAACGACTGTCGTGGACCCCAACAGTGCAGCCGAGGCGTGCTGTCCCACGTTGAGCGTCTCGAGTGAATGTCGAGCCCTCGTCTCATAATGTCGCGCCTCGTCCACCGCCCACTCGCGCCGGCGCCGCTCCGCCGCGTGCTCGATGTCTGCCAGGCCGTGTCGACCGACTTTGAGGGCTTCCAGCGCTGCAGCGTTGGACTTCGCACAAGCTTCGCCAGGAGATGCACCGGTCGCATCGATTTGCACCCGCAGCCCGACGTGTCCGTTGACGGGACCTACCTTCCAGGCGAGCGAAGCGGGCGCGGCGTGGTTCGAACGGCGCCGCATTTGGCGGTGTACCGCCGCGCCCATTGTCCCCGACATCCGGCGGGCCTGACCCACGGACATCGCTGGACCGACAACCGCGACGGTCGACCGCGCGGTATACCGTCGAGTCGGTGCTCCGCGGACCAGCAACACCGCGGAGAAAACAACCAATCCGGTGAGACCCATGGCGTACGCAGTACGGACAACAGGTCGGGAGCAGCAATGCTCAATGCGATGGATGGCAGGCATGGATAGCAGGTACCGAAGGTGGGTGTGCGCAGGTGCGCGGTTCGCCCGGGTTATCGACGCAGGACGCACTCCGGCTTGAGCGAAAGTCTAGCGGTTCTAACGGTTCTAGCGGTTGTCTGGCAGCCGCCCCGACGAGGCGGCACATCGGGTAGACTACGAGCACTGGGCCGCCGACCCGGTCCGCGTCAGACATCCACATTTCCCAGCATCTCAGCCGACCCACGACGCACTCTGAGTCAGCGACCGTCGACCGCCCACCGCACTTCCAGTAACACCATGTTTCGCATCAAAATCTGTGGAATTACCACCCCTACCGATGGCCACCTGGTCGACCAGGCGGGAGCGGACGCGATCGGCCTGAACTTCTATCCCGACAGCCCGCGATACGTCACCCCAAGTCGAGCCGAGCTCATCGTTCGCGAGCTACCTGACGATCTGTGCCGCGTCGGTCTGTTCGTCAACGCCGAGGTGGAAGTCGTACTCGATGCGGCCGACCGCTTGAGGCTGGACATGATCCAGTTACATGGAGACGAGTCGCCAGAGTACTTCGCCCAACTCCAGCAGCGCCGAGTCATCGCGGGGCGACGTTGCCCGGATGGTTTTGGGTCTCTGCGCACTTTCCTGGAAGCTTGTCGGTCACTGGACAGCCTTCCCGAAGCTGTCCTCATCGACGGTTACCGGCGCGGCCACTACGGCGGTACGGGGCAGACGGCCGACTGGCAAGCTGTTTCCACATTGGAGAGCCAGCTAGGAGAAGTACGGCTGATCCTCGCTGGCGGTCTGGTCCCGGAAAACGTATCGGAGGCAATCCGTCGCGTCCGGCCCGATGCGGTCGACACGGCCAGCGGCGTCGAGCGGAGTCCCGGTGTCAAGGACCCTGAGCGACTCCACGCGTTCGTTGCCGCAGCGCGTGCGGCGTTCTCCGAGAGTTCGAGCCGCGGTGCACCGTCCGATTAACTGCCGAGGGCCTGCGACCCCAAAGCCGACGGTTGGCGATCTTCCCCGGCCGGGACTATGATGAGTGAACTGGAGTGTGGTGGGCCCCGCAACGCAATCTTCTGCTGGGCTTGCCAGACCTGTAATCCAACCAGCCAACTTGCGTCGCCTCCAGGGCGATGCCCTCATTCTCGCCAAGGAGGTTCACTGTGTCGGGCACCAGCACCGAGAAAATTCCGTACAAGGTTCGTGACCTGGCGCTCGCTGACTGGGGTCGCAAGGAGATCCTCCTGGCTGAAAATGAAATGCCGGGCCTGATGGCGCTGCGGCGCAAGTACGAGTCTGAACAGCCACTTCGCGGCGCCCGTATCGCCGGGTGCCTGCATATGACGATTCAAACCGCTGTACTGATCGAGACACTGACCAAGCTCGGAGCTGATGTCACCTGGAGCAGCTGCAATATCTTCTCGACCCAAGACCACGCGGCCGCGGCAATGGCCGTGGAGGGAATTCCCGTCTACGCCTGGAAGGGAGAGACCGAAGAGGAATACGAGTGGTGCATCGAGCAGACGCTGTATTTTCCCGACGGCCAACCACTGAATATGATCCTCGACGACGGCGGTGATTTGACCGCCGTCGTACACCGCAAGTTTCCTGAGTTATTGGAGGGCATTGGTGGAATCACTGAAGAGACAACGACGGGAATCCACGCGCTGCAGCAGATGCTCGACAACGGCGAACTCAAAGTGCCGGCGATGAACGTCAACGACTCGGTCACTAAGAGCAAATTCGATAACAAGTACGGCTGCCGGGAGTCGCTGGCCGACGGCATCAAGCGCGCCACCGATGTGATGGTCGCTGGCAAGACCGTTGTCGTCTGCGGGTTCGGTGACGTCGGTAAAGGATGCGCCGAATCGATGCAGGGACTCGGCGCCCGAGTCCTGATCACCGAAATCGATCCGATCAATGCGCTACAAGCGGCCATGGAAGGTTATCAGGTTGTCACGATGGATGACGCCTGTTCGCAAGGCCATATCTTTGTGACTACCACGGGATGCTGCGATATCATCACGGGACCCCACATGGAAAAGATGCGGCATGACGCAATCGTCTGTAATATTGGCCACTTCGACATCGAGATCGATGTGGCCTATCTCGAAAACAGCGACCATATCACGAAAGATCGAGTCAAACAGGACACCGATGTCGGTGGGCCGGTGGACCGTTATCTGTTTCCCGATGGGCACGCCGTGTTACTGTTGGCACAGGGGCGACTTGTCAACCTGGGATGCGCAACGGGTCATCCCTCCTTTGTGATGAGCAACTCCTTCACCAACCAGGTACTCGCGCAGATTGAATTCTGGCGGGGGCCTGACAATTTTGAGGTCGGCATTCACCTGCTTCCGAAGCAGCTCGATGAAGAGGTCGCCCGACTTCATCTGGACCACCTCGGCGTCCAGTTGACTTCCCTGACGGAAAAACAGGCCGACTACCTAGGAATCCCGGTCTGCGGTCCGTACAAGCCCGAACACTACCGGTACTGAGTACGGCGCTGCTTCCCAACGGCGCTGCTTCCCAACGGCGCTGCTTCCCAACGGCGCTGCTTCCCAACGGCGCTGCTTCCCAAC
>PADE01000153.1 GCA_002702965.1 Planctomycetaceae bacterium
CCGTCCCTGCCGTGAGAAATCAGTGGGGTGGCGGTCCCACCGCGTCCGCGCTGTGGGCAACCGGTATGGCCGACATCCGAGGCTCGCTGGCCGGGATTCCATGGTTGCCCCGTCGCTCGGCATGACTCCCGGGGCGGTGGACGAGCTGGTGGGTGTGAAACTGTGAAGTCGGTGCGGGCCAGGTGTTTCGATCGGTCGTGTTCGTGTTCGTCGAGGCGCTGGTGTGGTTTTCGGACCCCCGCTACCGCGCCGCCGGGGAATCAGCTCCCCAGGCGCTGAGAACCTGGTCGAGGTGGAGGTGGTAGTCTACATCGCTGAGCCTCTATACGTGCGATATGAACCGCTAAGGGGGGCCTCTGCCACCTCCGATCGGGGCTTCCGGCGCGCGCGGCGCGGTCGAAATCGATCTTGCCCTGTGGAGTGGTTGCTCTCCAAAATAGAAGCGATCGAATCCGCGACGCACGGTGTTCCTCCTGGACGATACGAACATGGTCTCTACCTCTACCGAACACCCGAGCATTCGGCGGCCACTGAGCCGTTCGCGGAAGCTGTGCTACTCACTGATTGCTACGGCGTTGGCAGCGCTGCTCCTGGAGGGTGCGAGCAGTACCGCGGTGGTGGTCTACAAGATGGTCACCGCGCCCCGCTTGGCCGAACGGTTACACACCGAATACGACCCGCAGCTGGGGTGGATCAACAAGGCCGATTTTTCCGGCCGTCACTTGTACGGACCGGACCGACATCTGCACACCAATGCCCAGCGGTTTCGCGACACCGAGCCGCTCTTCAAGGCGGCGCCTGCGAATCGCGTGCGCGTTGTCTGTTCTGGGGATTCATTTACCCTCGGGTACGGGGTTGGCGATCCGGACACCTGGTGCGTCCAACTCGAGAAGTGCGATGCGAGGCTGCAAACCGTCAATCTCGGCCAGGGTGGATATGGGGTGGATCAGGCGTACCTGTGGTACCAGCGGGTGGAACCGCACTATGAACACGCCATCCATCTGTTCGCGTTCATTACCGAAGACTTCCGGCGGATGGCAAACGATACATTCGTTGGCTACGGGAAACCGGTACTCTCCTTGGAAGGGGATCGGCTTCGCACTGGCAACGTCCCTGTACCACGCACGGCCTATCGGCTCGCGTCGCTGGTGCGCAACGGCAACTTGCTCTCCGAGTTGAACAGCGTGCGGGTCGCACGCCGGCTGTTGTGGGGTAAACCGCACGTGCCGACTGCGCCGGAGGTCGACGCGAACAGTCGGCGGGTGGCGCCGCGGATCTTCGCGGAGCTGGCCCGCCAACACGAGCGCAACGGCCGCTTGTTTGTGTTGGTTCATCTGCCGACCAAGGCGGATCTCTTGCGGCGTTCCTCCACATGGCGAGAATTTCTGTCGCGCCTCGCGAATGAGAATGGGTGGAACTACTGGTATCTGGGTGACGAATTGGCGGCGTTGCCGCGTGACGAGATCGAGGCGTTATTCCTGGGCAACGAGGTGCCTTATCTGGCGGCGGCGGGGCACTACAGCGCACCTGGAAACCGACGGATCGCGACGGCTTTATACGCCCGTCTGGCCGACCACCCCGATGTCCGTCGCAGGCTGCAGGCGGCGCAGCAACACGGCTCTAACTGACAGGTGGCATCGTGAACCGCGGCAGACCATCGCCAACCGGGGCCGCGCGGTTCGTGGCGCTCGTGCCCAGCCTGCTGCTGGGAGCCGCCGCGCTGATCGGCTTGACGCTGGCGGTGCTCCCGATCGAGAGCATGCGCAGCCTGGCCGGTGGCATTCGCCAACCGGCGGACGTGACCTCGGAACGGGTGCTGCGGTTCAGACAAGTCGTCGGGGCGCTCGCCCTGTGTGCGGCCGCCGGCTGCATTTTCGCGGTCTGGTTGAGACGGGATGTCAGCGCGGCGGGTCGATCTTTGTGGAACCAGATGGCGGCACTGCTGGCGGACCGCCCCGCGGTGCGTCCGGCGTTGGCGGTCGCGGCCTTGCTGGTGTTGCCCGCCGGCGTATTGAGGTGTTGCTATCTGTGGGCCCCGTTCGCCTACGACGAGGCCTATTCGTATGTCAATTTTGCCAGTCGCACCTGGTATCTGGCGATCTCCGATTACAACTCGCCCAACAACCACTTGCTCAATACGCTGTTGATGTGTGTCTGTGACCGTCTCTGGGGGCAGGCCGAGTGGGCCCTCCGACTACCCGTGTTGGTCGCCGGGCTGGCGTTGGTGGTGTGTGTCTATCGATGGTCAGCGTCCTGGGCGAATCGACGGACAGCGCTATTGACCGCGTCGCTGGTAGGCTGTTCGCCGCTGCTGATTACCTATTCGGTCGACGCCCGAGGGTACTCCTTTGTGGCTTTATTTGCGGTGCTGCTCGATCACAGTTTGGCGCGCATTGAGACCAACTCGCAGCGGCCAGCGATCGATTGGTTCCTCGCCTGGGCGAGCTTGGTGCTCGGGTTCTACTCGATCCCGGTGATGATCTACCCGGCGGTTGGAATCGTCGGCTGGTTTGCTTTGGCGCCGCTACTGGGGAGCGCNCCGCTCCGCCGGGCGCGGTGTCGCAAGCGCATCGTCGAGCTGACGCTGCTGGGTGGGGCGACGGGTGTGACGGTGTTGCTGCTGTACGCGCCAGCGTATGTGTTTCGCGGTTCACTCGTCCTCCGCAATCCGCAGTTTGGTCGCCTTTCGGTCAGCCAGTGGGTGGACCGCGCAAGCGTCAACCTATCGACCGGTTGGCAGGATTGGACCGCCGGGCCGCTGCCCTGGTGGATCTGGTTGGCGGTGGCCATTCCGGGATTCCTGTGGATGGCGCGGGACCGCGGTCGGTTGCTACGGTTTGGTTTCCCGATCGTCTCCCTGCTGGCTGTCATGGCCTGCCAAGGAGTCGTGCCGCCGCCCCGTGTATTTCTGTTCCTGGCCCCCTGGTGGTATCTGCTGGTGGCGCTGGGNGTGGACTGGTTCTGTCGGCGGTCGGCTCGCCCCGAACGTGTCGCGGTGGCGTGCGTGGTCGGCCTGACGGTGTTGATTGGCGTCTACGCGAGTCGGCGTCCCGTCTTGTTCTTGAGACTAGATCGAGAACTCTATCTGTCGGTCCCCAGCGGGGTGCGCGAGGTACGGCGTCGGACCGATTCGACACCCGGAGCGGATCGTCTGCTGGTGCCGGTTCCCTGCGATCTTCCGTCTCGCTTCTACATCCTGAAGGAGGGGTTTACGGTCCCCATCAACGGGGTTCCCAAACCGGGTGAGACGGTCTGGTTGTTCGCTTTGCGGGGCTCAGCTCCGGAGGTCACATTGCGTAATTCCACGGTTCGTCTGGAAGACTGGCAGACCCGCTTGGCCCCCTGGGTGAAAATTCAACAGTGGAATTCGTTGACGCTGTGGCGGTCCGCGAGGAGCCCCTCGCGGCGCGCTGCGAGTCGCTAGCCATCGAGGGGGCGAAAGGGGAACGCGGCGGATGGCTGGTGTTCCTGTTGCATCAGTCGCTGCATGCGGTCTACGACTTCGGGATGGTNGCCAGCCACGTCGCTGGATTCCGAGACGTCCGCTTCGAGATCGTACAGTTCGAGTTTCAGCGGCGTCGGGTTATTCGCTTTGAGAAGCTGCTGCCGGATCCCCTTCCAGCGGCCCGTCCAGACCGCCTGCTGGCCGCCGTACCCGGAGAATTCCCGGTATAGGAATGCGCGGGGCCGCTGCGGTTTCCCCCGCAATGTCGGCGCGAGACTGATCCCGTCGACCCCGTCGGGTAGCGGTTGGTCGGACTCGATCAGATCGAGCAGGGTGGGGACCCAGTCCTCCAGGCCGGTCACCCGGTCGGAGACGGCGCCGGCTTTGATTCGACCCGGCCAACGGACAATCAGGGGGACGCGCACGCCCCCCTCGTAGAGCGACCCCTTTAATCCCCGAAGCGGTTGGACGCTTGCGAAAAAGTCGTAGTCCACTTCGCGTTTCAAATGCGTTGTGCCGTTGTCGGAAGTGAAGATCACGAGCGTATTGCGCGCCAGGTCGAGTTCTTCCAATAGGTCCAGGAGACGCCCCACGTAACGGTCCATACGCGTGATCATCGCCGCGTAAGCAGCCCGCGGAGTGAAGTGGGGTGTGTAGCCCCCGCCCGTTCGTTTGGTGAAGGGCGGGTCGGTCCAGCGTTGCGCCAGGTAGGGGGCCAGTTCTTCGTCGGGAACGTGCAGCGCGACGTGCGGGATGATGGTGGGGTAGTACAGAAAGAAGGGGCGATCCTGGTGCTGGCGGATGAAGTCCAACGCCTGGCGGTTGATCCGATCGGGGGCGTAATCCTGGCCCTTGAAGCGGTCGTAACTGGCTGGGTCGGCGGCGTCCGCGTCCCGCGGCAGGCGGGCATGTCCGGGGATGGGGGGGCGGTTGTTCAAGGGAATGCGCCGCGCGTCGTCCCAGAGATAGGCCGGGTAGTAGCTATGGGCATGGCGCTGGCAGTTGTAGCCGAAAAACCGCTGGAATCCCTGACGAAGAGGCGCGCCCTCTGAGCCGGGTGCGCCGAGTCCCCATTTGCCGAACGCGCCGGTTGCGTAGCCCTCCGCCGCCAACCACTCGGCCAGCGTGATATCGGATGTGGGGATCGCTCGTTGCCCTTCGGGCTGCACCTCGGAGTTGTTGCGGATCGAGGCATGGCCGGGGTGCTGGCCAGTCATCAGCACGCAGCGAGATGGAGCGCAGACCGCGTTTCCGGAATAGTTGCGCGTAAAACGCATTCCCTGTCGCGCGAGCTGATCGAGATGGGGAGTGCGAATTTTCTGTTGGCCGTACGATCCCAGTTCGGCGTAACCCAGGTCGTCGGCCATGATCAATACGATGTTGGGCGGTCGTTGTGGTGTGGCTGCGCCAAGACGGGGCTGGGCGATCGAGTACCCGAGCAGCGCGAGCGCAACGACGGGAAGCACGACCGGCCGCGCCCGCAGCGATCCCGATCGTTGTTCCGACGCAANATCTCGAGTTGCCCGGCTCCNGNTGCGCGCAGCGCGCCGACAAACCGGCGCATGGCGACCGTCGACAGGGGTCCACAGNCGGTCGGTGACCGGGTGGGATCGTCTGGTCGGCATGGTGTTCCTTAAGGGGCTCCAGTGGTTGACCCAGGGTGACTGACGACACCTCGAAAGGCGCGGCGCAAGGGGCTAGTCAAAGTCGACCTCACGCATCTCGACCCGCAGATGCGCAAGCGCCTGTTGTTCGTCCGCGACGGGGCCTTTGTGATCGCTGCCGAGCATCACTTCCAGGCGGCTAACCTGGTCGACCAGACATCGCAACGACTCGGGAGTCAGGGCGCCTTGGTGGTCGTCACCTGGCATGCGGGTGTGGTAGGAGAAGTGTTTTTCCAGGACCTCTGCACCCATTGCCACGGCAGCCAGACAGGCCTCGATTCCGCGGCTGTGGTCGCTGTAGCCGATGCGGTGTTCCGGGAACTCCCGCTGCATGGTCCGGATGGCGCGCAGGTTGACGTTGGCGTCCTCGGTGGGGTATTGGCTGACGCAGTGCAGCAGCGTCAGGTTCTCGATGTCGCGCAGGCAGTGAACCGCCTCACGGATCTCTGCGGTGGTCGCCCCGCCGGTGGAAAGGTAGACGGTCTTGACCCGCTCACGATAACGGTTGACGTACCCGAGCAGGCCGTGGTCGGTGATCCGGCTGGAGGCGAGTTTCAGTGAGTTCAAGCCCATTTGTTCGACCAGAAAGTCGGTCGAACGTCGGGTGAACGTCGAGCTGAGAAACTCGATGCTCCGGTCGCGGCACAGCTGTTGCATCTGGAAGTGGACGTCCTGCGGCATCTCCACCGTCTGGAACCAATCGTGCCAGGGGTGATCGGTGCCGAACTGATCGGCTGTGTAGGTCTGGAACTTTGCGACCGCCGCCCCACCGGCGGCGACCTCCTCGACCATCCCCCGGCAGACGTCCCAGCGGCCGTAATGGTTCTCGCCGATCTCGGCGATTAGGACCGTCTTCATTGATCGCACCGCTGCTTGACACGATGTGGCAAAGATCAGGCTCCGATAATCTGTAGCGGCCGATTGCTCTGCCAGCGGCCGCGGGTGAAGTCGGGCACATCGACCGCCGCGCTGCGGTTGGCGACCGACGTCTCGCTGAGGTGAGAGATGACGCTCCAGGCGGCCGCGTCGTAGACGTCCATGTCCGGTTCGGCACCGGTGCGCAGGCATTCGATGAGCCGGTAGATCTCCATGAAGTCCATGCCGCCGTGCCCTTTCCCCTCAGCCTGACGGATGAGCTTTTGCCAGAGCGGATGTTCGTATTTCTGATGATACGCATCGATCGGTTCCCACGAATGGCCGTGCCCGTTGGTTTCCAACGCGATCCGATCAGGATATCCCTGGACGATCCCGTGTGTTCCCTGGACCATGTTGATGCGACTGTAGGGGCGCGGCAACTGGGTGTCGTGTCCAACGGTGATGGTGCGGCCCCGTTTGGTGCGGATCAGCGTGACGTTCACGTCCCCGAGAGCGTAGTCTCGGGTCGCGAGCGGGTGGTCCTTGCCAAAGCGATCGGCATAGTAGACGTTCAGGCCACGCGACAGGCTGCTCATCGAGACGAGATAATCGAATCGATCGCCGCGGTTGATGTCCATGCACTGAGCGACGGGGCCCAGCCCGTGTGTGGGATAGAGATTTCCGTCGCGGCGAATCATGTGGTCCAGACGCCAGCGAACTTCACCGTCCGGACCGAGCAACTCGCGGTCTTCTCGCAGTTCGTGTAGGTAGCCAGCTTCAGCGTGAACCAATTCCCCCAACAGTCCCTGCCGCACCATGTTGAGGACCATCATCTCGGTGCGGCCGTAGCAGCAATTCTCGAGCATCACGCAGTGCCGTTGATGGTGCTCGGCGGTTTCCACCATTTCCCAGCACTCGTCCACCGTGACCGCTGCCGGAACCTCGGTGGCCGCGTGGTGGCCCGCTTTCATGGCTGAGACACAGACCGGGACATGCCACCGCCAGGGGGTAGCGGTGACCACAAGGTCGAGATCCTCGCGCCCGCAGAGATGCTCAAAGTCACGCTCTCCCGCGAAATACCCGCCCGGTTTGGGCTGCCCCGCTTGTACGACCGTCTGCTGCGCCATGCGGACGCGGTTTTCCAGCAGATCGCAGACGGCGCACACTTGTACCCCCTGTTGGTCCAGGATCAACCGCAGCAGGTGCGCACCCCGGCCCCCGATTCCGACCACGCCCACGCGAACCAGTGGAATCGGTGTCAGGCGAGGAGACGGCGTCTCCGCGGTTTGGGCAGTTGGTGACATTTGGTTCAGGGCCAGTCCGGCGCCGACGGAGGCACCCACATGGAGGGCGGTGCGGCGATCGAGCTCGGGATGCATGACGGTCTCCCAACGAGGCAGTGGTGCGTCAGTTAGCGTGAGTTGTCAACGGTGCCAGCCCGGAGCAGCTCACCCGTCGCTCTTTGCGGCCGATGACCGTGGCAATGGGACCGGACTTGACCAGCGAGGTCGAGGAACTCGCTGCCGTCGCCCGCGTTGGACCGCCCGAACCGAGCTTCCACAGCCTACCAGCCCAGCGGTACGGCTCCAAGTGAATCGCCTTGAAGCCATCCGTTTCTGGTATCTTGACGACCGCGGGGGCGCCGGTCGGGCCGTTGGGAAGGTGATCGAGCCGAGGCCACCGACCCTCGCCGGCCGCTGGTCTTCTGGCCCACAGGAGTGAGCGATGCAGCCCGTCTACCTGATTACCGGAGGAGCGGGAAATCTGGCCTGTCAACTGACGTTTCCACTTGCCGAGCGTGGAATCCGCAGCCTGCTGTTCGACGTTGCCGCGGCACCCGTAGCCCCGGTCGCGGCGGGTTGCCAGTACGTGCGCGGCGATCTGACGGTTGCCGAAAACCTGCAGGCGGTTTTTCGGGACCATGCGCCGCGCGTCGTGATCCACTTTGCATCGCTGCTGTCGGCAGCTTCTGAGGCCGACCGTCGAACTGCCTGGGATGTGAATGTCACTGCGGCCTTTGCGCTCCTCGAGTTGGCCGTAGCGCACGGTGTGGAACGCTTCTTTTTCCCCAGTTCGCTGGCCGCGTACGGCGGCCAACTTCCGGATCTGATTTCGGACGACGATCCGCAATGGCCGGACGGTTTGTACGGTGTCACCAAGACCGTCGTGGAACGGTTGGGAGTCTACTACTTTCGCAGCCACGGGTTGGATTTTCGGGCCCTGCGGTTGCCGATCGTGGTCTCGCGCTATGCGCATATGGGAGCTGCCAGTTCCTACGCATCGCGGGCTTTTATGGAAACGGCGAAGCAGGGCAGCTTTGTGTTCCAGGTCCGCCCCGAAAGCCGCCCAGCGCTGATCTACGCGCGGGATGTGATCGGTGCGGTGCTCGGGTTACTAGAAGCGCCGACCGAACAACTGCAGCGACGGGTCTACAACATCCAGGCGCTATCACCGACCGCGGCGGAACTGGCCGCGGTGATCGCGGCGCGCTATCCGGGAGCGTCCCTGACATTCCAGACCGACCCGCAGATTGCCGACTTGATCGACAGTTGGCCGCGCCGGTTCGACGATTCCGCGGCGCGGCGCGATTGGAATTGGCGCAGCGCGTACGATCTCGATGCCATGGCGAGTGATTTCGTGACTTCGTTGCAAGACTGACCACGAGCGCCGGCTACACGCAGTCGACCGCGGTGACGACCTGACCGGGTCCGGCGGAGGCTGACGCCGCAGAAGGCAAGCGACCGTGAGCCGTGCTATACTTTGACTTCCCTTAATGAATCCGCCGAATGGAAAGGACTGTTGTTGTGGATCGTCACGACCAGGTCGATCGCCGAAAGTGGTTCGGCATTTCGACCGCCGCCGTACTGGGATCGCTGGGGCCATCTGCGCGCGGTACAGACGGGCCGGCAGCCAAACCGAAGGGCGCTCTGCGACCCAAACCGGTGGCGGCGGTCGTCACCGCTTACGAAAAATTGCTGCATGCGGACGTGCTCGTAACCAAGATCCTCGCTGGGTGGGGTCAGGACGGGGGCCCCGGTCCGGCACTCAAGCTGGCCTCGCTGTACGTCGATCAGTTTGGCCGCAAAGACCTGGCGCGACCCCGGGCCGCCAAGTACGGTGTTCCGATTTTTGATTCGATCGAAGGTGCGCTGACTCTCGGAGGCGATCAGATTGCCGTCGATGGTGTGATCAGCATCGGTGAGCACGGCAACTACCCGGTCAACGCAAAAGGGCAGCAGCTCTATCCACGCCGCCGTTTTTTTGATGCGATCGCCGACTCTTTTGAGAAACACGGTCGCGTCGTACCGGTTTTCAGCGATAAGCATCTCGGTCCGCAGTGGTCGGACGTGGCGGCCATTTACCGCCGGGCGCAGGACATGAAGATCCCGATGATGGCCGGTTCCTCGCTACCGGTGACGTTCCGGCGCCCCTCGCAGACGATCCCGATGGGATGCGAGATTGAGGCGGCGGTGGGGATTGGTTACTCCGACTTGGATCGTTACGGCAGTCACATCCTGGACTGTTTCCAATGTCTGGTGGAACGTCGTCGCGACGCCGAGGGCGGGGTCGAGTGGGTGCACTGCTTACAGGGAGACGCGATGTGGCAGGCGGTTGATCAGGGAGTTGTGCGGGCCGACCTGATGAACGCCGCGTTACGGCTACTCCCCACGCGTCCCAAATCTGACTTGCGCGGCAGCTCGTCTTCGGCACTGTTTCTGTTTCGTTATACCGACGGACTGTTGGGAGCCGTGCTGATGTTGCCGCACTACGTCGCAGGGATGGGCGTGGCCTTACAGGTTCGGGGTCAGCAAGAGCCCTGGGCGGTGCATTTTGAGGAGCGCGTGCAACCGGCAATCCCCCATTTCGCCTACCTGTTGAAGGCCATCGAGCGGATGGTGCACACCGGAACACCTTCCTATCCGGTGGAACGGACCGTGCTCACTAGCGGGATTCTAGATCGGGCCCTGACATCGCGATTCAAGGGCCATCAGCGTCTCCTTACTCCCGAGTTGCAGATCGGCTATCAACCGGTCGACTACCCGTTCGCCCCGCATATCGATCTGCAATCGGATCCTCGTCAACGGCTCTAATAAACGGCTCGCCGACGGGTCACTTCTTGCGAGTGGAGGTGCCTTGCACTTCGGCTTGACCACCATTGGCGGTCTTGAATTTTCCCTCCCAACGATATCCGGTTGCCGTTTTGGTGAGCATCATCTGGCCGGTGTACGCTCCGATTCCCTCGGCCTGACCGGATTGCGTTCCTGTCATCGAGGTGGCAGTGATCTTGGAGAAAGTAATCCGAAAATACATGCCCGTATTATCGTACGAAGTCATCACGATCGCTCGCTTGTCGGGTTCCCAGGCGGTGATCGTAACGATTTCCAGGCCGAGCGAGTTTTTTCCTTTTGCGATTACCAGATTTCCGTCGAGTCGCAGGTCGGCTTTGCTTTCACCGATGGTCCCCATCGAGTCCTTACTGGTCCAGGTACCGGAAAGGTGTTTGAGCCACGCCTTGTGAAGATCTTGGGCGGCCAAATCTGGGGCGGACGCGCTGCTGAACAGAAAGACGCTCATCAGAACTAGACGGTATCGTCGCATGCCATGTCTCACTTTTCCGCGGTCGGTATGGGCAAATGAAAACGGTCGATAACTGTGCCAAGCCTGGGAAATTAATGCAAGAGCAATTCGTTCGATTCGACGGATCATCGGGGCGCATCGGTAGGTGGAAGGGGTCCGTCTTGGTCCCGCTGGCCCGCGTAGATGGTGCTGTTGATCTGCCCGCCGATCATCAGGACGGCGCCCGTCAGATAGAGCCACACCATCAACACGATCGCGCCGCCGATCGTCCCGTAGGTCTCGTTGTACCGTCCTACGTTGTTCACGTAGAACTGAAAACCACGGCTGGTCGCCGCCCAACCGAGGGTGGCGAACAGGCTACCTGGGGTCAACAGCGACCAGCGGAGTCTGATACTCGGCGCCAACCAGTAGATGACCGACGCGCAAGTGAGTGAGACGAGTCCCCAGACGCTCCACCGGAACCCGCGGTTGAGCAGCAAGCCGAGCGGGGGACTGAACGAGTGGTCGACCAGCCACTGCGCCAGGATCGGTCCTACCAGCAGCAGCAGGAGTGCGGCGAGCAGCAATACAAACGCGCCCAACGTGACCAGCAGCGCCAGGCCGTGTACTTGCCAGGCGCGGCGCACTTCGACCACGTGATAGGCGGCGTTCAATCCCCGCGAAACCGTCATGAAGAGTTGTGAGCCTGCGAAGCCGGCCACCAGTAGGGAGAATAGCACCAGCGAGAGAGTCGAGTGCTCCTGGATGTCGGTAATCTGCCGCATCAGGACCGCGTCTGCACCCGCGGGCAAGGCCCTGCCTGCGGTTTCGCTGAGGCCCTCGATTTCACCTTCCACGGGTAACTGCGCGAGCACCGCGATCAGCAAAATTAGCAGCGGGGCGATGAACAGCATCGAGTAGTAGGCGAACTGGGCGCTGCGTGCGTCGAGATGGTGCTCCCGGAATCCCTGAATCGACCGGCGCAGGAATTCACCGACCGACAGGCCGCCGAGTCTCCAGGGAGAGTTGGCGAACCGGTGATGGGGAACGGGCATGCGGCTACCACGGTTGGGTGTCTGCGCCATGTTCGCTACCGGGTGCTACCTACCCGGTGCACCACGGCGCAGCTCGACTTCTCCCCAATAGCGAAGATTGGTTTGCGTGTCGAGGTGAAACTGATCTGGCGGCGGCGATCCGTGCGGGACGTCGGAGCGCCAAGCCCGCGGATCTTCGGGTGCGGTCGTCACGGGTGCAGTCCCGCGCTGCACCAGCGGCATGCTGCGCATGCAGCCTCACCTCGGAGGGTGTCGTACGGCCGAGGGATGTCTGCCGCCGAGGAGGTCGAGGTGCGATTCGTGATGCCTGTTTGAGTGATTACCCGGTGTCGCGCGGAGGGTGCCTGAGGCCATCAGCTGCCATCCGACAGAGCCCGATATTCGCGCACCAGCCGGGCGGCACCTTCGGCGATCAATGTCAATTCGTCGACGGTTTCAAAGAACCGCGCCCCGCGGGCGATCCATTCTCCCGCCGCCGCACTACCGGAGACACTGGTGCCGAATGGGACACCGTGCTCGGNACAGAGTTGGAGAATCTCCTCCATCGGCCCGCGGACTTCGGGATGGTCGTAGTTACCGGGGTGGCCCATTTCGATGGAAAAGTCACCCGGTCCCACGTACACCATGTCGACGCCCGGGGTGCTGACAATCTCGGCCGCGTTTTCGTACGCCCGCCGGGTTTCGATGTGCACGACCAATGCCGTTTCCTGGTCCTGCTCGTCCATCCACACCGACCAGTCGGCCGGTTGGGCGTACCCACTGCTTCCGTATCCCGGAGCGATCGCCCGCGTGCCTCGCGGGGGGAACTTCAGGTAATCGAGCAAGCACTCCACATCGGCTCGGGTCTCGGTGCGCGGAAGTTGGATTCCGACAATGCCGCACTCCAGCAGCTTGGCGACTTCGGCGCGCTCCAGCTGGGGTGTTTTGGCGATCACGGGCAATCCGTTGTCGCGTGCACAGAGGACCGTGTCGGCCAGTGTCGCTAGATCGAAAAAGCCGTGTTCGTATTCGATGTACAGAAAGTCAAACCCGGCGTGCACGTAGAGTTTGACCAGCGCCGGTCGGGCGTACTCCGAGAGCATGCCACCCAGCAGTATCCGACCTTCTTTGAGCGCACCCTTGAGGGCCCGGCCGGGTTGGTGGACATCGGAAACCGCGCCGCTCGCGGCGGGCGGCGATTGTGACTTGGCCATCCTGGGAGATCCTCGCTGAACGGGGCGGAGGCGGAAAATAGGACCTTTGGAAGGCCCGTATTGTAGCACCCGTCGTCCGATTTCGAACCGACCNGGCGCGAGGTTGCTCGCCGCGTAGTCGGCGTGTACAGCGGCTCGGCAGCCGTGGTAGGATAGGACTTCCCGAGCGGTGGCCGGTGTGCGCTCCCTGGCCCAGCAAGGGGCGCGATCCTCGCCTGTGATGGAATANTCAATCACCACACGCGGATCGAATAGCGGCGAGATTTTGTCGAGGAGAGAAGCCATGCGGTGGTCTCTGGCAGCCGGCGGGTTGTTGTTGAGCTGTGCGGTCGCGGCGCGGCGTTTGCCTGCGGCCGAGCCGCTGCAGGAAGCGATAGACCGCCACATTGCGGCCGCTGCCGGGGGCCCCCTGGCGCCGCGCGCCTCGGACGCCGCATTTCTCAGACGTGTCACGCTCGATCTGGCGGGTCGCGTTCCGACGGTCGTGGAGACCCGTGGCTTTCTCGAGGATTCCGGGGAAACGAAACGGGTCGAGTTGATCGATCGGTTACTGGCAGGACCCGATTACGCGCGCCGGATGCAGGAGTTCGTGAGCGTCTGGGTACTCGAGCGTCGCGGGGAGCCATCGATCCCACAACCGGACTGGATTCGCTATCTCGAGGAGGCGCTGGCCGCCGACCGCCCCTGGAATCAACTGGTCGGCGAGCTGCTGTTTGTGCCGACGGAAAAACCGGAACACCCGGCGGCTGCGAAGTTCATGCTGGCCGCCGGTCGCAAGGGAAATATGCATCAGATTACCCAGGATGTCGCCCGGTTGTTTCTGGGCAGAGACATCATGTGCGCCCAATGCCACGATCACCCATCGGTGGAGANCTATACNCAACGCGACTATTTTGGCCTGTTCTCTTACGTTCAGGAAAAACCCGACCAGGCCCGCAGTGAGTTCGAATCGGTGTTTGAAGCGGGCCCCCAGTCGACGGGGCCGCGGCTGCCGGGCCGGCCGGAGCGCGAGGTGCCGAAATTCGAGAAGGAACAGGAGGCCGAGGCGGCCGCCTATCGACCCCGGCTGATGTTGGCGTCCGATCTTCCGCATCCCGAAAACCGGCTCTTTGTTCGCACCTGTGTGAATCGTTTCTGGTATCTCATGATGGGNCGCGGGTTGGTCCATCCCCTNGATGCCGACCACCCGGGCAATCCGCCGTCCCACCCCGCGTTGCTGGAAGATCTCCAAAATGCCTGGGTGGCGGAAGGGATGCGACTCAAACCGCTGCTGAGGCAGATCGCGCTGAGCGCCTCGTACCAGCGGTCCGGAACGTGGGACGGGCTCGCCGNCGGCGGCGACGTCGCCGAAGATCGCTATCGCCTGGCGATCCCCAAGCCGCTCAACCCCGAACAACTCGCCTGGTCGCTGTTGGTGGCGACCGGCAACCGCCGACGACTCGCGCAGACCGCTGGGGTGGAACCGAAATTTGACTGGTATGACTACATCAATGGACGGAGCACACGTCTACCGGCGAATACCACCGAAACACTCGACCTGTTTAGCCACGTACTCGGCAATCCCGGGGGCGAGAACCAAGATCTGTTTAACCCAGCGATGGGACACGCGCTGTTCCTGATGCACGAACCACTCGTGCTCGACTGGCTGGTGCCGCGGTCCGGGACACTGATCGAGCGCGTCCTGGCGACCAACGGCGCCCCGGCGCAGGTTGAAGAAATNTATTTAAGCGTGCTCTCTCGACAGCCGGACGACACCGAGCTCGGGGAGGCCCGCGAGTACCTGGATGCGCGCCGCGACACGGCCGCCGCGGCCTTGTCCGACCTGGCTTGGGCGCTACTGGCTTCCGCGGAATTTCGTTTGAATCATTAAGGGAACAGCATGCCACATCGCTATGGCTGCAACAGCCTGGAGCACGACTTCAGCCGCCGCCAGGTGCTCGGATCACTGGCTGGCGCCGGAGGAATCTCGGGCCTGGGGTGCTTGCTACAACCGGCCCTCGCGGCCGAGATCAAACGGCAGAACCGTCAGGTGCTGTTTATTTGGCTCGATGGTGGTCTCAGCCAATTAGAGAGTTGGGACCCCAAGCCGGCGACCGATTTTGGCGGCCCGTTTCGCAGCATCCCGACCGCCGTCCCCGGAGTACATTTCAGCGAGATGACGCCACACACGGCGCAGATTGCGGACCGCCTGGCGGTGATCCGATGTATGTGTACCAAGGACGAGAATCACTCCAGCGCGGTGCCTCGGGTCCAGCGTGGCGATCCAAAAAACCGGGGTGTCACCTATCCGTTCCTCGGTTCCGCGGTGAGTCAGCTGTTGGGGTCGCCCGACAATCAGTTGCCCTCCTACATGCACATCAAGCCGGGGCGCGGTGGATACATGTGGAAGGATGCCGGTTTTCTGGGACCCCAGTACGGCGCGTTGGGGCTCGGTGACGGCAAGCCGCCGATCCATATTCGTCGGCCCGCCGGGTTGGGGTCGGCGCAGGCTGCCGATCGCGACCGTCTGCGCCGGCAGGCCA
>PADE01000154.1 GCA_002702965.1 Planctomycetaceae bacterium
CAACGGCAAACTGATCGCGCTGAATACGACTAATCGCATCGAGGCTATGGACGCGGTTGCCAACCTGCGCCAGCTGTCGGAGATGATCGGACAGGAGCAATCGACCGAGACCCAAGACGACCTCGTCAATGAGATTCCGATCCGGCATCAAAGGGCGTCCAAGGTGCGCGAGAAGTTGGCGGAGTTCTTGTCGTTCGAGATCAAACAGCCGGGCGATCCCAATCGGAACGACCGCGGCGGGGGGAGCCGCGAGATACGGGAGGCCCTCAAGCGGATGCAGGCGCAGTTGAAGCGGGGCGGTGGTCGGGGCCGTCAGAACCGCCCGGAACCCGAAAAGATCAGTGTGATCGTCAACGAGACGCGCAATAGCCTGATCGTCTCGGCGCCGCCGGACAAGATGGTGCGCATTCGGGCTGCGGTCCAGTTGCTCGACGTGCCGACCGAGAGTTTCGGCAGCGCGACCAACTACATCGAACGGATGCGGGTCTATCGACTGGTCTCACTCGACCCCCAGGAAGTCGTCAATCTTCTCGAGGAGACCGGGGGCCTGACGCATCGGGCGCGGCTCAGGGTCGATACCAATGCCAAGGCGGTTGTCGCACATGCGCCTCCCGAAGACCACTTTGTGATCCAGAAACTGGTCGCCCGATTGGACGGGGCGGGGCGGCGATTCGAGGTCATCGCGCTGCGCAGGCTGTTGGCCGACGAGGTCGCCGGGACCGTAGGCGAGATGATTGGCAAGGCGCCCAAACAGGAGCGCCGCCGCCGCGAGTGGTGGGAGGATTGGGACGACCGCCGGCGGCGGAATCAAGACGACGAGGGTGGTGATGTGTTCAAAGTCAGCGCTGACATCGAGAACAACCGGCTGCTGCTGTGGTGCAACGAGACCGAGTACGAGAGTGTCCGCGAATTGTTAGAGAAACTGGGGGAGATCCGTCGCTCTGGTAATAACTTGGCGACCATCCGGCGGGTCGACGTGAGCGCCGTGGGCGACGTGGACGCATTGTTGCGCAAGGTCCAGAAGCAACTGAACAACGTGGCCCCCGAGATTGAGCTCGAGCTACCCGCCGCGGCGCCGGCTGAGCCGAAGACGCCGCCACCTGCCAAGCGGGCGCCTCTGAAAGTGCTCAAAGACGAGGCAGCAGCGGGCGAGAAGACAACCCCACCGATCGATACTGAGACGCGGCGTGACTCGCCGCCAGAGGTCTTTACGGTCCAGATCAGCGTGCCGCAGCGGGCGGTGCCGCCTGGCGGGGACCGATCGCCGGCGAGCGATGCTCCTGAACGAGGCGGCGGCGACGCAGCGGAGCGGCAGCGACTGCGCGAGACGGTCAAGCCGCCGGCTGGTTTCATCCCGCAACCAGACGAAAAGCCAGCGGCGTCGCGCATCTCTATCAGCCGGGGGGCCGATGGGCAACTTGTGCTCTCCTCGGCCGATCCGCGGGCGCTCGATGCGCTGGAAGAGGTGATGTCCCACCTGGTGCCTCGCCGCAAAAAGAACTGGCGGAAGTTCGATCTGAAGTATGCGTCGGCGAGCTGGGTAAAGTTTAACCTCGATGACTTTTTCGAGGACGACGACTCGAGCAATGGCCGTCCCTTTTGGGATCGGCGCGGACGCGACAACCAGAGCCAAGGAAGCCAACTCTCGACGCGCCGCAAGATCCGTTTTATCGACGACCCGGACACCAACACGATCGTGGTGATCAATGCCTCACAGGAACAGTTGCTGACGATCCGAGAACTGATCGAGATCTACGACATTCCGGAACCCGTCGATTCCCAGGCCGCCCGGGTGACCAAACTGATTACTGTGCGATACTCGCGCGCTTCGCTGATCGCGGAGACGATCAAGGAAGCGTATCGCGACCTGTTGAGTTCCAATGACAAGGCGTTTCAGAAGGGGCGTCAGGGAGGCGGAGAGAGACGAGGCGATCGATACGCGGGGGGTGGTGAGACATTCATCCGATCGTTTTTCGGTGGCAGCGAAGAGCGACCTACGAGCGAACGGACCAAGATCACGTTCAAGGGCCAGCTGTCGATCGGGGTCGATCAGACCAGCAANGCGCTGATCGTTTCGACCAGTGGCGAGGGCTTGATGACGATTATCGAGCAGATGGTCAAAGCGCTCGACCTCGCGGCTCAGCCGGCGAGTCGCATGCACACCGTACAGCTCAGCGGGCGCGTCAACGGCGCCTATCTCAAACGGATGCTGGCCAGCGTCATCAAGGAGGAGCAATCCAAAACGCCGCAGAATCGTGACCGTCGGTCGGACGACGAGGATCGTGAGGAGGAACAGAGGGCCCGCGATCGCGAGCGTGAACAGCGCGAGCAGCGCGAGGATATGATCCGTAGAATTTTCGATTAGAGCGCTGCGCCGGACATGCTCAATCAGGGGCCGTCCGATCTCAGTCGAGCAATGCGCGGCGATTCAGTTTTGGGGGGAGAACGCGACGATGACGTTCCAGCTGACGGATCGAGAAACCCGGCTCTGCGACGGCCTGCCGCGCCGCGAGCTGCTGCGGGTAGGGGGTATCTCGCTCGGCGCCTTGTCGCTCGGGTCCCTGCTGGCGCAGCGCGGCGCCGGGGCGCCCCGACGCGGCTCGTTTGGCCGCGCCAAGTCGGTGATCCTGTTCGGGCTGATGGGCGGCACCCCGCAGCACGAGACCTGGGATCCCAAGCCCGACGCCCCGGCCGAGATTCGTGGGGAGTTTGGTGTGATTGACTCCGCGACGCCCGGCCTACGGGTCGGTGAACTGATGCCGCGGACGGCGAAGATGTCGGACAAGATCGCGGTCTTGAGGGCGGTGGTCAGTGGCGATAATTCGCACTCGTCGAGCGGTTATCAGATGCTCACCGGGATGCCCCACCAGCCGCTCAATCGCGAAAGCGCGTTGCCCAAACCTCCCAACGATTGGCCCAGCATGGGGGCGCTGGTGCGAGCCCTGCGGGATGGGCCCGGGCGGCTCCCGGCATCGATTACCCTGCCGGAACATATTTGGAATGACGGTAATTTTCCCTGGCCGGGCCAGGATGCGGGGTTTCTCGGGCGGCGAAACGATCCGTGGTTGATCCACTGTCATCCACAGGAGGGTCGGTTTGACTTCCCCGGGTTAGCCCGCGCGGTGGATATGCCGTCGCTGCGATTTGATCAGCGGCGTCGGCTGCTGGACCAAATGAATACCGCCTACGATCGGCTCGAGGCGGACGCGGTGGTCTCCAACTACACCCTGCACGCTCGCAAAGCGCTCGACCTGCTGACCGGATCGCAGGCGCGGGCTGCGTTTGATCTGGGCCAGGAAACAGAGGAAACCCGTGCTCGGTACGGGAAGGGGCGTTTCGCCCAGAGCTGTCTACTCGCCCGACGGCTGGTCGAGTCCGGGGTCTGCCTGGTGCAGGTGAATTGGACCCGCATCAAGGGCTACGAGAATCAAGGCGGCTGGGACACGCACAAGAAACACTGCGAGTCACTGAAAAAGCTGCTGATGCCGAGGATGGATCAGTGCTTCACGGCCCTGCTGGAAGATCTCGAGCAGCGCGGTCTGCTGGACGAGACGCTGGTGGTTTGGATCGGGGAGTTTGGCCACACTCCCAAAATAAACGCGAACGCCGGCCGTGACCATTGGGGCCACTCGTTTTCCCTGGCACTGGCCGGAGGAGGGATTCGGGGCGGCACCGTGCATGGCATCAGTGACGCCCACGCAGCGTATCCCGTGGATGGGGTGGTCAGACCACGGGATGTGATCGCAACCGTCTTTCACTGCCTCGGTTATCCCCCGCATGCGGAAGTCCACGACCCGCTGGGTCGCCCGCTGGCCATCACCCGCGGAAAGGTGATCGACGCTATCCTCTGAGCGTCTGGCAGGCAGCGGCTTTTTACGCGGCGGGGAGAGCGCGCCTCGAGGCCGCCTCCGTTTGACGCTCGCTGCAGAGCCATTTAGACTCGACGGCCACCCGGGCGCGTGGGGGGGGAACGGCCCCCGCCTCCGACCAGCGGTGGACAATCAGCCGGTGGACAATCAGATGTCAGGAGGTCGAGATGGCGGCTCCTCGCGAGAACATTGCAAAGTCACAGTCCGAACGGGTGCCGGCGCTGGGGCGCCGACAACTGATGGCGGGTGCGGGCCTCTCGGCACTGGCCCTCGGTGCTACCCGCGGCGAGTCCGACGATCCGACACCGCGACGGTTTACTGGGCCCCTGGTGGGCCACGTCGATCCGCATACGGTGCGCATCTGGATCCGTCCCGGTGACAGTTTGCGAAGTGTGCGGACCTGGTCGTGCTCGGTGCAACGGGGCGCGCAGACCATTACAGAGGCGCAGACCAGCCCCGATCCGGATCACGACTTCACGATGCTATTTGACCTCTCCGGGTTGGCGGCGGCGACCGACTACCGGTTCCAGATCCGACCCACAGGNGGGCCGCCGAATACGGCCGGCGCGAGCGCCGGCGGGGGTTTCCGGACTCCCCCCGCGGCTGGTGTACCGGCCCGCGTTACCCTCGGAATGGGCTCCTGCGCTCCGTCGATTCCGAGTCACGTGTGGACGCGCATCGTCGAGGAGGGATGTCAGGGTTTCGTGTTCCTGGGAGATACACCGTACGTTGATTCGACCGACCTGGGAACAGCGAGGCAGCGCCATCGTACTTTTCTGGAGCAGCCCGAAATTGCGCAGATGATCGCTCGGCTGCCCTGCTGGGGCACCTGGGACGATCATGACTTCGGGCTCAACGACGGTCACGGAGATTTCCCGGGGAAGCACGTCGGCCGGCTGGCCTTCACCGAGTACCGCGCGAATGCCAGCTTTGGCCAGGCGCCGGGCGGCCGCCCCCAGGTCGANCGTTTCGGTCCGGCCCGCGGGATCCACACGTCGTTCCGGATGGGTCCGATCGANGTCTTTTTAATCGATCCCCGCTGGTTCAGCCGGACCGAGCCCAGTTGGGCCGACGCTGCGCTTCCCGGCTGCACCGGACAGGCGCAGTGGAAGTGGCTGCAGGCGTCGTTACGCGCCAGTCGGGCACCCTTCAAAGCGCTCGCAACCGGCATGATTTGGGATGACAAGAAGAACTCCGAGAAAGACGATTGGCATACTTACGCCCACGAGCGGGACGCGATTTTCGACTTTGTCCGACAGGAGCGGATCGGAGGCTGTTTCTTGGTGGGGGGGGACATCCATGTGTCCCGCGCGCTGAACTACGGGCCCCGTGTCGGTTACGACCTGTGGCAGTTCATCGTCAGCCCGCTTCACGACTCGACGATTGCGAGCCTCGATGTGCCGCATCCCAAGCTTGTCCATCATGCGCTACAGCCGCATGTGTTTTTGCGGTTGGTGGCCGATACCACGGTCGATCCGGCGACGTTGACCGCCACCTGGATCAACCGCGATGGAAAACGCATCTTTGAAGTTGAGACCGACGCCCGCAAATTGGCCCCACCGGCTTAACCNTGAACAGAAACGCGCCGCCCTATGGGGAATCGACACCGCGTCCTCAGCTGGTTGATTGGACTTTGTACCGTTGGTCTGATNCAGTCCGCCAGCGGGGCCGACGGGGAGTTTGTGGTCCAGGGAGCCGCACGTGATGTGCGCACGGTGGGCCGCGCGTGGACCGCGCAGGATGATGCGCTGGTCTGTGGCGGCAAGGGCAATGTCCTGTACGCCGGCAAGCAGATCGGCGGCGGCGATTTTTCGGTTCACGCGCGATTGGCGATTGACAGCCTACAAACGAGTGCCGCGTCGATTGTGATCAACGGAAGTCATTTTGGTTTTGAGGGTAGTCGGGGAACGATGTTTACCGAGGGGGACGTGTTTGGCACACGCGATGTCGGTGCGCCGGTGGTCCGCGCCGGTCGGGCCTTTGATTTCCTGGCGCGCCGAACGGGAGACACGTTGACGGTGTCGATCGACGGCACCCCCGTAGTGCGTGGAAAGCTGGCTTCGCAGGCGGTGGTGAACATCGGCCTACGACCTTGGCGCAGCACGATGCGAGTGATTCATTTCAGCGCCGTCGGCCGGCTACAGGATCCACCCCAACCGCTACCCCACTACGAGGTGTTCCGGCGCGGAGTAGGGGGGTACCACACCTATCGCATCCCGGCGATCGTGGTGACCCGGCGCGGGACGCTACTGGCGTTCGCCGAGGGGCGCAAGAGTGGTCGCGGTGATGCAGGGAATATCGACATGCTCATCCGTCGATCGAGTGACGGCGGACGATCGTGGTCCACACCAGCGGTGATCTGGGATGATGCGGGCAACACCTGCGGAAATCCCTGTCCCGTTATCGATCAGGAGACCGGGAAGATCTGGCTGTTGATGACCTGGAGTCGAGGTGCGGACCACGAGCGTCAGATCATGGCCGGCACGAGCCAAGACGTTCGGCATGTGTATGCCACGCACTCCGCGGATGACGGGGCGAGTTGGGCACCGCCCCGCAAGATCAGCGGACAGGTGCGAAAACCCCACTGGCGGTGGTATGCGACGGGGCCGGGAAATGCCATCCAACTGACGCGGGGGCCCCATCGAGGACGAATGTTAATTCCCGCCAACCACTCCGACCATTCTGATCCAGCCAAACACCCTTATCGAAGCCACGTGTTCTGGTCGGACGACCACGGAGTGACCTGGCAGCTGGGGGGTGTGCAAGAGGATCGTACCAACGAATCTGCGTTGGTCGAGCTGGGTGACGGACGCATCTTGCAGTCGATGCGTTCGTACCACGGGACGGGCAAGCGGGCCGCCGCGGTCAGCCGAGACGGGGGCCAGACGTGGGGCAGCGTCTATCTCGATGAGGCGTTATCGACGCCCGTGTGCCAGGCCAACATTCTGAGGTATTCGTGGGCGGACGACGCGGCGCGCGGAAACCGGAGTCGTATTCTGTTTTCCAGCCCCACCGGTTCGGGACGGACTCACCTGACGGTCCGGATGAGTTACGATGAGGGTCGCACCTGGCCGGTCAGCAGGTTGGTCTACGCTGGCGGGTCCTCCTATTCGAACTTGGTGGTGCTTCCCGATTACCGCATCGGAGTGCTGTACGAAAAGGATGGCTATCGCAGTATCGCGTTGGCGACGTTTTCCAAGGCGTGGTTGGAGGGCGAGTAGGAGGCTCAGCCGTTGGGTAGCCCGCAGAGGGATCGGCGGCCGTCCACTCCGACGTCGGCGGCGCTGGTGCCGCGCTGACCAACAATAGCGATCGTAGCGCGGTGGTGCGGATCGTGTTTCGGCAGTGAGGAGAGATCGAGTTGGATCGAAGATCACAACCCCCGGCCACAGCCGGGGAGCCGCTCGGTTCAGACGCATGAACCCGAAACAAGTCATTGCCGGAATGGGCCTGCTACTTTGGGTCGCCACCTCTGTGGCGGCGGAGCGCCCTAGTTTTGTGATTATGATGGCCGACGATTTGGGGTATGGAGACATCGGCTGTTACGGTAGCCAGCGCATCCGGACGCCCCATTTGGACCGGCTCGCCACCAGTGGGACGCGGCTTTCCGATTTCCATTCCAGCGGCGCTGTCTGCAGCCCGACGCGGGCCGGATTACTGACCGGTCGCTATCAACAGCGGGCGGGGATTCCGACGGTGATCTTTGCCGACCCGAAACGTCCCACCCATCCTCACGGTCTGCACGACCGCGAGGTGACGTTTGCCGAAGTTCTCAATACGGCCGGTTATGCGACGGCCCTATTTGGCAAGTGGCATCTTGGCTACTACCGGAAATACAACCCGGTNCGTCATGGCTTTGACCAGTTTCGCGGGTATATCAGTGGGAACGTCGACTTTTTTNCGCACGTCGACCAGGCGGGTCGCCTGGACTGGTGGCGAGACGATCGAATCGAGGACGAGACCGGCTATACCACGCATTTGATTACCCGTCATTCGCTCGCCTTCCTGGAGGCAAACTGGCAACAGCCGTTCTGTCTGTACGTGGCCTACGAACCGCCGCACTACCCCTATCAGGGTCCCCGAGACAAGCCGCTGCGCCGAGTTGGAGAACCGCCGCAGCGGGGGCGGCGGCAGTCGCCACGCGAGGTGCAACGCGCGTATCGCGAGATGGTCGAGGAGATGGATCGTGGCGTGGGTGAAATCCTTGCGGCGCTGACCCGTTATGGGATTCGCGACAACACGCTGGTCTTNTTTTGCTCGGACAATGGGGCCACAGCAGCCGGCAGCAACGGTCCGCTGCGCGGTCGCAAAGGCCAACTCTGGGAGGGTGGGCATCGAGTGCCTTGTATCGCCTCCTGGCCGGGTACGATTCCCGCCGNCCGNACCTGCGGGGAATTGTCGGTTACGCTCGATGTGATGCCGACGATGTTGGCGGCCGCCGGAATCCGCACGCCGCCGGCCCACCGGCTCGACGGACGGGACCTGCTGGGAGTACTANCCNCGGCCGAGCGTTTCGAGTCGCGCCGGCTATTCTGGGGACACGGTCGCTCCCGCGCGATGCGCCACGGCGCTTGGAAGTTGATTCGCGGCGCGCCGGACCAACCAGCGCCCCAGTTGTTCGATCTGAAACAGGATCTGGCGGAGCGAAGCGATTTGGCATCGCAGCAGCCGGCCCGGCTCCGCGAGATGTTAGCCGCCGTCGCGGCCTGGGAGTTGGAGACTTCCCGGGACGCCGCACCGCAACCTCGCACACCGCCGGACGACGAACCAACCGACCCTTAAGTCGCTCAACTGCCGCGCCGATCGGCAGCGCGGCCCAGACAAGACGGAGGTGCCCGGATGAAATGGAGAAGGTCGCTCTCTACGGTTCTGCTCGTCGCGACATGCGGCGCTGCGGGCGCCGCGGAAACCAGACCGAATGTGGTCTTATTCCTGGTCGACGATATGGGGGTGATGGACACTTCGGTCCCCTTCCTTACCGATCGTCAAGGTCGGCCAACCCGGTATCCGCTCAACGGCTTCTACCGGACTCCCAACATGGAGCAACTTGCTGCAGGGGGAGTGCGGTTCAATCAGTTTTATGCGATGAGCGTCTGCTCCCCGACCCGCATCTCGATCATGACGGGCCAGAACGCGGCCCGCCATCGGACCACCAACTGGATCCACCCCGACCGTGACAACCGCGGTCCCCTGGGTCCGCCAAAATGGAACTGGCGTGGCCTGGCGGCGGACGACGTGACGTTGCCGCGATTGCTACAGCGGGCCGGGTATCGAACGATCCACGTTGGCAAAGGGCACTTCGGCCCCAGAACCTCCCGTGGGGCCGAACCGAAAAACCTCGGTTTTGACGTCAACGTCGCGGGGTGTTCGATCGGAGCACCCGCTAGTTACTACGGGCTGAAGAACTACGGGCAGGGGCAGCAGCGGGCATCGCACGCGGTGCCTCACCTGGAGAAATACCATGGCACCGAGACGTTCTTGACCGAAGCGTTGACCCGCGAGGCGCAGATCCACGTCACCGCGGCAGTCCAAGCGGACCAGCCGTTCTTCCTATACATGTCGCACTACGCGGTGCACGCCCCGTTCCACTCGGACCCCCGCTTCGCTGCGAACTACACCGCTTCGGGGAAATCACCTCGCGCGCAGGCGTTTGCCACGCTGATCGAGGGCATGGATAAGTCACTCGGCGATTTGCGGGCCCATCTGGAATCGCTGGGAGTGGCCGCCGAGACGCTGATTCTGTTCTTGGGTGACAATGGATCGGATGCCCCGCTGGGACCTCCTCACAAAGTCGCTTGCGCTGCGCCGCTGCGGGGAAAAAAAGGCGCCCATTATGAGGGAGGCATGCGGGTACCGTTCATCGCGGCCTGGTCCAAGTCCGTTGCCGGCCATCCCTTCCAGCAGCGCCTGCCGATCGCCGCCGGCGCGGTGCAAACGCAGTTGGGCGCTGTCACTGATTTGTTCCCGACCGTTCTCGCGCTCGCGAACGTACCGGCGCCCGGGGACCATGTGGTCGATGGCGCGCGACTCGATCGGTTGTTCACGGGGCAGCCCGACCCGTCGCGCGACGAGGTGTTTCTGATGCACTACCCGCACGCGCCGCATCGCAGCAACTATTTTACCTGTTACCGCCGCGGGGACTGGAAGGTGATTTACCACTATCACCCGAGCGCGTCGGCCGTGGCCGCGCACTATCAGCTGTTCGATCTTGGGGCGGATCCGTTCGAGTCTCGTGACCTGGCCGCCGCGCAGCCGGCGCGGCTGCGGCGGATGATGGGTCACCTGATCGCCAGCCTGCAACAGCACCAAGGGGTTTATCCGGTGGTCGGCAAGCAGGACCGCACGGCCCGCATGCCGCAGCTTCCCCCGTGATGGAACCGTGCAGATCGGCACGCTGTCGCGGTTCACCGGGGTGGATCATCCGGTTTGAGCACCAGTTCTAATAGGTCGATCAGGAAGCCGCGGACGGCGCCATCGGAGCGGAAACTCAGTTCGGAGGTTCCGGCCGGGAGTTCGACGGTTCCCACCGGTTGGCTGCGATAATCGTCCCAGCTTCCGGTCGAGGCGACCTTGCCGGTTAAGCGTTGACCGGCGATCGCGAGCTGGAAGCGGTTGCCGGCCGTCTCCTCGGCGCAGGCAAAACGCATCACGACCCGATACCGCCCGGCGGCCGGCACGCGCACCGACCAGACGGCCCGATTGCGGGCATCTGACCAGAACCCGAGATTCCGGTAGCGGTCCTCGAACACTAGGGTCGGGCCGTAGATCCGCGCGCGGCTGGCCGACAGGTGGAGCGACCGGTCTGCCCCGGCCGAGACGATTTCCGGCTGGTTACCGGGGAACGGCTTGGGGGGCGGTCCGATGTCCCGCAGATAGGCGATCAAATGGGCCACGTCGTGCGGTTTGAGCTCTCGCTCGACCCCTTCGGGCATCAGCGACTTACCGGTTCCCAGGAGACGATCGATATCGCGGCGAAGGACCACCTGTTGCTTGCCGTCCGGCCCCCGTAGAGTGATGCTGTTCCCCGTTTCTTGGGTGAGCATTCCGCCCACCTGCCGCCCCTCGACGGTGATCAGCAGGTAATCCAGATATTTGTCTTCGACCGCTCGGTTGGGATCGAGGATCGCGGTCAACAGAGCCATCGGCGACTTGTCGGTCAGCGCGGTGAGATCAGGTCCGACGGGCTCGCCGGCGCCCTCCAGGCGATGACACTTGCTGCAGTGCTTGGCGAACAGTGCCCTGCCCGGCTCTCTTTTTCCGGGAAGGTCGAGCGCCGGTCGATAGTCCGCTAGGACCTCGGCGCGGTCTTTGCTGATCGCAAGTTCCAGTAGTTCCCGTGCGCGGGCCCGCGTCGCCTTGTCGCGGTGTTGACTGAGCTGCTGCCGGCGCCGCGCATCGAGGTGCCGCGGAGAGACACGTTGGGTCTCCAACGCGGTCAGCAGCGCGCCTGTCCAGGCTGGGCGACTCAGCAACCCGTCGAGAATCTGTGTACGCAGAGCAGGGGTGCGCGATCGCCAGGAGGCGAGCAATAACTCGGGGATGGTCTCGTGTCCCGTTTCGATCAGTGCCTCGACGGCGGCAGTCTGCAGGGCGGGCGTTTGCTGGGGATCGAGCAGACGAGAAATACGTTTCAGATCACGAACGGCAGCGCGTGCCGTGACCAGTCTGAGGGCGACCAACCGCTCGGCGTTGGGGGAGTCCTCCGAGTCGAGCCGCGAACGGGCCGCGGACATGAACGTCTCCAGTTGCCGCCGTAGCACCGGGGTTAACGCCTGGTCGAGCATGGGTTGTTTGCCACCCCCGGTGGCCAACAGCCGAGTCAGGAGGGCGGCGCGCGCTGACCAGGTTCCCCGCTCGCCGGAGAGCACGGCGGTCATCGCGGGCTGGATCGCTTTGGTGTCACGGATCGAGACTGCCATCGACAACAACCTCTCGACCAGCGGCCAGACGCCCTCTGCGTCAGGCCGTTCGAACACCTCGGTGAGCACGGCCCGCAGATGGGTACTTGCGACCGAACTGAGCGCGGCCGCCTGCAGGTAGGGTTGCCCCGCGGGTGCCAGCATCAGATCGACCAGCGCCGTGGTGATGGCCGGTTCGATCGCGGTGGTGGCTCCCAACGTGTAGGCGACCTGAAGCTGGACCGCGAGATCGGGATCACGGGCGAGCGCCGCGACGCCGGCGCGCAGTGGCGCCGAGTCCGCGATCAGGGGATGGGCCAGACGGGCCGCGTGGCGTCGCACGCCCGGATGTCGATCGGTCAGTGCTGCCCCTACGTCGCTGGGTCGGAGCTCGCCGAGACCGTCGAGCGTGCAGAGCGCATGCAGGCGCGCTGTCGGTGTTGGCGAGGAGGACATCCGCCGCAGGTGAACCGTCGCCCCGGGGTCGGATTTCCAGAGCAACATCTGTTGGACGGTGTCGCGGATCCAACCGTTAGGGCTCTCCAGCTGGGCGACCAGACCGGCCGTGTCGAGTCGGTCGAGTTGGGGCACGGCGCGCGCGGCGCGCGCGGCGGGGACCACTCGGTACAGCCGCCCCCGATCGCTGCCTGCTCTCAGGTCGATCCGTTGCTGCCAATCTTTGGGAATCCATTCGGGGTGCTCGATCACCAGGCGGTACATGTCGGCGATCCACAGCGCTCCGTCGGGGCCGGTCCGGATCATCACTGGCCGGCACCAGTTGTCGCGCGAGGCAAAAAACTCCGATTGTTGTTCATCCGCTGCGCGCTGACTACGAAAGCTGAGCCCTTTGCGGGTGACGATCTCGCGGTGCACCAGGTTGTGGACGGGTTCGCAGATGAATGCCTGCGTGGTGGAGGGGAACAGCAGCGAGTCTCGATAGATCATCGGGCTGCAGGCGGATGTAAAGCGGTTGAGCTTCGCCGGGTCGTTGAACCGCGCCAGCGAGCGACTGGTAGGAAACACGGGGGCTGCACCCGGTGCCACCGAGACCGCTAGCCGCACCGGAGGTGCTGTGAGGTAGGGGTTGCGGCTGAGGTAGTAATCGTCGAGCACGTAGTGCCACATCGGGTTGCTGTTGTTTCCGCCAAACCAGTTTCCCCAGTCATCCCGGTTGCGGCCGAATTGGGTTTGCCCCGACTGGGCAGCCAGGTGCCCTTGGTCGGGACGAATGCGCAAATCGCGTCCCCGGATCGGTACTTGGATGCCGGTCTTGACCGACGTGACCGTACCCCCACTATCGCCGTTGGCCGCATACAGCCAGTTATCGAGTCCCCAGCGGAGTCCGTTGACACGGTGTTGCTGGTTCCCTTCCCCAAATCCGCGGTAGAGCACCTCGCGCCGATCGGCGCGGCCATCCCCGTCGGTATCTTCGGCGAACAGGATGTCGGGTGCCGCCGTGATCAGGACTCCGCCTCTCCAGGCTTTGATGCCATTGGGAAAGGGGACCTGATCGAGAAATTCGATGGCCTGGTCGTAGCGACCGTCACCCGTCGTGTCGCGCAGCCGCTTGATGCGACCGCCCGCCGCGCCGAGCGGGTCGCCCGGCTTGTGCCAGTTGATGCCATTGGGGTAGTCGGCCATTTCCGCCACCCACAGGCTTCCATCGGGAGCCCAATCGAAGGCCACCGGGTCGGCGATGAGCGGTTCGCTGGCGATCAACTCGACGCGAAAACCCGCACCTACGTCGATCGAAGCCAGCGATTGCTGGGGTGAACGCGGTCCCGGTAGTTTCCCCTGGCGGTCCTGTTCCCGGTAGTGTGCTTCGAGGGTGCTGACCAACGACAGCCGGTCGACCAGATCGGGGTGGCGATCGGTATCCTCATTTTGGACCCAGAGGTGTTCCGAGTGGAACCAGGCCCCGTTGTCCGTGCCGTCTGGTCGCACGATCGAGGGGAACGCTGGCGCATCTGTTTTTTCGCGCCGCGCGTTGTCTACGACGGCCGTCGCCCAACCCGCCGCGAGTGACTCGAACAGGTACAGGCCGTAGCGCGCCGGGTTGGAAAAGAGGACATCTTGATCCCCATCTCGGTCGACATCGTGAAACCGCAACCCCGTATCGCCACCCTGCAGGTCCGCGATGCGGGCTCCGGGAGCAGCGCGGCCAGGCCAACGGGGGTCGGGAATGGTGAACGGCAGTTGGAGCCACCGCTGGGCGCGGTGGTCGCGACGGTAGACCGTACCGTGCAGCGCGTCGAGCCACTCGCAGCGCCCATCGCCGTCGACGTCCCGCAAGCGTACTGCCAGCGCAGCCGGTTCAGCTTCGTCGCGCGGTGGGAGGCCTCGGTGCATCGTGGGGTCCGGTTGCCAGGCGCCGTCGCGGTAGTGCCAGGCCAGGTTGGGGCCGACGCAACTCGCCTGACCGTCCGACGCGAGGACACCGAAGCGGAGACGGGTCGCGCCGTTTGGGCCCGCTCCGCGCAGCGTGGCGGGAAAGGGGCCGATTTGCCAGCTCTGGGTCTGAGGTGACCAGGTACGGGTCTGCTGCACCTTGGAATTGGCGACGACCACATCGAGAAATCCGTCGTGATCGAGATCGAGCAGACGCACGCCATTATCGTCACCCCGCGCGTCGCGCAGCGGTTGGCCACCTAACAGATGTCGATTGATCCGCGCCACGGCCTCGCGAAAATTGAGAAATTTGATCTTGTCGCCGTAGCGTCCAGTGGCGTGATCGATCAACTCGATTACCTGGTCGTTGCGAATCCACCCGTGTGGATGGAAAACGAGGTTCATCACGCCCTGCTTGAGGACCGTCGCATCGAGCGCCAGCTTCAAATCGCGGAGGGTTTCCGGGTTGTTTGGACGTTGGATGTTCTGTCCCTGCCAGTCACTGGGAACCGTGCAGGGAAATTCCCAGCACTTCTGCCCGATCACATAGGGGTAGGGGTAGTTTTCGATCGTGTTGACAAACGAGGGAAACGGCAGGTAGTGCCGGAATCGCTCGGTTCCGTCGGGGCGGCGTGTAAGCTCGGCTGGCAGTTGCGCGTCGGCTGACGTAAACACGTTAAACACCGAGCTATCGATGGCCAGATAGTTTCCGGCCGGGGTCCGTCGGTTGAAGATTTCCAGCCAGAACCGTGGGCTGGGTGTATTCAATGAGTCGCAGCAGGGCATGCGGAACGCGACCGGGTGATTGCCCGGGATTGTCGCTAACAGGTCCACACAGCGGTCATAGGTGCTCTTGGCTTGGCCGAAGTTACCCGCTTTGAGAAGTGGACAGGGATGATCGACCGTGTGGACCTCGATTGTGACACCCTCTTCGATCCACCGCTGGAGGCGTTGGTCCTGGGGATCGACCTGGTTGGTCATGATGCTCAGCGGCGCGCGGCCGTCGATCTGTTTGAGTCGGTCGAGGATCGGCCGCAAGTAGTTTTCGTAGTGCTGGGTGTCGCGCATGTCGTCGATGGCCAGAACGACGACCGCTTCCACCCCGGACTCGCCAACCCACTGCGGCGTGGTCAATTTCGGAAACGTGCGGCTGACGTAGTACGGGGCCGCGGCGTCGTCCAGGTAGGTGAGGCGATTTCCGTCGGCCGATCGTCCGCCAGACGGGTGATTCACGACCAGGATGAGAAACATCAGGAACAGACGCGGAAATCGCATGAGCACATCCTGTTGCGGCTTTGCGGTGCATGCAGTCGAGGTCGATCGTGACCCGTCCCACGTGGATACGTGTTACCACAGCGGGGTTTCGCTCGAGGCGAGCGATGCCAACCCGAAGTGAGACCGTTATTCTGCCATCACTGAACCGATCTTTCCATCGCTGCTCCCCGCGGCGGAATCGGTTGTCGACCGCGAAGGGGTTCCCCAGACCGGCCGGCGCGATGTCTAGCGAGACGAACGTCTGGCCCCAAACGCGCAGTCTGGCATTCGATCAACGCGGCGGAGACCGCCCCTAACCACCAGCGGTGCCGATCAACATCCGGGGGCACGCGACCCCCTCCCTCACAGCGAGCGTGGCGGGCGGATGATTTAGATTTCGGCTAGCCGCGTTGTCGCGTCTCCGAACGCATCGAGCTTCAGGCCCATTCGGTCCATGATCGATAGGTACAGGCTACACAAACGGCGGTCCTCGTCGTCGCGGTCCCGGTAATCGAGAACGCGGCCGGTCTCCAACGTTCCACCCAGCCCGCCGACCGTAATGACCGGAACTTTGGTGCTGTCGTGGGCCTGTCCGGACCACATGTTGTTCACGAAATACAGCAGGCTATTGTCGAGCACCGTACTGTCCCCCTCGGGCATTTTGTGGAGCTTTTGCGCGAGGTAGGCCAGTTGCTGCACGTAGTACGTACAGACCCGTTCGTAGGAGATGTCAGTATCCTTGTGCGACGCGTAGTGATGCGAAACGCGCACGTCGAGGAACGGATAGACCAGACCGGAGATATCGCGGCACAGCAACAACGTGCCGATCCGCGTCTTGTCGGTCTGAAATGCCATCGCGATAATGTCGCACATCAATTTCATGTGTTCGCGAATATCCTCCGGCATGCCGTTGTCGGGGCGCTCCATCGAGAAGATGGGCTTCCCCTTGTCGCGGGCGCGGTCCTCGGCCCGGTCCTTTAAGGCGCGCATGCGCTCGACCCGCTTTTCCACAT